>CAZGOL010000001.1:0-9470 GCA_964527755.1 uncultured Ottowia sp.
TGCATCAGCAGGATGTCGGGCGTGCCCAGGGTGTCGGGCGGGCAGGTGTTTTCGAGCTTTTTCTCGATGTGGCGCACCGCGTCATAGCCGAAGTAGCCCGCCAGCCCGCCGCAAAAGCGCGGCAGCCCCGGGCGCAGCGCCACCTTGAAGCGGCGGTGATAGGCCTCGACAAAATCCAGCGGGTTGCCGGCGTGCGTCTCCAGCACCTGGCCGTCGGTCACCACCTCGGTGCGCGCCGCGTCGCCAAAGCCGCTGGAGCGCACCACCGTGCGCGCCGGCAGGCCGATGAAGCTGTAGCGGCCAAAGCGCTCGCCGCCGATGACGGATTCGAGCAAGAAGCTGTACTTGCCGCCGCCCGGCCCGCCGGCGAGCTTGAGGTACAGCGACAGCGGGGTTTCGAGGTCGGCCAGCGCCTCGCTCATCAGGGGGATGCGGTTGTAGCCCTGGCCGGCCAGGCTTTTGAATTCGAGTTCGGTGATCACGGGTGTCGGGCCTCCAGCGCCCGTGGCAGCGTGCCCTGCCGTTCGTTCTTTCCATTCAGGCTCCCGCAATGGGGTGCCACCCATGCGCCCCTTGCGGGCGCGAATCAAGCAATGTCAGCGGGTCGGCTTGCGCCAGGGCCACGCCCCCTGGGCGGCCAGGCCCAGCCGAGGGTTGACAGTGCGAAGAGCGAACATGCACCCAGTTTAGCAAAGGTTCGACACCGGCCCGATGCAGGCGCCGCCACCTCGCTGGATCGTCGCCTGGATTCGGGTATTCCCGATTGGCGGCCATCCGATGTGGGGTGAGAATTCATTTATTCGCACGATCGTTCGTTTTATTTCAGTTGTCATCATGAACAGATTCCTTGCATCCAGGTCTCGGCTTCTCCTCAGGGCGGTGGCCGCTGCAGGATTGATTTCGGGCGTTGCCCTTGGAGATGCGACACTGGCCCATGCCCGGGAACTGGCTGGTCATGACTTGCCCGAGCAGACGACGGTGGCGGGCACGCCGCTCGCGCTGAACGGTGCCGGCGTGCGCTACAAGGCGGTGTTCAAGGTCTACATCGCCAGTCTGTATCTGCCAACCAGATCGGCCGTCGTCGACGATGCGCTCTCCGTTCAAATGCCCAGGCGCCTCTCGATCACGATGCTGCGGGAAATCGACGCCGACGAGCTGGGCAAGATGTTCACCCGTGGCCTCCAGGACAACCTGGACCGCAGCGCCGCCGCTCGGCTGACGCCCGCCATTCTCCGGATGAGCAAGGTATTCTCCGACCGTCAGCGACTCAAGGCGGGCGAGAGCTTTCATATCGACTGGGTCCCCGGCACCGGAATGGTGCTGACGATCAACGGGCAAAGCGCCGGCGAGCCCTTCAGGGACCCGGCGTTCTTTCAGGCGCTCATGCGCATCTGGCTCGGCGAAAAGCCGGCAGACTGGCAGCTCAAGGACGCGCTGCTGGGCAGGAGCAGCGACTCGTCCTGATCTCCCCGTCAGTCAAGCGCCCGCTGGCGCTTGCGCCATGCCAGGCCGTCAGACCCGGGCAGCGCCCAGGACCGCCGCCAGTTCGGACAGCCGGTCAAAACAGGCATCGGCACCCACTTCGCTCACCGGCCGGCCATGGTTGTAACCGTGACTCATCAGCACCACCGGACAGCCAGCGGCGCGCGCCGCCATCGCATCGTTGCTGGAGTCGCCGATCATCAGGGTCTGTGCCGGAGGGGTCGCCAGCACCCGACAAGTCTCCAGCAGCGGCAGCGGATCGGGTTTCTTGCGCGCGAAACTGTCACCGCCGAACACGTGGTCGAAATAACCCGCCAGTGCCTTGGTCGCCAGCAGCGCGTGGGCGAGCGAGCGCGGCTTGTTGGTGAGCACCGCCAGCGGCAGCGCGTGCGCCTTGAGCGCGGCCAGTCCATCGAGCACGCCCGGATAGACGCTGGAAAATCGCCCGTTGACGTGTGCGTAGGCCGCCTGATAGCTGCGCATGGCGGCCCGCAGCAAGCCCTGGCCCGCGGCCGAATCGGGCGGCCCACGCAGCACCCCCGCGTGCACGAGAGCCGCCTCGATGAGGTGCTCGCTGCCTTTGCCAACCAGGCGCGCGATCACCGCGCGGGTCAGCGGGGGGCGTCCCCATTCGGCGAGCATCACGGCCAGCGCCGCCTCGAAGTCGCCCAGCGTGTCCACCAGCGTGCCGTCCAGATCCAGCACGCAGGCGTGCACGGGTTGCGCCAGCTTGAGGCGCGCTGTCATGGCCATCCGCCACGAGCGAATGACTGACCGGTCGAGGCTGCGCGGCTCCCACGCGCGACGTGGGCGGCGCGGTGGCGGTCGAGCGTGCGGCGGACTCGCATCAAATCAGCATTCAGTCAAAGCTTGGCTTGACGCCCGTCCATCAGGCCAGAGCAGCTATGATTTCAGTAGTTGATCGCGCATCTGGCCGATCACGGTCGCGTAATCGCGCTGGCCGAAGATGGCGCTGCCCGCCACGAACGTGTCGGCCCCGGCATCGGCCACGCGGCGGATGTTCTCGACCTTGATGCCGCCGTCCACTTCCAGCCGGATGTCCTTGCCAGAGGCCTCGATGCGTCGACGCGCGGCCTCGATCTTGTACAGGGCGCTCTCGATGAACGACTGCCCGCCGAAGCCGGGGTTCACGCTCATGATCAGGATGAGATCGATGTCCTCGATCAGCCAGTCCAGGACATGGAGCGGGGTCGCCGGATTGAACACCAACCCCGCCTGGCACCCCGCGGCCTTGATCGCCTGCACGCTGCGGTGTGCGTGCGCCGTGGCGTCGGGGTGAAAGCTGATCAGGTCGGCTCCCGCCTGCGCGAAGGCCTGCGCCAGCGCATCGACCGGCTGCACCATCATGTGCACATCGAGCGGCACCGGCGCGCCGGCGGGCGTCCGCGCATGCGCCTTGAGTGCCTGGAGCACCATGGGCCCGAACGTGAGGTTGGGCACGTAGTGGTTGTCCATCACGTCGAAATGAATCCAGTCGGCGCCGGCGGCGACGACCTGGCGGACCTCCTCGCCCAGCCGGGCGAAATCGGCCGACAGGATGGAGGGCGCGATGCGGTGGATGGTGCTCATGGCTGGCGATTGTCGCAGCGCCGGTGCACCACGCGAACGGCGGCTACCATTGCCGCCATGCCGAAGTACCAGTTCAGCGTCGCGGTCGAGCCGCGCTACCTGCCCGAGCGATCCGAACCCGACCAGGGAATCTACGGCTTCGCCTACACCATCACGGTGCACAACGTCGGGGACGTGGCGGCGCAATTGGTCGCGCGGCACTGGATCGTGCGCGACGCGCACGGTCACGCCGAGGAAGTCAAGGGGCTGGGCGTGGTTGGCCAACAACCGCTGCTGCAGCCGGGTGAAGCCTTCGAATACACCAGCGGCTGCCAGCTGCGAACCAGCCACGGGACCATGCACGGCAGCTACTTTTGCGTTGCGGTGGACGGCGAGCGCTTCGACGTGCCGATCCCCTCGTTCGATCTCGACGCCGGCACCGCCCGCGGCGGCGCAGCGCGCGTGCTGCACTGAGCGACATGGCCCAGGCAGGGATCGAGCTGGCGGAGCTGCTGTGGACGCTGGACCCCGAGGCACCGCTGGCCGAGCGCCACCTGTGGCTGATGCGCCTGCTCGACTGGGTACGCGGCGACCGCGATGACGCCGAGCTCGCGGTGGGGCGCGTGCGCGCGCTGCTGAACGCCGCCGAACAGCACCCCGAGTGGCTCAAGCTCTGGCACCAGTGGTGGGGCGAGTTCCTGACCGAAGTCGACGCCACGCCGCTGCTGGCCGACCTGGGGTTTGCCCCGCGCAGCGCGTTCTTCAGCGAACTGGTCGATCGGTTGCGCCGCCGGCTGATTCCGGCCACCCCGGAAACCACCGATCTGCGCGAGCTGTTTCCGCTGCTCTTTCCGCATGAATTCGACAGCCAGTGGCTGCGCGCGCTCGACAAACCCGTGCTCGAACGCCTGCGTCGCGTGCTGTTCGGCGGCCAGGGCGAGGGCACCGCGCCCAACTACGCGCTGCGCACGCTGCTCAACGCGCTGGCCTACGCGATCAGCCAGATCAGCGCGACCGGGCAGTCGGCCGAAGTGCGCACGCGCATGGCGCCGCAGGTTCAGCGCGAGCGCCCCTTCGTGCGGTTGCCCATCGGGTTCGAGGCGCTGCGCCAGGCGGTGACGGCGCACGGACGCGCGAGCGCGCCGGCGCTGGTGGCGCTGGGCGAGCTGCGTGAACAGCTCGACGCCTGCCGCGCCGCGGCCTCGACCGTGTACGCGCACCTGGAGGAACACGGCATCTCGGTGCACATCGAGTTCCAGCTGCGACAACTGCGCCAGCGCATCCTCCGCGTCAAGGCGCTGTTGCTGTGCCTGGAAACCGACGAACCCGCGCTGGCCACCTCGCAACTGCTGTCACACCTGGTGCGCGTCAACCGCGACAGCGCCAGTGTGGGCGCGCTGGTGCGCGACAGCACGCAGTTGCTGGCGGCCAAGGTCACCGAGCGCAACGCCGAAACGGGCGAGCACTACATCGCCCACGACGCTCGCCAATACCTGCGCATGCTGGGCGCGGCCGCCGGCGGGGGCGCCGTGATGGCCGTGACGACGATCACCAAGCTGCTGATCATGGCGCTGGGCCTGTCGGCGTTTTGGGGGGGCGTCGCGGCGGGCCTGAACTACGCCATTTCGTTCGTCATCATCATGCTGCTGCACTGGACGGTGGCCACCAAGCAGCCGGCCATGACGGCGCCCACGCTCGCCGCACGGCTCAAGGCGCTGGATTCGCCGCAGGCGTACGAGGACTTCGTCACCGAGGTGGTGCACCTGCTGCGTTCGCAGGCCGTCGCCATCGTCGGCAACGTGGTGCTGGTGCTGGTGGTGGCCTTCGCGCTGGCCATGGCCTGGGCGGCGGCCGGCTGGGGTTCGCTGGTGAGCGACGCCCACGCGCGGACGATCCTCGCCGAACACCACATGCTGGGGCGCACCATTCCGTTCGCCATCGTCACCGGCGCGCTGCTGTTCGCCTCCAGCATCATCGCCGGCTGGGTGGAAAACTGGTTCGTGCTGCACCGGCTGGACTCGGTCATCGCCTACCACCCGCGTTTTACCCGCTGGCTGGGAGCGGCGCGCGCAGGGCGCTGGGGCCGCTACTGGGGCGAAAGCATCTCGAGCTGGACCGCCAACGTCTCGCTGGGCCTGCTGCTGGGGCTGGTGCCACCCGTCGTCGGCTTCTTCGGCATCCCGGTCGAAGTGCGCCACGTCACGCTGGTGTCGGGCCAGATCGCCGTGGCGGCACAGCATCTGGGTTCCGGCGTGTGGCAGGAGCCGGCGCTGTGGTGGGCAGCGGGCGGCATCCTCATCACGGGGTTTCTCGATCTTGCAGTCAGCTTTTACCTCGCGTTTCGATTGGCGCTGACGGCGCAGAACGTGGCCGGCGTCGACCGACGGCGGATCTACGCAGCCATGGGGCGTCGCCTGCTGCGCGAGCCGTGGTCATTCCTGCTGCCGATCGGCACCCCGGCCGCGCCGCGCGAGCAGGAACCGCAGACCACCGAGGTTCCCCGCGCCGACGCATCGGGTTAGCATCGACCTTCTGGCCGCTCCGGCAAGAATCGGGCGGCACATGCCCCGCAACGGGGCCCGGCGGCACCCCGTGCCGCGAGCAAGGAACATCGCTTTTGACCGAACAATGGGTTCCCCCCTGGGCCGCCGGCGTCGAGTTCGACGCGGGCCTGATTGCCTTCGAATGGGCTGTCCTGCTGGGCGCGGCCGCGCTGGCCGGCCATCTGATGCAACGCCGCCTGGGTGCGCCCAAGGTGATCGGCTACGCGCTGGTGGGCACGCTGGCCGGCCTGGCGGGTCTGGCCGGCGCCACCTGGCCGTTGGCCGGTGTGGGCCTGTTCCTGCTGGAACTGGGGATCGCCGTGGTGCTGTTCGAGGCGGGCGCGCGCCTGTCGCTGCGCTGGTTCCGCCACAACCCGATGGTGCTGGTGCAGAGCGTGGCCGAGTCGGTCCTGACCTTCATCGCGGCTTTCGTGTTGCTGCGGGCGCTGGGACTCGACGTGAAAGTGGTGCGCGCGCTGGCGGTGATCGCGGTGGCGGCGTCGCCCGCCGTGCTGATGCGCGTGGTGGTGGACATGCGGGCCGGCGGACCGGTGACCGATCGCGCGATCGCGCTGGCCACGCTCAACACGCTGTACGCGCTCACGCTGGGCACCGCCATGCTGCGCACCATCGACCGCGGCGACGGAACGCTGCTGGCCTCGCTCGCCTACTCGGCCAGCGTGCTGGGCATCTCGGCGCTGGCCGGTGGTCTGCTGGCGGCGCTGCTGACCGTGGCTCTGCGCCTGCTTCGGCCGACCAGTCAGGACACCGCCATCGTGATCCTGGCGCTGATCGCCGCCTGCGTGGCGGGCGCCGCACCGCTGGGCGGCTCGGCTCCGCTGGCGGCGCTGCTGGCGGGTCTGGCGCTCAAGCAGGTGCATCCGAGACCCTGGGTGTGGCCACGCCAGCTGGGTACCGCGGCCTCGATGCTGTCCATCGTGATGTTCGTGCTGGTGTCGGCGATGGCGGTGCGCGGTGACTGGAGTGTGCAGGTCATCGGCGTCGCGCTGGCTCTGATCGTGGTGCGCGCGGGGTCCAAGGTGGCCAGCCTGGGGCTGACGGGCTTCGGCACCGGCATGTCGTTGCGCCAGACCCTGTGGGTGGGCGCCACGCTGGTGCCGATGTCGGCGGTGGCGCTGCTGCTGACCTCCCAGTTCGTGACGGCCTCGCACAGCGTGGGCACGCAGGTGGCGGCCATCGCGCTGCCACTCATCCTGATCACCGAGCTGCTGGGCGCCGTGACCGTGAGCGTTGCCTTGATCCGGGCGGGCGAGGCGGCGCGGCCGCTTCAACAGCGCAATCCGCCGCCCACGCGCGGCTACGAGGAGACGCGCCCATGACGCTGGAAGCCTTCCAGCAGTCCGACGCGCTCACGCTGGGCGTGGAGCTGGAACTGCAACTGGTCAACACCGTCGACTACGACCTGGCGCACTACGCCGACGACATGCTGCGCCTGATGGGCCGCCACAAGCTGCCCGGCTCGGTGGTGCCCGAGATGACCGAGGGCATGATCGAGATCTCCACCGACGTTTGCCGCACGTGGGGCGACGCGCAGCAGCAACTGGGCCAGATCCGCGACGCGCTGGTGTCCTGCGCCGACAAGCTGAACATCGCGGTGGTGGGGGGCGGCACGCACCCGTTTCAGCAGTGGCACCAGCAGCGCATCTACGACAAGCCGCGCTTTCATCAGCTCTCCCAGCTGTATGGCTACCTGACCAAGCAGTTCACCATCTTCGGCCAGCACGTGCACGTGGGCTGCCCCGACGCCGACACCGCGCTCTACACGCTGCACTGCCTGTCGCGCTACATCCCCCACTTCATCGCGCTGGCGGCCTCCAGCCCCTTCGTGCAGGGACAGGACACGGCGTTCGATTCGGCGCGGCTGAACTCGGTGTTCGCCTTCCCGCTGTCGGGGCGCGCACCCTGCGTGCTGACCTGGGCCGAGTTCGAGCGGTACTTCGACAAGATGACCAGCACCGGCGTGGTGCGGACGATGAAGGATTTCTACTGGGACATCCGCCCCAAGCCAGAGTACGGCACGATCGAGGTGCGCGTGTTCGACACGCCGCTCACCATCGAACGCGCCGCCGCGCTGGCGGGCTACGTGCAGAGCCTGGCCGCGTGGTTCCAGGGCGAGCGCCCGTTCACGCCGACCGAGGACGACTACCTGGTTTACAGCTTCAACCGCTTCCAGGCCTGCCGCTTCGGACTGGAGGCGGAATACGTCGACCCCGCCACCGGCGAGCACCTGCCGCTGCGCGAGCACCTGCTGGCGAGTTTCGAGCGGCTCGCGCCCTTTGCCGCCAACTGCCAGGCCGATGGCGCGCTCGCGTTGCTGGCGGCCGAAGTGCGCGACAACCGCAACGATGCGCGCTGGCTGCGCGAGCGCCAGCACCGCGAAGACCTGCTGGCCGAAGTGATCCGCCAGGCCAGCCTGCTGTTTCGTTCGCGCTGAAAACGACGCCAGGTTCGGCGCGTTGTGGAACAACTTCACGGGAGCACCATCCAACGCGGCGCCAAACAGTGGAACAATCCGCGTCATGACCCTGCGCATCGGCATCTCGGCCCGCCTGCTGCACCAGCCGCCGCCCGGCTCCGGGTTGCCGCGCAAGCGCCTGCAGTTTCTCGAGAGCAACATGGCGCAGTGGATCATGTCGCACGGCGTGGTGGCGCTGATGATCCCGTTCGTCGACAAGAGCACGATCAGCGAGCGCCGGCGCGCGCCGCTGATGGACGTGGTCGAGCAGCTCGACGGCCTGGTGCTGCAGGGCGGCGCCGACATCAGCCCGCGCTTCTACGGCGCCAAGCCCTGGCGCGAGGACTGCGACTGCGATCCGATCCGCGACGAGTACGAGCTCGGCCTGCTGCGCGGCTTCATCGAGGCCGGCAAACCGGTGCTGGGCATCTGCCGCGGCGCGCAACTGCTCAACGTCTACTGCGGGGGCACGCTGGTGCAAGACATTCCCAGCCAGTGGCCCGGCGCCATCGCGCACCTGGACCTCGATCGCTACGACGGCCTGATCCACGAGGTCCACTTCGTCCCCGGCTCGAAGCTGTCCGACATCTACGGCTACGAGCCGCGGCGCGTCAACAGCATCCACCACCAGTGCGTGGGCGAACTGGGCAAGGGCCTGGTGATCGAGGCGCGCAGCCCGATCGACCGCGTACCCGAGGCCATCCGCCACACCGCCCACCCCTTCGTGCTGGGCGTTCAATGGCACCCCGAGTTCCAGATGAACGGCAGCAGTCCGGCGGGCGACGTCCTCGACAGCGGCCCGCTGATGATGGCGTTTCTCAAGGCCGCGCTGCGCCGCGCCGGTCGCGTGCGGCGTTTGGCCGACGGCATGAACCGCGTTCGCGAACGCGCCATGGAGCTGGGCGGCGGCTTCTGAGCGAGGCTGCCGCGCCATGGGCGAATTCGAGCTGATCAACCGGTTTTTCAAGCAAAAAGCGGCATTCTGGATTGCGCAGTCTGCCCAATCAGCTACGCAATCGATAGCGTTTGGCATCGGCGACGACTGTGCACTGCTGCAACCGGAGCCGGGCATGCAACTGGCCGTCAGCACCGACATGCTGGTCGAGGGCCGCCACTTCCTGCCCGACGTCGACCCCGCCGCGCTCGGCCACAAGGCGCTGGCCGTCAACCTGAGCGACCTGGCCGCCATGGGCGCCGAGCCGTTGGCCTTCACCCTGGCCCTGGCCTTGCCGCCCGAGCGTGCCGCCGACACGGCGTGGCTGGACGCGCTCGGTGACGGCCTGCTGTGCCTGGCGCGCACGCACGACTGCCCGCTGGTCGGCGGCGACACCACGGCGGGTCCGCTCAACCTGTGCATCACCGTGTTCGGCCAGGTTCCCGCCGGGCAGGCACTGCGGCGC
>CAZGOL010000001.1:9570-47005 GCA_964527755.1 uncultured Ottowia sp.
CAACCTGTGCATCACCGTGTTCGGCCAGGTTCCCGCCGGGCAGGCACTGCGGCGCAATGGCGCCCGGGCGGGCGACGACCTCTGGATCAGCGGCACGCCGGGCGATGCACGCCTGGCGCTGGGCGCCTTGCGCGGCGAGTGGACACTGGCTCCTCCGGTGCTGGCGCGGCTGCGCGCTCGTCTGGAGCGTCCCACCCCCCGACTGGCGCTGGGTCGGCGGCTGCGCGGCATGGCCACCAGCTGCATCGACGTGAGCGACGGGCTGCTGGGCGACCTGGGCCACATCCTCGATGCCAGTGGCGTGGGGGCCACGGTGGATGCCGCCAAGGCGGCCGAACCGGTGACCGCCAATCTCGATCCATCGGGGGCCGCGGCGGAGCCGGCCATCGAGATCGCCCGGAGCGCCGCGCTTGCCGGGGGCGACGACTACGAACTTGTCTTCACCGCACCACCGGCCGCGCGCGCCGGCGTGCTGGATGCGGGCACCCAGACCGCCACGCGCGTGACGCGCATCGGCCGGATCGAGGTCGCGCCGGGCCTGCGCGTAACAGACGGACAGGGTCGGTCGCTGGATGCCGGCGCCTGGCGCTCGTTCGACCATTTCGCGTGACCCGGCGCATCGACGCCCCGGGCGCACAGTAGTATTGACTCATTCCCTTTCCCCGCCCGGACTTCCCATGCTCGACGATTCCCGTTTCTCCGCCCGCCGATGGACGTGTGGCGCGCTGCTGTCCGTCGCCTGCGCTGCGCCCGCTCTGGCGCAGACCGCAGCCACACCGGCTGGCGCCTCGCGCATGGCCAGCGTCACGCTCTACCCCGGCAGCGCCACGGTCGAGCGCGTGCTGCGCGTGGCCCCCGGCGCGCGGCAGGCGGTGTTCGGGTGCCTGCCCACCGGCCTCGACGCAGCGAGTCTGCAGGTGAGCGGCGACGCCACCGTGCGCATCGGCGAGATGGCCGTGCGCCAGCAGCCGCGCGAGCTGGCCGGGCGCGCGTGCGCCAGCGCGCTGGATGAACGCATCCGGGCGCTGGAAGACCAGATCGCCGCCCTCAAGGCCGAGGCCACGGGCATCGACTACGCCACCGGCTACCTCAAGAGCTTCGAGCAGGCGGGCAGCGGCGCCGACACCCGCGCGCCCAATCCGGCGCAGATCGGCACCACCGTGGCCGCGCTGCGCCAGTCCGGCCGCGAGGCGCTGGCGCGGCGGCATCAACTCGCGCGCCAGCAGGAAACGCTGGAGCAGGACCTCAAGCCCCTGCTCGCCGAGCGCGAGCGCACCGGCCGCCAGGATCAACCCGTGAGCATGGTGCAGGTCACGCTGTCAGCGCCGCAAGGTGGCGAGCTGCGCCTGACCTACCAGGTTCGCGGGCCGGGCTGGCAGCCCGCCTATCGCGCGCTGCTGGACAGCCAAACGCGCAAGCTGCGGCTCGTGCGCCTGGCCCAGGTGGCGCAGAACACCGGCGAGGACTGGAGCGACGTGCAACTCACGTTGTCCACGGGACAGCCCGGTGCCGCCACCCAGGGCCCGCTGCCCCGGCCGTGGCGGGTGGGCATCCAGCCGCCCGAACCGGCGCCGCCGTCGCCCGTCATGATGGCCGCGCCAGCCCCCGCCCCATCGTCGGCGCGCGCGATGGCCACCAAGGGCGCCACCGAGGCCAGCGCCGTGCCGAGCTTCGACGTCAGCGTGTTCCAGGGCAGTTTCGCCACCGAGTTCGCGGTGCCGCAGCGCGTCAACGTCCCGACCAACGGAGAACGTGTGGCGCTCGTTCTGGGCGAGCAGTCCCTGGACACTCGGCTGCTGGTCCGCACCACGCCGGCGCTGGACGCCAGCGCCTACCTGATCGCCGACTTCGCCGCCCCGCCCGGCGTGTGGCCCGCCGGCAGCGTGGCGCTGTATCGCGACGGCGCATTCGTCGGCACGGGTCGTTTCGATGCCGCCAGCGCGAGCCGCAACGGGTTCTCTTTCGGGCGCGACGAGTTGGTGACGGTGCGCGTCGAGCGACCCGAGCAGCAGCAGGGCACCGGGGGTTTCATTGGCAGCCGCAACGAACGCATCGACAGCCGCCGCTACGTGGTCGAGAATCGCCACCGCGACCCGATCACGCTGCAGGTGCTGGACGCCGCGCCCGTGGCCGAGCACGAAGACGTGCGCGTCGAGTCGAGCTACGACCCCGCGCCGCAGACCCAGCGCTGGCACGACCAGCCGGGCACCATCGCCTGGGAGCAGCCACTCGCCGCAGGTGCCGCGCAGGCCTTCAGCGCCCGGCACACGATCACCTGGCCCAAGGACACCCGGCTGCGCGAACACTGAGCGCGAGGCGAACCCGATGGCCCTGTCCGCCCGAGACCGCGACGATGTGACCGACCTCTCCGCGCGGCCACTCACCCCTGACACCAGCGAACCGCCAGGCGAGCGGGCCGAGCCGCCCGAAGAAGGCGGGGCCATCGACGACCCCGCGCGCCCGGGCGCGCGCTTTCTGCGCGCGCACCCCGCGCACTGGATCGCGCTGGGGTTCGGCGCGGGCCTCTCGCCGGTCGCGCCAGGCACGGTGGGCACCCTGTGGGCCTGGCTGGCGTGGACGGTGCTGGCGCACTGGCTGTCCGCGGCCGAACTGGGCTGGCTCCTGCTCGCTGCATTGCCGGTGGCCTGGTGGGCCTGCACCGTGGCAGCCGAGCACCTTCGCCAGCCCGACCCGAGCGCCATCGTGGCCGACGAGATCGTCGCCTTCTGGCTGGTGCTGTGGCTGGTATTGCCTGCGGGGTTCTGGGCACAGGTCGCGGCGTTCGCGTTGTTTCGCCTGTTCGACGCGGTCAAGCGCGGGCCGGTGGGCTGGGCCGACCGACTGCTGCACGGCGCCCGCGGCTGGCGCGCGGGCCTGGGCATCGTGCTGGACGACCTGGTGGCCGCGTTCTGTACGTTGCTGGTGATCGCGCTGTGGCGTGCTGGGTGACCATTTATGCTGCAAAACAATGAGCTGCCGGGGCAGTTCACATGGGCCGAAACGGCACAAATCGTCCCCAATTTGGCTCGGGCGCTCCGGAGCCGCGGCTGGATGCTGGCCACCGCCGAAAGCTGCACCGGCGGGCTGATCGCGGCCGCCTGCACCGACCTGGCCGGGTCCAGCGACTGGTTTGAGCGCGGCTTCGTCACCTACAGCAACGCCGCCAAGACCGAGTTGCTGGGCGTGCCGGCCGAACTGATCGTCGTGCACGGAGCGGTCAGCCGGGAGGTGGCGCGCGCCATGGCCGAAGGCGCGCTGGCGCGTTCGCATGCCCACATCGGCGTCGCCGTCACCGGCGTAGCCGGCCCCGGTGGCGGCAGCGCGGACAAGCCGGTCGGAACGGTGTGGTTTGGCTGGCGGGTGCCTGGGCGCAGCGAAACCGAATGCCGCCAGTTCACCGGCGATCGAGCGGCGGTGCGCGCGCAAACGGTCGCGCACGCGCTGGGCCGGTTGCTGTCCTTCGTCGAATCGCCCTGACCGCGCCCCGGGGACACCGACCCGGGCACTGGGCGCCGAGCCGGGCGTTCAGTAAGATGCCCGGAACCCACCGCGCTTCACGGGGCGGGCTTTGCGAGGACCTTCTGATGCAAACCCAAATCACCTACGCCAGCACCATTCGCTACAGTACGCTGGCACTGTGCGCCCTGGCCCTGGTGCTGAGCCTGTTTTCGATGATCGGCTTCGGGCGCGGCCTGCCGGTGTTCCTGTTGTCAGGCGCGCTGGTGGCGCTGGGCGTGTGGGATCTGGCGCAAACGCGCCACTCGGTGCTGCGCAACTACCCGATCCTGGGGCACCTGCGCTTCATGCTGGAATTCATCCGCCCCGAAATCCGCCAGTATTTCGTCGAGGGCGACCACGACAAGGGCGAGCCGTTCACGCGCGCCCAGCGCAGCGTGGTGTATCAGCGCGCCAAGGGCGTTCCCGACGTGCGCCCGTTTGGCACCAAGCTGGACGTCGGGGCCAACGGCTACGAATGGATCAACCATTCGCTGCAAACCACGCACATCGAATCGCACGACTTCCGCATCTGGATCGGCGGGCAGCCGGGTACCCCGCGCGAGGGTGTCTCGCCCTGCACCCAGCCCTACAGCGCCAGCGTGTTCAACATCTCGGCGATGAGTTTCGGCGCGCTGGGCGCCAACGCCGTCATGGCGCTGAACCTGGGGGCCAAGATGGATGGCTTCGCCCACGACACGGGCGAAGGCGGCATCAGCCGCTACCACCGCCAGCACGGGGGCGATCTGATCTGGGAGATTGGCTCGGGCTACTTCGGTTGCCGCAACGCCGACGGCAGCTTCAATCCGGAGCGCTTTGCCGAGCAGGCACGGGATCCGCAGGTCAAGATGGTCGAGATCAAGCTCAGCCAGGGCGCCAAACCGGGGCACGGCGGCGTGCTGCCGGGCGCCAAGGTCACGGCCGAGATCGCCGCCGCGCGCGGCATCCCGGTGGGCGTGGACTGCGTCTCCCCCTCGGCGCACAGCACGTTCTCCACGCCCGTCGAGCTGCTGCAATTCGTCGCGCGACTGCGCGAGCTCTCGGGCGGCAAGCCCGTGGGCTTCAAGCTGTGCATCGGCCACATCTGGGAATGGTTTGCCATCGTCAAGGCGATGCTGGAGACCGACATCACGCCCGATTACATCGTGGTCGACGGTGCCGAAGGCGGCACCGGGGCGGCGCCGATCGAGTTCGCCGACCACATGGGCGCTCCGGTCCAGGAAGGCCTGAACCTGGTGAGCAACACGCTGATCGGCGTCAACCTGCGCCACCGCATCAAGATCGGCGCGGCCGGCAAAGTCATCAACTCGTTCGACCTGGCGCGCATGTTCGCACTGGGCGCCGACTGGTGCAACTCGGGGCGCGGCTTCATGATGGCACTGGGCTGCATCCAGGCGCAGGTGTGCCACACGGGCTTCTGCCCGACCGGCATCACCACCCAGGATCCGATCCGCGAGCGCGCGCTCGTGGTCACCGACAAGGCGCCACGCGTGGCCCAGTACCACGCCAACACGCTGCACGCACTCAAGGAACTGCTGCAGGCCGCCGGCCTGATGCACCCCGACCAGCTTTACACGCACCACATCGTGCGGCGTGTCGACAGCACGCGCGTGCGCCTGCTGTCGGCCATGATGCCGACCATGCGCTTCGGCGCCATCCTCGACGATCTGCAGAACCAGCACAACACCTACCGGCTGTACTGGCCACTGGCCGACGCGCACAGCTTCGCACCGCGCATGCCGACCGCCGCGGAACTGGCCATGAGTCCGGGCATCCGGCCGACCATCGCCGGCCGCCCGGCGTCCGCCGTGCAGATCGCCGAGGAGCTGACGCACCGGCGCCCGCCCCACCCTGCGGCGGTCACGCACCTGGTGCCCGAGCAGTCCAGCGCCCACCGCGCCATTCCCAGCGCCGTCACACCCACCCATGTGCCCAGGGAATGGACCGAGTCGGGCGCCAGCAGCGCGGCCGCGCCAGCGCCCGAACCGGCGGCAGCCCACGAGCAGCCCTGAGCGACGTGCGCTGGTCGCAGCCAGCGGAAACCCCTACGAAAGCGATGCGAACGATCGGACATAATCACCGCGTCCTTTTCGCCAATCACTCCCGCCATCACCGACACGCATGAGCTCGGACATCATTCTGGAAACGCGCGGACTCGTGAAGGAGTTCAAGGGCTTCGTGGCGGTGAGCGACGTGAATCTGAAAGTTCAGCGCGGCACCATCCACGCGCTGATCGGCCCCAACGGTGCGGGCAAGACGACGTGCTTCAACCTCTTGACCAAGTTTCTGGAGCCCACGCGCGGCCAGATACTGCTGGAAGACACCGACATCACGCACGAAAAGCCCGCCCAGGTGGCGCGTCGCGGCATGGTGCGCTCGTTCCAGATTTCATCGACTTTTCCACGCATGACGGCGCTGGAGAACGTCCGCGTCGCGCTGCAACCCACGCTGGGCACCGCCTACAACTTCTGGCGCTCGTCGCGCACGCTCGATCAGCTCAACGGCCGCTGCATGGAGTTGCTCGATCACGTCGGTCTGGCCACCTTCGCGTCGCTGCCGGCCAGCGAGTTGCCCTACGGACGCAAGCGTGCCCTGGAGATCGCCACCACACTGGCGATGGACCCGAAACTGCTGCTGCTGGACGAGCCGACGCAAGGCATGGGCCACGAGGACGTCGAACTGGTCACGCAACTGATCAAGAAGGTGGCCGCCAACCGCACCGTGCTGATGGTCGAGCACAACATGGGCGTGGTGGGCAGCATCGCCGACACCATCACCGTGCTGCAGTTCGGCGCCGTCATCGCCGAAGGCCCATACGCCGAGGTTTCGCGCAACCCCCAGGTACTGGAAGCGTACATGGGCAGCAGCGACGAGGAACTGGAAGGCATCGGCGACTGAAGGGCTGGCGCACATGAACACCACCGCATCCACCGCCATCCGCTTCAAGGACGTGCACGCCTGGTACGGCGAGTCGCACATCCTGCACGGCGTCAACTTCGAAGTGCACACCGGCGAGGTGGTCAGCCTGCTGGGGCGCAATGGCGCCGGCCGCACCACCAGCCTGCGCGCGCTGATGGGCCTGGTGGGCAAGCGCACCGGCTCGATCGAGATCAACGGCAGCGACACCGTCAAGCTGGCGCCGCACCACATCGCCAGGCTGGGCGTCGGCTATTGCCCCGAGGAACGCGGCATCCTGACCTCGCTGACCTGCGAGGAAAACCTGATGCTGCCACCCAGGGTGGCCGAGGGTGGCATGGGCGTGGACGAGATCTACGACATGTTCCCCAACCTGAAGGCGCGCAAGGCGAGCCCGGGCGGGCGCCTGTCGGGCGGCGAACAGCAGATGCTGGCGGTGGCGCGCATCCTGCGCACCGGCGCCAAGATCCTGTTGCTCGACGAGATTTCAGAAGGGCTGGCGCCGGTCATCGTGCAGGCGCTGGCGCGCATGATCCGCACGCTGCGCACGCGCGGCTTCACGGTGCTGATGGTCGAGCAGAACTTCCGCTTCGCCGCACCGCTGGCCGACCGCTTCTACATCATGGAGCGCGGCCTGATCCTGCGCGAATTCAGCAACGCCGAGCTCAAGGGCAACATGGACATGCTGCACCAGTATCTGGGCGTCTGATTTTTTCTTTTATTCATCACTCAAGGAGAGTCGCCATGAAACGCAAACTGTTGTGCTCGCTGATCGCAGGCCTGGGGGTTGCCCTCACGGGCACGGCGCAGGCCGCCATCTCGGGCGGCGTGGTCAAGGTCGGCGTGCTGGCCGACATGTCCGGACCTTATGCCGATCTGGCCGGCCCCGGCTCGGTCGTGGCCGCCAAGATGGCCATGGAGGACTATCTCAAGCAAACCGGATCGAAGCTGAAGATCGAGATCATTTCGGCCGACCACCAGAACAAGCCCGACGTGGGCTCCAGCATCACGCGCAAGTGGATCGACTCCGAAGGCGTGGACATGATCCTGGACGTACCGACCTCGTCGGTCATGTTCGCGGTGGCCGAGGTGGTCAAGGAAAAGAACAAGGTCTTCGTCGATTCCACCGGCGGCTCGTCGGACATGACGGGCAAGTCCTGCAACGCCAACACCGTGCACTGGACCTATGACACCTGGATGCTGGCGCACGGCACGGGCAGCGCGGTGGTGAAGTCCGGCGGAGACACCTGGTTCTTCCTGACCGCCGACTACGCCTTCGGCCACGCACTGGAAAAGGACACCTCCGAGGTGGTCAAGGCCAGCGGCGGCAAGGTGCTGGGCAGCGTCAAGGTGCCGCTGGGCACCACCGACTTTTCTTCGTTCCTGCTGCAGGCGCAAGGCTCCAAGGCCAAGATCGTCGGACTGGCCAATGCTGGCAACGACACCATCAACTCGATCAAGCAGGCTTCCGAGTTCGGCATCGTGAAGGGCGGCCAGAAGATGGCGGGACTGCTGGTGTTCCTCTCCGACATCCACGGCCTGGGTCTGCAAACGGCACAGGGCCTGAACCTGACCGAAACCTTCTACTGGGACATGAACGACGGTACCCGCGCCTGGTCCAAGCGATTCGGCGCCCTGCACGGCGGCAGGATGCCGACCATGGTGCAGGCAGGCGTGTATTCCGGCCTGCTGCACTACCTGAAGGCGGTGGATGCCCTGCAGGAGGACACCGATGGCATCAAGGTGGTCAACGAGATGAAGAAGCTGCCCACCGACGATCCCCTGTTCGGCAAAGGCACGATCCGCGTCGATGGTCGCAAAATCCACCCGGCCTATCTGTTCGAGGTCAAATCGCCCGCCGAGTCCAAGTACCCGTGGGACTACTACAAGCTGGTGCAGACGATCCCGGCCGATCAGGCTTTCCGTCCCCTGAAGGACGGCGGCTGCCCTCTGGTCAAGTGATCGCCACCCGGCACTGACGAAAGGCGGGGCAGTACGCTATGGAGATATTCGGCATTCCGATGCAGGCCTTGATGGGGCAACTCCTCATCGGGCTGATCAATGGCTCCTTCTACGCCCTGCTTTCACTGGGGTTGGCCGTCATCTTCGGCCTGCTCAACATCATCAACTTCGCCCACGGCGCGTTCTACATGATGGGCGCGTTCGGGGCCTACCTGCTGCTCAACAAGCTGGGCATGAACTACTGGTGGGCCCTGCTCGTCTCGCCCATCGTGATCGGCGCCATCGGCGTGGTGATCGAGCGCACCATGCTGGCGCGCCTGTACCAGCTTGACCACCTCTATGGACTGCTGCTGACGTTCGGTCTGGCGCTCATTCTCCAGGGACTGTTCCGCAACGAATTCGGCTCCAGCGGTCTGCCCTACGCGATCCCGTCGCAACTCTCGGGCGGACAGAACCTGGGCTTCATGTTCCTGCCCAACTACCGGGCCTGGGTCATCGTGGCCTCGCTCGTCGTGTGCCTGGCGACCTGGTTCGTGATCGAGCACACGCGCCTGGGCGGCTACCTGCGCGCGGCCACCGAGAACCCGCAGCTGGTGCAGGCCTTCGGCATCAACGTGCCGCGCATGATCACGCTCACCTTTGGCTTTGGCGTGGGGCTGGCCGCGCTGGCGGGCGTGATGGCCGCACCGATCTACCAGGTGGGACCGCTGATGGGCGCCGACCTCATCATCGTCGTCTTCGCCGTCGTCGTGATCGGCGGCATGGGCTCGATCATGGGTGCCATCGTCACCGGCTTCGGCCTCGGACTGATCGAGGGCCTGACCAAGGTGTTCTACCCAGAAGCCTCGACCACCGTCATCTTCATCATCATGACCATCGTGCTGCTGATCCGCCCCGCGGGGCTGTTCGGCACCGAGAGCTGAGCCCATGGCCACTGCAGTGAATACCCCGACCGAGGCATCCGGCTCTGCGGCAGCACGCGACCAGGCGGTCACCCGCACCCACATGGTGGTGTTCGTGGTGCTGCTGGTCGTGCTCATCGGCGCTCCCCTGGTGGGGGTGTACCCGGTGTTCATGATGAAGGTGATGTGCTTCGCGCTGTTTGCCTGCGCCTTCAACCTGTTGCTCGGCTTCGGCGGCCTGCTGTCGTTCGGACACGCCATGTTCATCGGCAGCGCCGGCTACGCCGCGGCGCACTCGGCCAAGGTCTGGGGCTTCACGCCCGAGCTGGCCATTCTTTTCGCCACGGTCTGCGCCGGTGCACTGGGCTGGATCACCGGTATGCTGGCGATCCGGCGCCAGGGCATCTACTTCGCCATGATCACACTGGCGCTGGCGCAGATGGTGTTTTTCTTCAGCCTGCAGGCGCCGTTCACGCACGGCGAAGATGGCATCCAGGCCGTCCCGCGCGGCAAGCTGTTCGGTCTGATCGATCTGTCGCAGCCCACGGCCATGTACATCTTCGTGCTGGTCATCTTCGTGGCCGGCTTCGCACTCATCTACCGAATCGTGCATTCGCCCTTCGGGCAGGTGCTTCAGGCGATCCGCGAGAACGAGCCGCGCGCCATCTCGCTGGGCTACGACGCCGACAAGTTCAAGCACCGCGCCTTCGTGCTGTCGGCCACCCTTTCGGGTCTGGCCGGTGGCACCAAGGCCATCTTGTTCCAGCTCGCCTCGCTCACCGACGTGCACTGGGGCATGTCGGGCGAGGTGGTGCTGATGACCCTGGTGGGCGGCATGGGAACCATCTTCGGCCCGGTGGTGGGCGCCGCGGTGATCGTGACGATGCAAAACTACCTGGCCGAGCTGGGTGCCTGGGTCACGGTCGTGCAGGGCGTGATCTTCGTCGTGTGCGTGCTGGTGTTTCGCCGCGGCATCGTGGGCGAGATCGGCAATCTGCTCAAGAAGTCGCTCTGAGGCGCGTGCTGCGCCGGTCCTCCGTAAAAGCGCCCCGTCGGGCGCTTTTTTTCATTCGACCACCGTGCGGGACTGCTCGCGCAGGTATTGGGGCAGGTAGTAGAACGAGCCGATGGCCTTGCCGGTGCTGCCGCTACCCTTCCAGCCGCCAAACGGCTGATAGCCGGGCCAGGCGCCGGTGGTCGCTCCTTGCGGCCGGTTGGCATAGGTCACCCCCGCCTCGATGTGCTCGTGGAAATGGAGCACTTCTTCCGGTGTGCCATAAAAACCAGCGCTCAGGCCGTAGGCGCTGGCGTTGGCGCGCGAGATGCCCTCGTCGACCGAATCCACTTCGCCGATCAGCAGCACCGGCAGGAAGTGCTCATCCACCCACGCCTCGTCGTCCAGCGGCGCGCGCGCCAGAGTGGGCGCCACGAAGAAACCGCGCGCCAGCGCGCCCTCGGTCAGCCACTCGCCTCCCGCATCGATTTGCCCGACCTTGCGCAGGTGTTCGACCAGGCGCGCATAACGCTCGTAGGCCGACCGACCGATCACCGGGCCCATCCAGTTGGCCTGCACGGTCGGATCGCCGATGGCGAGCTCGCCCGTGAGATGCACCAGGCGCTCACGCAACGCCGGCGCCACGGGTCGCTCGACATACACCCGTGAACAGGCGGAGCACTTCTGCCCCGACAAGCCGAAGGCCGAGCGCATCAGCCCCAGCGCGGCGCGGTCCAGATCGGCGTGGCGGCTGACGATGGTGGCGTTCTTGCCTCCCATCTCGGTGATGCACGGCTTGGGGTGCGGCCCCTGCACGGCGTGGCGCAGCACCTGCATGCCGACCGCGTGCGAGCCAGTGAAGGTGATGCCGGCCACCTGCGGATGTTCGGCCAGCGCGCGGCCCGTCGCGTCACCGCCGGTGACGAAGTTGATCACGCCGGGTGGCAGGCCCGCATCGCGCAGCACCTCCAGCAGCAGGCGGCCGGACAGCGAAGTCTCGGGTGCAACCTTGAACACCACCGTGTTGCCCGCCACCAGCGCTGGCCCGATCGGCCCGCCGGCGAGTGCCACCGGAAAGTTGAACGGCGCAATGACCGCCCACGCGCCATAGGGTCGCAGCACGGTTCGGTTGTGGCTGCGGAAACTGGGTAGGGGATCGTCGGGCAAAACGCGATCGAATCCCTGGCTGGCCTCCATCTGCTCGCAATACCAGTCGATCAGATCGGCCGTCTCCTGCACCTCGCCGATCGACTCCATGCGGTTCTTGCCCACTTCCAGCGCCACGGCGGCGCTGATCGAGTACACGCGCTCCTCGATCAGTCGTGCCGCGCGCCGCAGCAGCGTCACGCGATCGCGCCACGGCGTGGCGGCCCACGCCGGAAAGGCCGCCTGCGCGGCCTGCACGGCCCGGTCGACGTCCTGGGCGCTGCCTTGCGCAAAACGGCCAATCAGCCACTCGCGATCGATTGGCGAGCGCACGTCGAACGTCGGCCCGCCCAGCGCGTCGGCGCCGCCAATCCACTGGCCGTGGGTGTGCCCCATGCCCTGCGCGCGAAATTCGGCCACGGCCGCATCGAAGCGCTGGTGCAACTCCGGCGGCGGGTTGAACATGGTGGAATAAGTGAGCTTGAAACCGCTGTCGACACCCATGCGAGTCTCCTGATGTGAGTGACCATGAACCCAGTCTAGTCGCGGACACCACCCTCTGTTCGCGCGGAGGTTACGGCATGACGTCACGCACGACCACCGAAACACCCCACGCACGCAGGCGATCCGCGAGGACAAGGACCTCCCGATCCCGGCTGACCAGCGTGGCGCGCCACGCCACCGCCAGGTCGACGAACACCTGATCATCCGGATCGCTGCACGCCAGCGCCGCCGGCGCCGGGGCGACCACCGGATGCGCCCAGCGATCGAACGCCCCAAGCACCTCGTCGGCGGTCCGGCCACGGCGCACCAGCTGCCGTGCCAGCAGCGGATAGGCCAGCACGCGCGCCAGCTCGTCGCGCATCGCCGGAACCGCGAGCCAGCGCAGCGCGCCGGTCTTGATGGCGTGGCGCAGCGCACGGGTCGCCGGATCGTCGAACAGCCAGAGGTCCAGCACGCGGTTCGTGTCGACGACAACCCCCGGCACCGCCCCGGTCGCCACCGGGCACGCACCCGGGGCGCTGGCCTGTCGCGCCATCACGACCGTGGCACCGGTGCGGGTGCGCCATCCAGCCAGCCGGCTGGCACGCGCACGGGCATGGCCAGCAGGATCTGCCCCATGCCCTTGCCCAGCGGGTCGTTGCGCAGCGACGCCATGCCGCCGCCGCCCAGCGCCTGTTCGCACACGAAGTTGAAGGCGTGGATGCCGGGCACTTCGTGGCGCGTGACACGCCCCTTGACCAGATGCGCCAGATGCTGCGCCACGCGCGCCTCGGTCAGTTGCGCTCGCAGCAGCGGCAGCCAGTCGGGACGACGCGCGATGACGCCGATGTTGGACGTGTCGCCCTTGTCGCCCGACCGCGCCCAGGCCAGGCGAAGCAGCGGCACCTCGACCCAATCGGCGGTTGCCGCAGCCACGGTGGCTGTCGTATCGACTATTGATTTGATAGCTGTTGTGGCAGAGTCATCAATCCGTGCAGGCAGATTTGGCACCGAAACCGGCGATCCGTCGAGCCGCACGACGGGCGTCACGCGTGCCTTGTCGAGCAGGAAGGCGTACTGTCGAATCAGCGGCGACACCGTCGGTCGTCCGCCCACGCCGGTGGTGCCGGGCGACCACGAGGTGCCGGCCGGCGCCACTTCGCGCGCCAGCAGCTCGAGCGCGGCCTTGTCGGGATGGCGCGCGCTCAGGCGCAAGATGGCCTCGCGCGTGTGCTGCACGGCCGGATCGGCCAGCGGTCCATAGGTACTTTCGGCGCCCAGCACCTCGAGGTTGGTTGCACTGAATGGCGCCAGCCCGTGGGTCGCCAGCAGTTCACCCACGCGCACGAGGATCGCGTCGCCCGTGCGTCGCGCCTTGGCCACCGCATCGAAACCGACGATCGTGAGCTGGGCGGAAGTCTTGAACCCGTCCATCCAGGTCGCGCTGACCTTGTAGCAAGGCGGCGGGGCCCGCCCCCTGGCCCCTTGCACCCGCACGCGATCGGGTCCGGCGGCGTGCATGGTGACCTGGGTGAAATCGCACACCACGTCAGGCAGCAGATACGCCGCCGGATCGTGGATTTCGTAGAGCATCTGCTCGGCCACCACCTGCGGCGCCACCAGACCCCCGGTGCCCTCGGGCTTGGTGATGGTGAAGCTGCCGTCGGCCATGCACTCCGCGATGGGGTAGCCGATGTGCGGCCAGTCGGGCACGTCCTGCCAGTCGGTGTACAGCCCGCCCGTGCCCTGGCAGCCGCATTCGAGGATGTGCCCTGCCAGGCTGCCACCAGCCAGTTGATCCAGGTCGTCGGTCTGCCAACCGAACTCGTGCATCAGGATGCCCAGGGTGACGGCCGAATCGACGCAGCGCCCGGTGATCACGATCTGCGCGCCCGCATCCAGTGCAGCCCTGATCGGAACGGCGCCCAGATAGGCATTCGCCGTGACCACCCGGGACGGCAACGGCGCGCCGCTCTGCAGTTCGGCCACAGGAGGCTGCGCGTCGCGCAACGACTCCAGTTGCGGCATCACGTCATCGCCGGTGACGACGGCGATGCGTACGCGAACGCCCAGCTCGGCGGACAGCGCGCGCAACGCATCGGCGCAGCCCTGCGGATTCACGCCCCCCGCGTTGCTGACCACCCGGATGCCTCGATCGAGCACGTCCTTGAGGATGGCCCGCATCGTCACCGTGACAAAATCGGTGGCGTACCCAAGTTCGGGTTTCTTCAGGCGCGCGGCGGCCAGAATCGACATGGTGAGTTCGGCCAGGTAGTCGAACACCAGGTAGTCCACCTGGCCGCTGTGCACCAGTTGCGGCGCACCCACGCTGGAGTCGCCCCAGAAGCCCGATGCGCCGCCGATGCGGACGGTCTTCGGCCCGCTCATCGCGCGCTCCACCTGGGCTTGCGCTTCTCGCGGAAGGCGGCCTGCCCCTCGGCCGCATCCTCGGTGAGCGCGAACAGGCCGATCTGGCTTTCGGTGAAGGCCATCGACTCCTCGAACGACATGGCGCCCACGCGCTTCATCAGGTACAGGCCGCGACGGATGGCGGCGGGCGACTTGTCGAGCATGCGCTCGAGCAGCGCCTGCACGCCCGCGTCCAGGTCGTCGCTCACGCGGTTGATCAGGCCCAGTTGCCAGGCCTCCTGCGCCGTGATCGGCTCGCCCGTGATGCACAGCTCGGCCAGCGCACGCGCGCCGATCAGGCCGTGCAGCACCGAGAGCACCTGGGCCGGAAACAGGCCCACCTTGACTTCGGGCAGCCCGAAGATGGCGTGCGGCGCGGCAATGGCCAAATCGCACATGGCCATCAATCCCATGCCGCCGGCCATGCAGGCGCCGTTGACGCGCGCGATCAATGGCACATTGAGCCGCCGACCAATGCGAAACAGATTGGCGATGCCCTGCGTCGGTTCGGAGTAGTCGAACTTGAACGATTGCCCGGTGGCCAGGTCGGCGCCGGCGCAAAAGGCCTTGTCGCCCGCGCCCGTGAGCACGATGGCACGCAGGTCGCGATCGGCGTTGGCTGCGGTGAGCGCCTCGCTCAGGCCGTTCAGAACCGCCGGGCTGATGGCGTTGCGGCGCGCTTCGCGATTGATGGTGAGCCACAGCACGCCGCCCTGTCGGCGGCTGGTGAGTTCGGCCACGGTGGCGGTTGATCCGGGATCGGTCATGTCGGCTGCTCCTTCGCGCGGACGCGCGTGCCGACTCCAGTGTGCCTGCCCCGGCCGTGCTTGGCGACCCGCCGGCGCCACCCGCGCGACACCGGCTGCGGAGCGCCGATCGAAACTTTTGGGCATATCGCAGGTAAAGCCTGGTAAAGCTGGTCGCCCGGCTTCGGCAGAACCGCGTTGAAAGGTGTATACGTTGAACGAGACCATCCATCGATGGTCGCTGCATCGGAGGTGTGATCGCCATGAAAACCCGCTCTGCCATTGCATTGGGCATGGGGCTGCTGGTCCTGTCGGCAGCCGGCGCATCGGCGCAGACTTTGGTGAACGCGCGCGTGCTGTCGGCCACGCCGATCTACGAATCGGTGCCTGTCACGCGCTGCATGCCGACCTATGGCAATGCGCCCAGTGGCGCCGGTGCGGCGGTGGGCGCCTTGATGGGCGGGCTGGTGGGCAGCCAGATCGGCAGCGGCTCGGGTGCCATTGCCGGCACCATCCTGGGCACGGTGGGTGGCGCGTTCCTGGGCAACGCGGCCGAAGCGCAGCAACGCGCCTACGATGGCTGCGGTACGGCCTACGAACAACGCCTGAGCGGCTACGACGTGACCTACGAACTGGCCGGGCAAGCCTACCGCACGCGTACCGTGCAGGAGCCGGGCGCCTGGCTGCAAGTGCCGGTGGCCGGCAACGGCTACGCCCAGCCGTACGCCGGCAACGACGGTTACACGTACGACGCGGGCGCGCGGGTACAGAGCTATCCGGTGACGCCGCCACCCGCGGCCGGCTATCCGTTGCCGGCCTACCCGGCGAGCGGCCAGGCCGTCGTCACGGCGCCAGCGGGCGCCCTGCCGGGCAGCGCGTACGGCTATCCGGCGCCGCCGGCCTATACCACGCCGGTCGGGCCACCGCCCATCGGGGTCAGCCCGGCACCGGGGGTCGTGCGGCCGGCTCCGGTCTTTGTGGCACCCGTCGGCGTCAGTCTGTCGGTGGGCGGCGGCTTCGGCCGCCACAGCCGCGCGGGCTGGGGCGTGACGGTGGGTCCGAGCTGGGGCTGGTGAGCCTTCGGAGCATCGTCTTGAAATCCTGATTTGATAGCTGCTTAGGCTTGATTGACAAGCGATGGAAAGCAATTTGCCTTAAAAATTCCGCAGTCGTCGACGCAGTTGCGTGACTTCCTCGATCAGATCCGCGGTGAGCGCGGCCAGTTGCGGGTCGGCGTCCCAGGTCTGCTCCAGTTGCACGATGCGCCGCGCGCGCACCACCGTGGTGCTCGCAAAGCGCCAGTCGGCGGCGCCCTGGCCGCGCTCGGCGTGCAACACCCCGGCCTGCACATGCGTCATCACCCAGTCGGGGCTGACACGGCAGCACAGGGCCAGTTCATGCAGGCTGAGCGCATCGTCCAGCAGCTGCACCTGTTCAGCCGCAATGGTGATCGGCTTGCTTGGCATGTCGTGCGTCTCCTTCGGGCGGTCAGGTGCCGCGCGGATCGAAGCCGGGATAGGCCTGGCCCAAGGCGTGCCAGGCGGTTTTCTGTTCCGGCGTGATGGCACCGGGCACCGCCACCTCCAGCAGCAGGTACAGATCGCCCGGTGCCTGTGTCGACGGGATTCCGCGCCCCTTCAGCCGCAACCGGCGTCCGCTGCCCGATCCGGCCGGCACGCTGACCTCGACCGCCGTGCCCTCGGGTGTCGTCACCGGCACCTGAGCGCCCAGCGCCGCCTCCCAGGGCGTCACGCGCAGCCGCTGGGTGACGTCGCGGCCGTCGATCTGCCAGCGCGCATCGGCCGCGAAGTGAACTTCGAGCAGCAGGTCGCCCGCCGCTCCACCATTGAAACCGGGGCTGCCCTGACCGGCCAGTCGGATGAGCTGGCCTTCCTTGACGCCCTTGGGAATCTTGACCAGCAGCGTCCGCTCGTCGGGCACCACCTGGCCACCGGCATCCAGGCGCGCACCGCGCAGGCTGATGTGGCGCTCGGCGCCACGATAGGCGTCCAGCAGGTCGAGCTCGATGCGCGCGTGGTGATCCTCGCCGCGCATGCGCGGCGACGCCCCGCCCGGTCGCCCTCCGCGCGTCGCGTGAGCCCGGCCGAACATCTGCTCGAAAAACTCGCTGAACTCGCCTTCACCAGCGGCGCCACCCGGTGAGCGATCGGTGAACTCGTAACCCGCGTTCCAGCCTGGCGGGGGTCGAACATCGTCGCCCGAGCGAGCGCCCTGCGTCCAGGCCTGCGCTCCAACGGTATCGTACGCGGTGCGCTTGTCGGCGTCGCCCAGCACGGCGTAGGCTTCGTTGACCTCCGCCATGCGCCGGGCGGCGTCGGGCGCCTTGCTGACGTCGGGGTGGTACTGGCGCGCCAGCTTGCGGTATGCCTTCTTGATGGCATCGGCGCTGGCCGACTTGTCCACACCCAAGATCTGGTAGTAATCCTTGAATTCCATGGCTCAGCCGTTCGCACGCCCCACGCCGTTCTGCTCTTGCCTGGCGGCGCCTCGTCCGTGCACCATTCGGTTCACCCGGCCACTGTACAACGGCGCGGCTGCCGGCACATCAAGACGGCGGGTGGGCCACGCGCGGCGCGCGGTTCACCAGCACGATGCCCACCGTCACGAAAGCCAGCGCCAGCACCAGCCCTACCGTGACCGGCTCGCCCAGCCACAGCGCTCCGACCACCAGCGCGAAGATCGGTGTCACACACACGAACACCGACATCTTGGTGGCCGGGTAGTACATGAGCATCCACATCCACACCAGGTAACTCGCAAACGCGCCGATCACGGTCTGCAGGGCCAGCGAAGTCCAGGCGAACGCGCTCCAGCGCCAGACCCACGTCTCCCCCAGCGCCAGCGACAGCAGCGGAAGACAGACCGCGCTGACCGACACCTGATAGAACAGCGCCTTCTCGGCCGACAGGCTGCCCACCACGGTCGAACGGATCGCCACGGTGGTGACACCCCACAGCAACCCCGCCACCATCGCCAGCGCATCCCCCTGCCAACTCACGCCCGCGGCGGGGTGGATGAACCCTTCGCGCAGCGCGTAGACCACCCCGGCAAAGGCGCACGCGAGCCCCACCCACTGACCGGCGCGCAGTCGCTCGGCCGGCACGAAGAAGGGCAGCAGCAGCGCCACCCAGAACGGCGAGGTGTAGAGAAAGACCGTCAGGCGCGAGGCGGTGGTGCCCTGCAACCCGAGATAGAGCGCCCCGAACTCCGCCGCGAACAGCCCGCCCACCAGCAGGCCGGCGCGCAGCGAGCCGTCGCGCTGCAGCAGCTGCACACCACGCACGCGACACCACAGCCACAGCAGCAACGTGGCCCCTGCAAAGCGCACCGAGGCCTGGAACACCGGCGGCAGTTCGGGCAAAGTCGCCTTGACGATCACCTGCTGGAAGCCCCAGAACAGGCAGCACGCCAGCAGCAGCGTGGCGGCCAGCGCGTCCAACCGATCCTTGCGCGCTCGGGCGTTCACGTGGCAGTCGGCTCCCGCAGCTCGTGCTCGGTGTAGAAGCGGCCACCATGAAACAGCAATGGTGCAACGCCCGGGCGGTGCGCGCAGTGTTCGACCTTGCCGACGAAGATGACGTGATCGCCCTCCTCGTAGCGACTTCGATTGGCGCACTCGAAGTGCGCCACCGCGCCCTCGATCAGCGGCGCGCCGAAGGCGCCCGGGCGCCAGCACACGCCGTCCCAGCGATCGGGCAGCGGTGCGGCGAAGCGGCGCGCCAGCGCCAGCTGGTCGGACGCCAGCACGTTGATTGCATAGTGGGTGCCGGCGCGAAACGCGGCGAGCGACAGCGAGTGCCGGCTCAAGCTCCACAGAACCAGTGGCGGATCGAGCGAGACCGAATTGAACGAATTCGCCGTCAGACCGAACAACTGGCCCCGACGGCCACGCGCCGTCACCAAGGTGACCCCTGTGGCAAACATGCCCAGCGCGGCGCGAAAATCGGTGAGGGAAAAGGCGGCGACGGCAGGCGAGGTCATGAAGCGACGGTCATGATAGCAAGCCTGCCCTGACGGCGCTCGACTACGATCGTTCCATGCCGCTGCCCACCTTCACGACGCTCGGTCACGGACCGCTGGTGGTGCTGCTGCACGGCTCGGGCGGCGGCTTTCGGACGTTCGCGCCACAGGTCGAGACACTGGCCAGCCTGGGCTGGCGCGCCGTGGCCTGGGACATGCCGGGCTATGGCTACAGCGCACCGATCGAGCCCTACACGTTCAAAGGCCTGGCCGAGCGCTGCATCCGCCTGATCGAAGCGCTGGCGCCGCCCGAGGGCGCTGCGCTGCTGGCCGGTCAGGGCATGGGTGGCATGGTCGCGCAGGAAGTCGCGTTGCGCCGTCCCGAACTGATCGCGCGCCTGGCGCTGATCGCCACCAGCGCCAGCATGGCCAACGGTGACGCCTACGCGCGCCACGTCGACCAGTGTCTCGCCTGGTTGGCCGAAGAACGCGAAATGGGCTGGATCGCCGACGCGCTGATGCCTCGTCTGGCCGCGCCCGCCGCACTGCCCGAAGGCGTGCGCCTGGCGCGCTTTTGCCAGGGCGAGGCGCGCGCAGCCACGTGGCGCCGGGCGCTGGAAGCGATGCGCGGCTTCGATCGGCGCGCAGCGCTCGCGCACATCAGCGTACCGACGTTGCTGGTGGCGGGCGCGCACGACCGCGTCACGCCGCCCGCGCTGCTGCGCGCGATGGGCGCCGCCATCGGTGGCAACGCCAGTGTGGTGGAACTGGCCGGCGCCGGCCACCTGCCGCATCTGGAGCAACCCGACGCGTTCGACGACGCGCTGCTGGATTTCCTGCGTTCGGCGACGCATCCGCCCCTGCACTGAAGCGCGTGCCGCGGCCCCCTCAGCGCGCGGTCGGCAAGCCACCGACCCAGTCCACCACCTGACGCAGCACCTCGTCGCTGGCCGTGCGCAGGGCCAGCGCGCCCCCCGCGGCGTCGGGCGTGGGGGCGGGCTGGCGCGCCATGAAATCGCGCTGACCCAGCAGACGCTGCCTGGCGATTCCGCCGGACGTGCTGGCGGTCACACGCAGGCGCACCACGCCCTCGCTGGTTTCGGGCGCTCCAAAGACCTGGTCGAATTCATCGAGTTCCACGCGCAACTTCAGCGTCGCCATGGGGCTGTCACCGTCGAGCACCGCGTGCCGCGCCGCCAGTGCGTGACGCAGGCGCTGCACGAGCAACTGGGGTGGCGGCATGCTCCAGCGCGCGTTCGCGTAATGACGCGGTTGCTGCTCGCCCCCCGCGTACACCAGACGATAGACGAGCGCTGTGGAATCGAGTGCGGCCGGCGCCTCGATGCGATCGAGCGCCAGCGGCACGCCGCCCCCGGTGGTGGGTTCGGCAGTGGGCACTCCCAGATCGTAGGCTTGAGCGTGCACCGGCTTGTCCGGCAGCGCACACCCCGACAAGGCAAGTGCTGCCGATACAAAAAGCGCACCGATACCCTGGATCACCGAATTGGATGCTGTTGTTTTCATTGCAAACTCAACGCGATGCGGCGTTGCCGGTTTTGGTGGGAACAACGAAACCGGGTTCACCCGGGCCCGGCGGCACCGGGCCACCCCCGTACACCAGCGCCTGCGGGTTCTCGTCGAGTTTTCCCGCCAAACGATCGACCCGGCGCAGCGTGCGCCCGGCTTCGCTGCCCAGTTGCTGCAGGCTTGGCAGCGTGGTTGCGGTCACGGTGCCCACGCCTTCGTCGAGCCGGTCGACCAGACCACCCGGACCGGTGATGCGAACCAGCGACTGACGCGCATCGGTGGCCACCGCATTCAGCGACGCCATCGTGCCGCGTACCTCCAGCGCTGCCGCTTCGGTGGCCTTCAGCGTGGCCCCCGCCTGCCGCACCAGCGCCGGCAGATCGACCCGCGATGGATCGAGCTGCGCGCGCAGCGTGCGGTCGGCGGTATTGGCCAGTTGCTCGGCGCTGGCGGCGGCGCTCGCCGCGGACTTGAGGGCCGCCTGCAGCGCCGCCTGGTTTTCGGGCCCGAGCAGGAGGTTCAGGCGATCGGCTGCCCGATCGACTTTCTCGACCAGCTGGCTCGCCTGATCGGACAACTGCCCCAGTGCGTTGGGGCGCAGCGGGATGCGCGGCACGCCATCGGGTCCCGCGGGCGGCGGAGTCGTCGAGCTGCCATCGTCGTCGAGTTGCACGAACGAGAGCCCCGTGACGCCCTGGAACGCCAGCGTGGCGAAAGTCGACTCGGTGACCGGCGCCCGGGGATTGACCGCCACGGTCACCAGCACATTGCCACGCTCGGCCGGATCGAAGCTGATGCGCGTCACCTTGCCCACCGACACACCCTTGAAACGCACCGCTGCCTGCACCTGCAACCCGGTGACGGGGTTGCTGCTGGTCATTTGGTAGATGACGGTGTTGGCGACATCCCGGGTGAGCCACCAGGCCATCACGATCAGCAACGCGGTGATCGCCACCACGAAAATTCCGGCTGCCAGGGCGTGGGCTTTGTTTTCCATGAATGCATCCTAACGGGCAAGGTCCCAAAACCCGAGTCGCGGTGTCCGGCCCGCCCTCACGGCCTGGGCTCCGCGGTACGCACCAGCGGCGCACCACGCTCACGCAGCAACGCCATCGCCCGGCGGCCGCGTTCGCCCAGAAAGAAGTGACGGATGAACGGGTGCTCGAACGCCAGCACCTCGGACACCGGCGCGCACACGATCACGCGCTGGTCGGCCAACACGGCCACCCGGTCCGACAGGGCGAACAGGGTATCCAGGTCGTGCGTGACCATCACCACCGTGAGATCGAGTTCCCGATGCAGCGAGTGCAGCAGCTTGACGAAGGCGTCGGAGCTGTCGGGATCGAGTCCGGCGGTCGGCTCGTCGAGCATGAGCAGCGGCGGGTCCATGACGAGCGCGCGCGCCAGCGCCACGCGCTTGATCATGCCACCCGACAGCTCGGCCGGCATCTTGTGTGCGTCGCCGGGTTTCAGACCCACCATCTGCAGCTTGAGCAGCGCCGCCTCGCGCGCCATCGCATCGGGCACGGCACGGGTCTCGCGCAGCGGGAACGCGATGTTGTCCAGCACGCTGAATGCCGAAAACAGCGCCCCCTGCTGGAACAGCATGCCCACGCGCGCGGCAGCGCCCGTGCGCCCCAGTTCAGCCACCGGCCGGCCCAGCACCGTCACCTTGCCTCGCGCCGGGCGGTTGAGACCCAGCATCTGCCGCAGCAGCACGGTCTTGCCGGTGCCCGAACCGCCCACCAGGGTCAACACCTCGCCACGCCGGACGGTGAGGTCCAGATCCCGGTGCACCACCACCTCGCCGCCACCAGGTGCTGGAAAGACGCTCCACAGACCATGCACCTCGACCATTGGCGCATCGCCCCTCGGAAGCTCTGCATCGGGCCCCTCGCGTGGATCCTGAAAGGCAACTTGCATCAGATCCCCACGCTCTTGAAGAGCACCGCGAACAACGCGTCGATCAGGATCACCGCCGTGATCGAGGTCACCACCGAGGAGGTCGTCCCCTGGCCCAGGCTTTCGGTATCGGGCTTGACGCGCAGGCCGTAATGGCAACCGATCATCGCGATGAAGACGCCAAACACGACCGATTTGCCAATCGCCAGCGTCAGGTTGGACGCCTGCACCACCCTGGGCAGCGCCTCGATGAAATAACTGGCGCTGATGCCCAGGGTCACATCGGCGGCCAGAACACCGCCGATCAGCGCCGCCATCGTCGTCCAGACCGACAACAGCGGCATCGCCACCGCCAGCGCCATGGCGCGCGGCAGCACCAGCCGAAAACCCCTGGGAATCCCCAGCACGCGCATGGCGTCGAGTTCCTCGGTCACTCGCATCACGCCGATCTGCGCCGTGATGGCCGAACCCGAGCGTCCGGCGATCAGCACCGCCGCCAGCAGCGGCCCCAGTTCGCGAATGAGCGCAAGGCCCAGGATATTGACGATGAAGGTCTCGGCGCCGAACTGACGCAGCACCTGACTCATCAGATAGGCCAGCACCACGCCGATCAAAAAGCCCACCAGCGCCGTGATCGGCAGCGCCTGTGCGCCAATCCGGTACAGATGTCCCGAAAAATCACGCCACGGACCGCGCGCGGGCACTGCCACCAGCCGCAACACGTCCAGCAGCAACTGGCCGCTCAGGCTCACGTAGTCGCGCAACTGCTGCAGCCAGTCGAGCACCTGCACGCCCAGGGTGTCCACCTGCTGCGACCAACCCGCACGCGGAGGCCGGGGCGCCACCGGGGAAAGTCCGGCCACGCGTTCGAGCAGCGCGCGCTGCGCGTCGTGTGCATGCACCACGCCAGGCCACTGTCGGCCCCAGTGCTCCCACAGCAGCAGCGCCCCCAAGTGATCGAGCGCCTGCAGCGTGCGCAGATCCCACACGGCGCCCCTGGCGACCCGCGCGAGTGCGGCGGCGACCTCTCGCCAGGCAACCCGGGTGCTCAGCGCGCCCGCGGTCCAGCGTCCCTGCAGCAGCGCGCGCGGACCCGCCGGGGAGGCCTCGATGACGATCCAGACGTTGGGTTCGCGCATGCGATGGATGAATGACCACAGGGGTCGCGGGAGAACGAAATCTCACGCATGGTAACGTGCCCGTCGCGCCAGACACGTCTAGACCGCATGGGACATGCCGTGAATTGGTTACGACTTTTTCCCGATCGTCGGACAGAAGAACGCTGGTCGCCCTTAGGATCAGCCGAATGTTTTAAGGAGCAAGCATGGCACTTCAAGGACCGTTCTTCGGGAAGCGCGAACCCGAACCTTCTTCCCACCCGAACCCCACCCCAAGCCCTGCCCGCGCCACGGGCAGCCCGCTTGGCGCCAGTCCGCTGGGGACGACGGGCAGCGGTGCGCAGCCGTTTTCCGCGCCCTTGCCGGCCGCGGGCGCCGCACCGGCGACCGCCGCGGCGCAGCCGCTGGCAGAGGCCGGTGCCAAACTCACCGTCGGTCGCAACATCAAGCTCAAGGGCGTGGAGATCACCGACTGCGACACGCTGGTGGTCGAGGGCACGGTCGAGGCGACCATGAACTCGCGCGTGATCCAGATCGCCGAGCACGGCGCGTTCAAGGGCTCGGCCGAGATCGACATTGCCGAGGTGCGTGGCGTGTTCGACGGCCACCTGACCGCACGCGAAAAACTGGTGATCTTTGCCACCGGCAAGGTCACGGGCACGATTCGCTATGGCAAGATCGTGATCGAAGAAGGAGGCCAGCTCTCCGGTGAGATCACGTTCGGAACCCCGAAGGACGGCGCCGCCAGACCCGCCGTCGTCCGCAGCGAGCACGCCGCCACGGTCACGGCCTGAAGCCAACGCCAGTCGCGCCGCCGGGTCGACCGGCGCGCGCCGCAGGGCCGCCTGGGCGGCCTTTTTTGTTGCCGGCGCGCTGTCCGCTTGCGCAAGCGATGTGCCCACGTCGCACGGCCAGGTGCGAGGTGCCGATTTCAGCGCCACCGAACTGCTGCAAAGCGAAGGCAATCGGGTGGCGCAGGCGGCAATGCGCGCCAACCTGGACAGTCTGCGCCTGCTGGCCGATAAGCTGTATCGCCGCAATCCGGCCGAATGGCGCAAGGCAGCGGCCACTCGCGACGCGGCCTTGCAGCGACTGGACCGCACGCTGCAACGCGGCGAGCCGTGGGTCGCCCTGGGCGAGCAGCGCGACGTGGCCGCGCTGTCGCTGGCACTGTCGCCAGCATTCACGGGCGATCGCGTCGGCGCCTTCATCGCCGCTTGCGCCGACACCATCGTGACCGCGCATGGGGGGCGACGCGAGTTCTACTATCTCGACGGAATCGACCCGCAGCATGTCTTCAACGCCGCGCGCAACATGGAAATCGCGCTGTGGATCCTCAACACACGCCGCGACGCACACGGCCAACCGCTGCTGCTGGCCAGCGAGATCACGCCCGGCAGCCACAACCTGAGCTACGAGCGCGAGTTCGGCAAGCTGATCGGCCGACTTGACCTGCTGGCGACCCTGCTGACCGAACGCCATCGCCGCGCACTGATCGGCTACGTGCAGGGCGTGGCGGTCGCACCGCTGCTGGCCTTCCTGCCGGTACGATAGGTCGGCAATTTAACTATCAATACAATAGCTGTTACGGCTTGATGGGCAAGCCTTATCGGCCAAAATCGGCAAATTTTCGCTTTAACCTCAGTGCGCCGCCGCCGGCTTGCTCCCGCCGCGCAACTTGGCGATCAGCGTCACCGCCGCCACCACCACGGCGCCGCAGACGATACCCACCACGGCGTTGAACAGCATGTCGATCAGCACGCGGCCCAGGCCGACCAAGCCCTGCGCCCAGCCATTGATGAGGTGATGCAGCCACGGCACTCCGTGCACGATGATGCCGCCGCCCACCAGGAACATCGCCGCGGTGCCGGCGACCGACAGGAACTTCATCAGCCAGGGCGCGAGCACCAGGATGCCTCGTCCGACGGCCCGCGACGCGCCACTGGGGCGCCGGCTCAGCCACAAGCCCAGATCGTCGAGCTTGACGATGCCGCCGACCAGGCCGTAGACACCCACGGTCATGATGAGCGCGATGCCGACCAGCACGGCCACCTGGGTCCAGAAGTCGGCCTGCGCCACCGCCCCCAGCGTGATGGCGATGATCTCGGCCGACAGGATGAAGTCGGTGCGCACGGCGCCCTTGATCTTGTCTTTTTCCAGCGCCACCAGATCGACGGCGGGATCGGCCAGCGCGGCCTCGAGCTCGGCTTCTCGGGCGTTTTCCTCGGCCTTGGTGTGCAGCAGCTTGTGCGTCAGCTTCTCGAAGCCCTCGAAGCACAAAAAGGCGCCGCCCACCATCAAGAGCGGCGTCACCGCCCAAGGCGCGAAGGCGCTGATGAGCAGCGCGGCAGGCACCAGGATGGCCTTGTTGACGAGCGAGCCCCTGGCCACCTGCAACACCACCGGCAGCTCGCGGTTGGCCGACACACCGGTCACCTGCTGGGCGTTGAGCGCCAGATCGTCGCCCAGCACGCCGGCGGTCTTCTGCGCCGACACCTTGGTGAGCACGGCCACGTCGTCGGCCATGGCCGCACTCTTGCGCGTGGCGATCTTGGTCATGACCGCCACGTCGTCGAGCACGGTGGCGATGTCGTCGAGCAGGGCTAGCAGGCTGGATGCCACGGTGATCGTCCTTGGGAACGGGGAAAAACAAGAGGGCGAATGATGCCTGAAGGCGGGTGGCAAAGCCGTACCCGAACCCGCGTCATGGAGCGCTTTCGCCGCTCTTGATGCTCAGGCACGGGCGCGAGCGACAGGCCAGCCGGCCCCTGGGCGCGCCTTACCCGGGAGCCGCGCGCAGCGCCCGCCGATACTGCACCGCCTCGGCCACGTGGGCCACGGTCACGGCGTCGCTGCCGGCCAGGTCGGCGATGCTGCGCGCCACCTTCAGCGCGCGGTGCGTGGCGCGCGCGCTCCAGCCCAGGCGCGCTGCCGCCGTCTGGGCAAACGACGCAGCCGCGGCGTCCAGCCGCAGGTGCTCGTCCAGCCGGCGGCCCGCCAGCGCCTCGTTGGGCACGCCCTGGCGGGCCAGCGCGCGCGCCCGCGCGGCGGTGCAACGCACGCGCACCGCGGCCGTGCCCTCGCCCGCCGGCGCCGCCAGCAACTCCTCGGGCGCCAGTTGCGGCACCTCCACGTGCAGGTCGATGCGGTCGAGCAGCGGGCCCGACAGGCGCCCCTGGTAACGCGCTATCTGGTCGGGCGTGCAGCGGCACGGCGGCTGGCGCGCACCCAGGTGGCCGCAGGGACACGGGTTCATCGCGGCGATCAGCTGGAAATGCGCCGGAAAATCGGCCTGCCGCGCCGCCCGGCTGATGGTGATGCGCCCGCTCTCCAGCGGCTCGCGCAGGGCTTCGAGCGCGGCGCGCGGGAATTCGGGCAATTCGTCCAGAAACAGCACGCCCTCGTGCGCCAGCGAAATCTCGCCTGGCCGCGGCGGCGAGCCGCCCCCCACCAGCGCGACCGCGCTGGCGGTGTGGTGCGGCGCGCGTGTGGGGCGCTGCCCCCAGCGGGCCAGTTCGAAGCAGCCGCCCAGGCTCGCGATGGCAGCGCTGCGCAAGGCCGCGTCCTCGTCCATCGGTGGCAGCAGGCCGGCAAAGCGCTGCGCCAGCATCGACTTGCCGCTGCCCGGCGGCCCGACCATGAGCACCGAATGGCCACCTGCCGCCGCCACCTCCAGCGCGCGACGCGCGGCGGCCTGGCCCTTCACGTCGGCCAGGTCCGGGTATGCGGGCGCAGGAGCCCTGGCGCCGGGCGGCACGCGCGCCCAGCCTGCGGCCGCCGGTGCTTCGCCGGTGACCGCACCCGGCAGGAACTGCGCCACCACGTCCAGCAGATGCACCGCGCGGTACACCGTCAGTCCGGGCACCAGCGCAGCTTCCTCGCTGCTGCCCGGCGGCAGCACGAAGCCCGCTGGCGCGCCCGCGCCCTTGAGCGCCGCCGCCATGGCCAGCGCACCACGCACCGGGCGCAGTTCGCCCGAGAGCGAAAGCTCGCCCGCGAACTCCCAGCCCGCCAGACGCGTGCCGTCGATCTGCCCGCTGGCGGCCAGGATGCCCAGCGCGATCGGCAGATCGAAGCGCCCGGAATCCTTGGGCAGGTCGGCCGGCGCCAGGTTGACCGTGATCCGCTGGTTGTGCGGAAACGCGAGGCCGCTGTTGAGCAGCGCGCTGCGCACGCGCTCGCGTGCCTCCTTGACCTCGATCTCGGCCAGCCCCACCAGTGTGAAGCTGGGCAGGCCGTTGGCCAGGTGCACCTCGACCCGGACTGCGGGCGCGGCCAGCCCGAGCAGCGCACGGCTATGCACCAAAGCAAGACTCATCGCCTCCGTTCTCCCCAATCTGGTGCGTGAAACGCCCCCGGTTCATGCACGCTGCCGCGCAATGTACCCGGTTGGCGCCTGGCACGTTCCGTGCATGGAAGGATCCTGTCCACTTGCAAGCCGCCCGGAGCCGATCATGAAGCTGGTCACCGCCATCATCAAGCCGTTCAAGATCGACGAGGTGCGCGAGGCGCTGTCGGACATCGGCGTGACGGGCATCACCGTCGTCGAGGCGAAGGGCTTCGGCCGCCAGAAGGGCCATGCGGAGCTGTACCGCGGCGCGGAGTACGTGGTGGACTTCCTGCCCAAGATCAGGATCGAGGTGGCCGTGGAAGATGGCCTGCTGGCGCGCACCATCGAGACCATCGAGCATGCGGCGCGCACGGGCAAGATTGGCGACGGCAAGATTTTCGTGGCCGAGTTGCTGCAGGTGGTGCGCATCCGCACCGGAGAAACCGGCGCGCACGCGCTCTGAACTGCCGGAGCTTTGTCATGCACAGACTCTTCGTACGTGTCGTGCCGTGCCTGATCCTGCTGGCCGGCAGCGCCGCCGCGCGGGCGCAGGCGCCTGCCGCGCCGACGATCGACTCGGGTGACACCGCGTGGATGCTCACCTGCACGCTGCTGGTCATCCTCATGACCATCCCCGGCCTAGCCCTGTTCTACGGTGGCCTGGGTCGCGCCAAGAACATGCTGTCGGTGCTGATGCAGGTGTTCGTGGTGTTCGCCCTGGTTTCGCTGCTGTGGGCGGCGTACGGCTACAGCCTGGCGTTCGCGGGCACGGGGCGGTTCGTGGGCGATCTGTCCCGGGTGTTCCTGCGCGGCGTGGGCCTGCAGACGTCGGGTGCGTTCGCCACGGTGCCGGAATACGTGTTCGTGTCGTTCCAGGGCGCATTTGCCGCCATCGCGGTGGCGTTGATCGTCGGCTCCTTCGCCGAGCGCATCCGGTTTTCGGCGGTGCTGGTATTTGCGCTGTTGTGGTTCACCTTCAGCTACGTGCCGATGGCCCACATCGTGTGGGGCGGCGGCCTGCTGGGCGCCGACGGCGCACTGGATTTTGCCGGCGGCACCGTGGTGCACGTCAACGCCGGCATCGCCGGTCTGGTGGGCGCCTGGATGGTCGGGCCGCGCATCGGCTTCGGGCGCGAGGCGTTCACGCCGCATTCGCTCACGCTCACCATGGTTGGTGCGTCGCTGCTGTGGGTGGGCTGGTTCGGCTTCAACGCCGGCTCGTCCGGCGCGGCCAATGCGGTGGCGGGCCTGGCCTTCGTCAACACGCTGCTGGCAACGGCCGCCGCCACGCTGTCGTGGAGCGCCGGCGAGGCGTGGCACAAGGGCAAGGCGTCGATGCTGGGCGCGGTGTCGGGCGCCGTCTCTGGCCTGGTGGCGGTGACGCCGGCCGCCGGCTTCGTGGGTCCCATGGGCGCGATCGCCATCGGCCTCATCGCCGGGCTGGCGTGCCTGTGGGGCGTGGGTGGCCTCAAGCGCCGACTGAAGGTGGACGATGCCTTCGACGTGTTCGGCGTGCACGGCGTGGGCGGCATCGTGGGCGCCATCCTGACGGGCGTGTTCGCCGCGCAGGGCCTGGGCGGCACCGGCGGCACCTCACCCGACGCCTTCGGCATCGGCGTGCAACTGTGGATCCAGGTGCGCACCGTGCTGTTCACGATTGCGTGGTCGGGCGTGGCGTCCCTGATTGCTTACAAGGTCGCCGACCTGCTGGTGGGCCTGCGCGTCGACGAGGAATCCGAACGGCAGGGCCTGGACATCAGCGCGCACGGCGAGACGGCCTATCACCGTTGAGCTCGGGGGGCCACCCACCGCGCCGCCGATGCGCGGGCACCGCGGCGGTCGGCGCGCACCACTGCCATTACCATTGCCCACCATGGATGCCGCGCTCGAAACGATTGCCGATCGGCTGCGCCAGTGTGCCGCGCGGAGCAGGCCGTTGCGGGTGCGCGGCGGTGGCACCAAGGATTTCTACGGCCAGCAGTTGCACGGCGAATTGCTGGACACGCGGCCGCTGGCGGGTATCGTCGCCTACGAGCCGAGCGAGTTGGTGGTCACCGTGCGCGCGGGCACGCGCCTGGTCGACCTCGAGGCGGCGCTGGGCGAGCGTGGCCAGTGCCTGTCGTTCGAGCCGCCGCGCTTCGGGGTGGCGGGCACGGTGGGCGGCATGGTGGCTGCGGGCCTGGCGGGGCCGGCACGCGCCAGCGTGGGCGGCGTGCGCGACTACGTGCTGGGCGTGCAAATGCTCAATGGCAGCGGCGAGTTGCTGACGTTCGGTGGCCAGGTGATGAAGAACGTGGCCGGCTATGACGTCAGCCGCCTGATGGCGGGCTCGCTCGGAACGCTGGGCGTGCTGACAGAGGTCAGCCTGAAGGTCATGCCGCGGCCACCCGCCGAATGCACGCTGCTGTTCGAGTTGTCCGAGACCAGCGCGCGCCAGCAGCTCAACCGCTGGGGCGGCCAGCCCTTGCCACTCAATGCCAGCGCGTGGGCCGACGGGCAACTGGCAGTGCGCCTGCGTGGCGCACGCTCAGCCATCGAGGTGGCGCGCCGCAGCATGGGAGGGAGCGAACTGGAGCCCGAGCGTGCGGTGCGCCGGTGGGCGGCGCTGCGCGACCAGACGCTGCCCTTCTTCCGCCTGGACAACGGTGAGGCCCTGTGGCGCGTCAGCGTGCCAGACACCGCCACGCCACTGAACCTGGGCCCCACCTTCGTCGAGTGGCACGGCGCGCAGCGCTGGTTGCGCCTGCCGCCCGACGCCGCGCCACGCGTGCGTGCCGCGGCCGCGCGCGCGGGCGGGCACGCCACGCTGTTTCGCGGTGGCGATGGCCGCACGCCAGTGTTCACGCCGCTCGTGGCGCCGCTCGATCGCATTCACGCACGACTGAAGCAGGCATTCGATCCTGCCGGCATCCTGGGCCAGGGCCGCATGACAATGGCTTTCTGATGCAGATCACGCTGGCCCCCGAATTCCAGGACACGCCCGATGGCCGCGAGGCCGAGGCCATCGTGCGCAAATGCGTGCACTGCGGCTTCTGTCTGGCCACCTGCCCCACCTACCAGTTGCTGGGCGACGAGCTGGACAGCCCGCGCGGGCGCATCTACCTGATGAAGGAGGTACTGGAAGGCCGCACGCCCACGCGCGAGACGCAATTGCACCTGGACCGGTGCCTGACCTGCCGCAACTGCGAGACCACCTGCCCCAGCGGGGTCGAGTACGGCCACCTGGTCGACATCGGCCGCCAGATCGTCGAGCGCAAGGTGGCGCGACCCGCGCGCGACGCGAACACGCGCACGCTGCTGCGCGTGGGCCTGCCTTCGCCGCTGTTCGGCCCGGCGATGCGCGTCGGCCAGGCGGTGCGCGGACTGCTGCCGGCACCGCTGCAGGCCAAAGTGCCCGAACGGCGCCCCGCCGGCGCCTGGCCACGCCGGCGGCATGAACGCAAGGTGCTGCTGCTGGAAGGCTGCGTGCAGCCTTCGATGATCCCCGCCATCAACGCCGCCACCGCGCGGGTGCTCGATGCCGCCGGCATCGAATGCGTGCTGCCGCGCGGCCAGGGTTGCTGCGGCGCGGTGCGCTGGCACCTGGCCGACGGGGCGGGCGGCTTGAAGCAGATGCGTGCCAACATCGACGCCTGGTGGCCGCACATCGAGCGCGACGCGGTCGAGGCGGTCGTCATCAATGCCTCGGGCTGCGGCGTGCTGGTCAAGGAATATGGCCACGTGCTGCGCCACGACCCGAACTACGCCGAAAAGGCGGCGCGCGTGAGCGCGCTGGCGCGCGACCTGAGCGAACTGCTGCCCGACATCGCCGCCGCGCTGGCCGGCCGTGTGCGCCCGCCGGCGGGCGTGCTGGCCTGGCACTCGCCCTGCACGCTGCAGCATGGCCAGCAACTGCGCGGTGGCGTCGAGCAGCATCTGGGTGCACTGGGCTTCAAGCTGCGCCCGCCGGCCGAAGAAGCGCACCTGTGCTGCGGTTCGGCCGGCACCTACTCGGTGCTGCAACCCGATCTGTCGCTGACGCTGCGTGAGCGCAAGCTGGCCCACCTGCAGGGCGCACGCGCCGACGAGCGGCCGACCGCCATCCTGTCGGCCAACATCGGCTGCATCACGCACCTGCAGGCTGGCACCGACATTGCGGTGCGGCACTGGGTCGAAGTACTGGACGAATCGATTCAATATTGATAGCTGCTTCGGATTGTCTGACAAGCGCAAGAAGCCGAAATCATCAATAGCTCCCGAATTCGCGCAGTCACTGGCGCCGCACCACCAGCGCCGCCGCCAGCAGGATCAGCACGCCGCCGGCCCATACCGCCACGCTCGGGTGCGCGGCGCCCAGCGCGAACGCCGATACCGCGGCAATCACCACTTCCGACAGCATGATGAGCGCCGTCCCCTGTGCCGGCAACCGCGCCGCACCGTACTGCAGCGCCAGGTTGCCGCCCAGGAACGCCGCCGCCAAGCCCGCCGCCCACGGCAGCCAATCCCAGCGCCAGGCGGGCAGCGGTCCCGCAGCGCCGACCAACGCCAGCACACCCGCCATCACCAGGCCGCCGGCGAACATGGCCACCGCGCGCCCTTCATCCGGAATGTCGCGCCAGCGCCGCAGCAGCACGTTGGTCAGCGCAAAACAAAAACCCCCCGCCAGCGCCAGAAAATCGGCGCCGCCTTGCGGCAGCGGCCACGGCGAGTCGGGCCGCCGCAGCACCAGCAGCACGCCCGCCAGCGCCAGCGCCAGGCGCAGCAGCGCGGCAGCCGTGGGCCGCTCGGCCAACAGCAGCCAGGCCAGGCCGATCGACCACACCGGCATCATGTAGAACAGCAGCGTGACGCGCACCACATCGCCCACCGTGATGGCCCAGTTGAAGCACACGTTGGTCAGGCCGGCCGCCAGCAGCAGTGCCAGCAGGCGCGGGTGGTGCCACAGGCTGGACAGGCCGCGCGGCCGCCACGCAAGCAACACCGACAGCGCCGCCACGTACACCAGCACCGTGCTCCACAGCGGATGCAGGCCCAACCGCTGCAGTGCCTTGAAGGCGATCCAGGTCAGCCCCCACACGCCAGCGTTGAACAGCAGCGCCAGCGCCGGCAGCAGCGCATGAGGGCGCGCGGACACCGGTCTACCCGCCGCGCCGGTCGCTGCGCGCGATCTCGAGCAGGCGCTCGAGATCCGTGCCGTGGTGGCGCAGGTTGTGACGGTGCCATTGCGCGATCGCCGCCATCACCGTCACCACCACCGCCCCGAACAGCACGATGGCGCTGAACGCCCCCAGGCCCAGTCCGGTGGCGGCGCTGTAAAACGCACCCAGCGCCAGGATGCAGGCCTGCTCGTTGAAGTTCTGCACCGCGATCGAGCGCCCGGCGCCCATCAGGTTGTGGCCGCGGTGCTGCAGCAGCGCATTCATCGGCACCACGATGTAGCCCCCCAGCGCGCCCAACAGCACCAGAAACGGCACCGCCAGCCACAGGTGGTGCACCAACACCATCACCATCAGCAGCACGCCCATCGCGATGCCCAGCGGAATCACGGCGACGGCGCGCTCGAGTCGCACCCGCATCGACGCCGCCACCGCGCCGGCCGCCGTGCCGAACGCCACCACGCCCACCAGCGCGGCCGCGTCGGTGGTGTCGTAGCCCAGCGCGACCGCCGCCCACGCCAGCACGATGTAGCGCATGTTGCCCGACACGCCCCAGAACAGGGTGGTGGTGGACAGCGAGATCTGGCCCAGCCGGTCGCGCCACAGTCGGCGGTTGCAGCGCCAGAAGTCGGGCAGCAGCAGCCACATCGCGCGCCGCGGCAGACGACGCATCTTCACGCCGGTGCGCGGAATCAGCAGGTTGATGACGGCGGCGACCGCGTAGATGAACACGATGCTGGCGATCGCCGCCTGCGACGGCGTGTCGATGCCCGGCACATCGATGGCCAGCAGCCAGGCCGACACCCTGGGACCCACGAGCAGCCCGCCCAGCACGACGCCCAGGATGATCGAGGCGATGGTGAGTCCCTCGATCCAGCCGTTGGCCTTCACCAGTTGCGACGGCGGCAGCAGTTCGGTCAGGATGCCGTACTTGGCCGGCGAATAGGCCGCCGCGCCCAACCCGACGATCGCGTAGGCCAGCAGCGGATGGCCGCCGAACAGCATCAGCACGCAGCCCACGATCTTGATCGCGTTGCTGATGAACATGACCCAGCCCTTGGGCCGCGAGTCCGCGAACGCCCCCACCCAGGGCGCCAGCAGCACGTAGAACAGCGCGAACATCGGCACCAGCGCCGCTTCCTGCCAGCCGGTGGCGCCGCCGCTGCGCAGCAATTCCACCGCCGCCACGAACAGCGCGTTGTCGGCCAGCGAGCTGAAGAACTGCGCGGCCATGATGGTGTAGAAGCCGCGTTTCATGAGACAGGCGCAATCCCGGAATGGGCAACGATGCGGAGCAAGTACTTTCGCCAGGCGACAAACGACGCGGTTTATAGCACGCAGGCCACGCCAGAACCTTTGGTTCTACCGCGCACGCGGCGATGTCAAAATCGGCCTGCCCGTTCGCACCGCCACCCCCATGCCCCGCCCGATCCAGGCCACCATCCACACCGCCGCCCTGCGCCACAACCTGGCGCGCCTGCGCCAGGCTGCACCCGGCGCGCGCCTGTGGGCAATCGTCAAGGCCAATGCCTACGGCCACGGCATCGAGCGCGCCTACGAAGGGCTGCGCAGCGCCGACGGCTTCGCCCTGATCGACCTGGCCGAAGCCGAGCGCGTGCGCCGGCTTGGCTGGCGCGGCCCGATCCTGCTGCTCGAAGGCGCGTTCGAGCCACGCGATCTGGAACTTTGCTCACGCCTGGACCTGTGGCACACGGTGCACCGCGCGGCGCAGATCGACTGGCTGGCGGCACACAAGACACACGCACCGCACCGGGTGTTCCTCAAGCTCAACTCGGGCATGAACCGGTTGGGCTTCACGCCCGAGCACTACCGCGCGGCCCACGCCCGCCTGTCGGCGCTGCCGCAGGTGGGCGAGATCGCGCTGATGACGCACTTTGCCGACGCCGATGGTGCGCGCGGCATCGACGCCCAGTGGCAGGTGTTCCAGCGCACCACCGGCGACCTGCCGGGCGAGCGCAGCGTGTGCAACAGCGCCGCCACGTTGCGCCATGGGCACGATGCGGCCGTGCGCGGGGACTGGGTGCGCCCGGGCATTGCCGCGTACGGCGGCTCGCCCGACCACCCACTGCACGACGCCGCGCACTGGGGCCTGCGCCCAGCCATGAGCCTGAACGCGCGCCTGCTTGCCACCCAAAACCTCGCTGCCGGCGCCACCGTGGGCTACGGCTCCACCTTCACCGCCGAGCGGCCGATGCGCATCGGCGTGGTGGCCTGCGGCTATGCCGACGGCTACCCGCGCCATGCCGGCACCGGCACGCCGGTGCTGGTCGACGGCGTGCGTACCCGCACGCTCGGGCGCGTGAGCATGGACATGCTGGCGGTCGATCTGGAGCCCGTGCCGCAGGCGAACGTCGGCAGCGAGGTCACGCTGTGGGGCCAGGCGAGTGGTGGTGCGGTGTTGCCAATCGACGAGGTGGCACAGGCAGCGGCCACCATCGGCTACGAGCTGATGTGCGCGCTGGCGCCGCGCGTGCCGGTGGCGATCGATCCCTGACCGGCCGGCACGCGCGGCAGCACCCCGGCCTTGCGGCAGGCTTGTGTCCAGGCAGCCAGCGCCTGCATCATTGGCCACCCGACCAAGATGGAGAACCAGGAGACACGGCGATGACGAGACTGCTGCAAGCGCTGCTCGCATTGATCCTCACCTGCGCGCTGCCGGCATGCACCACCGCGCCCGCCGGCGCACCGCAAGAGGAGCGTGTGCACGTCACGATCCTGCACTTCAACGACATCTACGAGATCACGCCGATCGCCGGTGGCAGGGAGGGCGGCATCGCGCGCGTCGCCACGCTGCGCCAGCAACTGCTGGCGCGCAACCCCAACACCCTCACCACGCTGGGTGGCGACCTGTTCAACCCCTCGGCGCTCGGCACCGCGCCGTTCGAGGGTGATCGCCTGGCCGGGCGCCAGATGGTGGACGTGCTGAACCACTTCGGGCTCGACTTCGCGACCTTCGGCAACCACGAGTTCGACCTGAAGGAGCCGCAGTTTCACCAGCGCATGGCTGAGTCGAGGTTCACCTGGATTTCCAGCAACGTGCTGGCCGCCGACGGCCAGCCGTTTGCCGGCGTCAAGCCAAGCCAGGTGGTGAGCTTTGCCGATCCCCGCAGCGGCAGGGCCTTTCGCGTCGGCCTGTTCGGCGTCACACTGCCGGTCAACCAGCCGCCCTACGTGCGCTACGCCGACGCGCTGGCCAGCGCGCGCGAACAGGTTGGGCAGCTTGCCGCGCAGTCCGACTTCATCGTCGCCCTCACGCACCAGACGCTGGACGAAGACACCGCGTTGCTGGAACGCCTGCCGCAGATCGGCCTGGTGCTGGGCGGGCACGAGCACGTCAACTTCCAGTACTGGCGCGGCAACTTCTCGCCGCTGCTCAAGGCCGATGCCAACGTGCGCTCGGTCTACGTGGTCGACCTGTGGTTCGACCCGCGCACCGGCCGCACCGAGGTCAAGCCCAGCTTCGTCCCCATCACCGACCGCCTGCCCGAGGAACCCGCCGTCAAGGCGGTGGTGGACCGGTGGCTCGCCGTCGCCTTCCAGGCCTTTCGCCAGCAGGGCTTCGCGCCGGCCGAGCTGGTCACCACCAGCACCGAACCGCTGGATGGCCTGGAATCCGTGGTGCGCACGCGCAGCACCGCGCTGACCGAACTGATCGCGCGCAGCATGCTGCACGCGTATCCGCAGGCCGAACTGGCGCTGTTCAACAGCGGCTCGATTCGCATCGACGACGTCATTCCTGCGGGGCCGATCACCGTCTACGACGTGATTCGCGTGCTGCCCTTCGGCGGCCGGGTGCAACTGGCCAGCATCCGGGGCAGCCTGCTGCAGAAGGTGCTGCAGCAGGGTGCGGCCAACGCCGGCACGGGCGGCTTTTTGCAGGCTGCCAACGTGCAACGCGCCGGCGAGCAGTGGCAGGTGGGCGGCATGCCGATCGACCCGGCGCGCACCTACCGGCTGGCGGTCAACGACTTCCTGGCCTTGGGCAAGGAGCAGAACCTCGAGTGGCTCAAGCCCGGGCCCGAATTCGGCATCGTCGACGCAGGCGCCGGCACCGACGTGCGGCAACTGGTGATCGACGAACTCAGGCGCCGGTGATGGCGGCCTCGCTCGGCAGGTTCGCGATTTGCAGCGCCTGCACCGCCACGCCCGGCCACCCCAGCCAGCGCGCGGCCGCCGCGTGCAGCCGGCGCGGCTCGCCGGTGGACAGCAGCTCGCATGCGGCGGCACCGTCGCCGGGCGCCAGCCGGCCGGCCTGCGCCAGCAGGCGCCGGGTTTGGCGAGCCACCGGCGCGCCCGTCTCGATCAGGCGCACTTCGGGGCCGACCAGGCGCTGCAGGATGGGTTCGGCGAACACGTAGTGCGTGCAGC
>CAZGOL010000001.1:47105-56464 GCA_964527755.1 uncultured Ottowia sp.
TCGGGGCCGACCAGGCGCTGCAGGATGGGTTCGGCGAACACGTAGTGCGTGCAGCCCAGCACCAGCGTGTCGATGGCTCCATCTTGCGTACCAAATCGCCCCATGGCGCTTGCGCAGTGCGCCAGAAGCGCTTCCATTTCAATAGCGACGGGGTCGGCCCGATGATCCGCGTCGGCCGCGCATTCGATCGCCGCAGCCAGCCCGTCGCAGGCCTGCAGGACAAATTCGGCCCGCGCACGCTGGGACGCCAGCAACGCGGCGAACTTGGCGCTGGCCAACGTGCCGCGCGTGGCCATGACGCCGATGCGCCCGGTGCGCGTGGCCCGCACTGCAGGTTTCAGCGCCGGCTCGACGCCCACCACCACCAGATCCGGGTGGCCGCGCCGCAACTCGTCGATCGCCGCGGCCGTGGCCGTGTTGCACGCCACCACCAGTGCCTTGATGCCGCGCGTCTGGTGCAGGAACGCCGCAATGGCGTGCGTGCGTTCCCGGACAAACGCATCGTCTCGCTCACCATAGGGCGCATGGCCGGAGTCGGCCAGGTAGACGAAACGCTCGTGCGGCAGTTCGGCGCACAACGCGCGCAAGACGCTCAGGCCGCCGAGCCCGCTGTCGAACACCCCGATCGGCGCATGCGCGGCCGGCGCGCTCACCGCACGGCTTGCTCGCCCCGGGTCTCCCGTCCCAGCACGGCGACGGCCAGCGCGCCCACCACGATGGTGGCGGCAAACAGCGCAAAGGTACTGCCCGTGCTCCAGCCCTGCGCGGCCAGATACGGGATCGCGAGCGGGCCCAGGATGCCGCCGATGCGCCCGATGCCCGCCGCCGTGCCGACACCGCTGGCGCGGATCGGCGCCGGGTAATTCTCGGGCGAGTAGGCATACAGCGCGCCCCAGGCACCCAGGTTGAAGAAGGACAGCAGCGCGCCATACAGCAGCAGCGCGCCTTCGGTGTCGGCGTTGCCGAACGCCCAGGCGCTGCCCGCCGTGCCCAGCAGATAGACCACCAGCACGAACTTGCGCCCGGCGCGCTCGATCAGCCAGGCGGCGGTGAAGTAGCCGGGCAGTTGCGCCAGCGTCATCAGCAGCACGTACTCGAAACTCTTGATCAGGGCGAAGCCCTTGCTCACCATCACGCTGGGCAGCCACAGGAACATGCCGTAGTACGAGAACACCACCGTGAACCACAGCACCCACAGCATCAGCGTGCTGCGCCCGTGCGCGGCCGACCACAGTGCAGCCAGTCGCGCCGTCCAGGGCAGGCCGGCCGAGGGCGGCGCGGTCGGCTTGTCATCGGGCAGCTTGCGGCGCAGGTACAGCGCGTAGATCGCCGGCAGCGCGCCCAGGATCAGCGCCACGCGCCAGCCCATGTCCTTGGCAAAGCGCGGGATCACGAAGTAGGCGATCAGCGCCGCCAAGATCCAGCCGACGGCCCAGAAGCTCTCCAGCAGCACCACGATGCGGCCGCGCTCGTGCGCCGGCACGCGCTCGGACACGTAGGTGCTGGCCACCGGCAGCTCGCCGCCCAGGCCCATGCCGGTAAAAAAGCGCAGCACCATCAGCACCGTGAGCGTGGTGGCAAAGGCCGACAACCCGCTGGCAATGGCAAACAGCAGCAGCGTAAGGATGAACACGTGCTTGCGGCCGACGCGGTCGGCCATCATGCCGAACACGACGGCGCCCACTGCCATGCCGATCGAGTTGATGGCGCCCAGCCAGCCCATCTGGGCGCCGGTGAGGCCCCAGTCGGTCTTGAGCGCGGCCAGGATGAACGACAGCAGGCCCACGTCCATGGCGTCGAACATCCAGCCCAGACCGGAGGTGACGAGCAAGCGGTTGCGCGAGACGGCGGGTTGCACGGCGGAATCGGCGGCGGCAGTGGTCATGGGCGGGCAGCGGTGTGATGCAAGGGTGCCGCATGGTACCCGCCCGCGGCGGTGGCGCGCGCCGATCGCCCCGCCCGCCCCCGGTACGATCCGCGCATGGCCACTCCCAGATCCGTCTATGTCTGCAACGAATGTGGCGCCAGCAGCACGCGCTGGCTGGGCAAGTGCCCCGCGTGCGGTGCGTGGAACACCCTGGTCGAGGTCGTGCCCGAACCCGCGGCCAGTGGTGGCAGAAACCGCCTGAGCACCGGTTTTGCCGCGCTGACCCCCGGCAACGCGGTGCAGCCGCTGGCGGCCATCGAGGCGGTGGAGGTGGCGCGCACGCCCACCGGCCAGGCCGAGCTGGACCGGGTGCTGGGTGGCGGCATCGTGGCGGGCGGCGTGACGCTGATCGGGGGCGATCCGGGCATCGGCAAGTCGACCCTGCTGCTGCAGGCGCTGGACGCGCTGCAACGCGATGGGCAAAACACACTCTACGTGAGCGGCGAGGAAAGCGGCGCGCAGATCGCCCTGCGTGCGCGCCGACTTGGCCTGCATGGCTCGCAGGTACCGGTGCTGGCCGAAATCCAGCTCGAGAAAATCCTCGCCGCCCTGACGCAACAACAGCCCGCGGCAGCGGTGATCGATTCGATCCAGACGGTGTACAGCGACCAGCTCACCAGCGCCCCCGGCAGCGTGGCGCAGGTGCGCGAGTGCGCGGCGCACCTGACGCGCTGGGCCAAGGGCGGCGGCGGCGCGCTGGTGCTGGTGGGCCACGTGACCAAGGACGGGCAACTGGCTGGCCCGCGCGTGCTGGAGCACATGGTGGACACGGTGCTGTACTTCGAGGGCGACACGCACAGCAGCTTTCGCCTGATCCGCGCCATCAAGAACCGCTTTGGCGCCGTCAACGAAATCGGCGTGTTCGCCATGACCGAGCAGGGCCTGAAGGGCGTGAGCAATCCCAGCGCGATCTTTTTGAGCCAGCACGCTACAGCCGTGCCCGGCAGCTGCGTGCTGGTCACGCTGGAGGGCACACGGCCGATGCTGGTGGAGATCCAGGCGCTGGTGGACAGTGGCGGGCCAAGTCCGCGGCGCCTGTCGGTGGGGCTGGAGCGCGACCGCCTGGCCATGCTGCTGGCGGTGCTGCACCGCCACGGCGGCGTGGCCACCGGCGACCAGGACGTGTTCGTCAACGCCGTGGGCGGCGTGCGCATCAGCGAACCCGCGGCCGACCTGGCGGTGCTGCTGGCCATCACCAGCAGCCTGCGCGACAAGCCGCTGCCCAAGGGCCTCATCGCCTTCGGCGAAGTGGGCCTGGCGGGCGAAGTACGGCCCGCCCCGCGCGGACAGGAGCGCCTGCGCGAGGCGGCCAAGCTGGGCTTTTCGAGCGCGGTGGTGCCCAAGGCCAACGCGCCGCGCAAGATGGAGCGGGCGCTGGAGGGCTTGCGCATTCATGCCGTCGAGCGAGTGGACGAGGCGATGGCGCTGCTGCGGCAGCTGGATTGACTCCGAGCGCACCCCAGCGATCTGGCGCAGCCGCGTACCGCCTGCCGCCGCTGGCAGGGCACTGTGCCAATCAGGACGCCGTCTCGCCCGTCGCGACCGCCAGACGGATGCGAAAGACGGCGCCCGATCCGGTGTCGGGCATGAGTTCCAGCGACCCGCCCAGCCGCCGCATGATCTGGCTCGAAATCGCCAGTCCCAGGCCGGTGCCCTTGGTGCCCGTGCGCGTGTGCGCCCAACCGCGCGAGAACTTCAGGAAGATGCGCTCGCGCTCGTCGGCCCGAATGCCAGGGCCGTTATCCTGCACCAACACCTGATAGTGATCGCCTTCGACGCTGCTGGAGATGCGCACGAACGGTTCACGACTCACGTTGTACTTGATCGCGTTGGAAATCAGGTTGATGAAAACCTGGCTGAGGCGATCGGGTTCGCCAGCGATCTGCACCCGGTCGCAGCAGACCCGGGGCCCACCCAGAACCAGCAGGCCGCGGTCGACCGCCAACCCCTCGCAGGCACGGATGGCGCTGTCGAGTACCGCTTCGGGGTCGATCGGCACGAGTTGCCATGGCTGTTCATCGGCCTCCAGCGCACTCATGTCCAGAATGCCGTCCAGCAGCCGCGTCATGCGAATGCTTTCCTCGTTGATGATGCGCAGAAAATGCCGGGCCTGTGCGTGCTCGATGTCCTCCGTCTCGAGCAGGGCTTCGGAGAGCGATCGGATCGAAGTCATCGGGGTGCGCACTTCGTGGCTGACCTGACTGAGAAACTCGTCCTTCTGGCTGTCGAGCAGGGTCAGGCGGTCGTTGGCTGCGGCGAGCTGGCGCGACTTCTGCTCCAGCCGCGCGCTGTAGTCGCGCACGCGCTGGGTTTCATCGACGATGCGCATCAGCTCGTACAGGCTGATGGTCTCGCCGATCACCACCTGCGAGATCATGGCGCGCGCCGAAGCCGCCCCCACGCTGCCGGCCAGTTTGCGCTCCAGTTCGGAAATGAACTCGTTGCTCGCCAGCGCCTGGTCGTCCTTCAGGCCGTGCCGGCGTTCGGCCTCCTGGAACAGCGCGCGCGCCTGCTCGGTGCCCAGAATGCGCTGCGCCAGCACCACCAAGTCGCGGCGCGCAGCCGAGCGGTTGACGAAACGCGAGCTGTCGCTCGCGGGGGTGCGAAAAATGTCGATGAACAGTGTCGCCTGCAGCCGCTCCATCGGGTTGGGTCCCACGGCCAGCGACACCAGCACCAGCAGCAGCACGTTGCCCGCCAGACTCCAGAACGTCGCGTGGACCAGTGGATCCGTGCCCTCGAGCCCGAACAGGGCGTTCGGCCGCAGCAGGGCCCAGCCCCACGGCCCATGGTCGAACAAGTCCTTGATCATCACGCTGTCGCCGAAGCTGGGCAAAAACAGCGTATAGAGCCAGACCAGAAAGCCGCACAGCACGCCCGCGATCGCGCCATGCACGGTGGCATGGCGCCAGTACAGGCCCGCGATCAGCGGGGGCAGGAACTGCGCCACGCCGACGAACGAGATCAGGCCGATCGATGCCAAGCCGGCCGACTGCACCGAATAGCGGAAGTCCAGGAAGCCCAGCAGCAGGATCAGCACGATCGAGGCGCGGCGGCTGTTGAGCACGAAGCGGCGCAGATCGCCGCCGGCGTCCAGGCGCACTCCGGGCAGGCGCAACGCCAGCGGCATGACGATGTGGTTGGACACCATCGTGGACAGCGCGATGGCCGAGACGATCACCATCGCGGTGGCCGACGAGAAACCGCCGATGAAGGCCAGCAGCGTGATGGCGTCCTGGCCGGCCCACATCGGCAACGTGAGCACGAACATGTCCGGGTTGGAACCCGCGGGCAGGTGCTCAAGCCCCTGGAGGGCGATCGGCAGAGCGCACACGCACACCAGCAGCATGTACAGCGGAAACATCCACGACGCCGTGCGCAACTGGTACTCGCCCGAGCATTCCACCACCGTCATCTGGAACTGGCGCGGCAGGCAAATCACCGCAGTGGCCGCCAGGAACGTCTGCGTGACCCACGATGCACCGAACACGGACGGGTCGCGCAGGTACACCGGAGGAGCCCGCTCCAGCAGGGTGCCCAGATCGCCGCCCAGACCCAGCACTGCCAGCAGGCCGACCACCACCAGCGCCACCAGCTTGACCAGCGCCTCCATCGCGATGGCCGCCACCACGCCGTGGTGACGCTCATTGGCATCGATGTTGCGGGTGCCGAACAGGATGGTGAAGAACGCCATGCCGGCGGCCACCCAGAACGCAATGCGCAGGTCGGGCTCGGCGCTGGGCACCCCCGTCAGTGCGTCGATGCTCGTATTGCTGATCACCTGGAAACTGGTGGTGACGGCCTTGAGCTGGAGCGCGATGTAGGGCGTGATGGCGATCACCGCGATCACGGTGATGAGGGCAGCCAGGCTGCCGCTCTTGCCGTAGCGCGAAGAGATCATGTCGGCGATCGACGTGATGCGGTGTGCCTGGCCGATTCGCACCATCTTGCGCAGCAGCGTCCACCAGCCGACGAACACCAGGGTCGGGCCCAGATAGATCGTGGCAAAACCCATGCCGTCGCGCACCGCCGAGCCGACAGCCCCGTAGTACGTCCACGAGGTGCAATACAGCGAAATCGACAGGGTGTAGATCACCGGCGAATGCAGCCAGCGCGTGTCGCCCCGGCGGGCGTGCGCATCGCCCACGAACGCCACCGCAAACAGCAGTGCCACGTAGAGCAGTGCGACGGCAAGAACGACGTTGGCGCTCAGCATGGGCGATGCGTGACGTGCGCCCCGTGGTCAGGACGCATCGGGCGGTGGGGAGTCGGCACCCGCAGGGAGTGCGGCGCGCCCCGGATCGAGGCGCCGCGCCAGCAATGCCGCGCAGACGATCAGGGCGCACCAGACGCCGAACACGTAAATCACGATCAACGGAACGCCGGCAAACCCGGCTCCCTTGACAAACAGGGTGACCACTGGCGGCATCAGCAGGAACAGCCCCAGCAGCGGCAGGGCCACGGCGGCGCCCGCTGCCGTGCCGTCATCCACGTGCGGTTGTTTCATCGAGGCACCGAGCGGCCCGGCGCGCCCGTGCGCCGCTCACACAAGCGGCCGATCTGCTCGACGATGTCGCGGTTGGAAAAGGGCTTGGTGATGAAGGCATCGGCCCCGATCTCCTCGACCAGCCGCCGGTCATGGGCCTGCCCCTTGGCCGACAACACCAGCACCGGCAACCCGGCCAGGGTCGGATCGCCCTTCACCCGCTTGAGCACCTCGAAGCCGTCCAGCTTGGGGACCATCAGATCGAGAATCATGACGTCGGGCCGATCGGTTCTCAGACGCTGCATGGTGGCTTCGCCATCGCTGACGGCCGCCACCTCGTAGCCGGCCCGCTTCAGAATGAAGGTCAGCGATTCAACGATGTTCGGTTCATCTTCGGTGATCAGGACTTTCGCTGCCACGGCCTCTCCTCAATGCGCGAAACACGCCCTCATTGCCAGCCCGGCTCCGCGGCCCTGCTGTCCAACGCCCTGTCGCGCCACGCACGCTGCTGCGGCGCACGGGACGAGCAGCATGCAATCGCATGACGGATGCGGATATTCTTGCATCGCGCCTCAGGTGCCGATGATGGGGTTTTCCTGACGCGAGGCGCAATTGCGTCGTACACACAGCCGACAGGTGGGGCCCACGGGTGTCGCCGGGGCCGCGGTGGACAGGTCCAGCCCGTCACCATAGACGAGTTGGTCGGCGTGGATGGCCTCGCACACGAGCATGAGCGAAATCGACTGCCTCGTGGCGGCGTAGGACGGCAACTGCTTGTCGAGCGCGCGCGCGACAAAAAAATAGCGCCGCCCGTCGGGAAATTCCGCCAGCTCGCGCACGGTCGCCCCGGGTGTCTGGAACGCCCGGTATACCGCCCACAGCGGGCAGGCGTTGCCGTAACGCGGCAACGGCATGGTCGGCAGCGGGAAGCGCTTGGTCAGGTAGCCGGCAGGGTCCGAACGCACGAAGCCGAAGCGCACTCCCTCGTTGCCAGGCTTCTTGAGTGTGAGCAAACGGTGGCATACCTGCTCGAAACTGGCATCAAAGTGGTGGCACAGGTGATCGATGTCGTGGCGGCTCGCCCGCACGGCGTCGATGAATTCGTCGTACGGCAGCAGCAACGCACCGGCGACGTAGGCCTGCAGCGCGCGCTCGGCGCGACGCCGGGCAGTCGGCGAACGCAGCAGCGTGGAACCGGACAGTTCGCTGGCGATCGCGCTGCCGCAGGCCAGATGTGCGATCAGACGGCACAGCTCGAAGCGCCGGGTGGCCACGGGAGCCGATGCGATCAGGAGCATGTGGCGCTGCGCATCTTCATAGGCCGACCGCGCCCGCGGATCGGCCGTTTCGCCGCCGAGCGCATGCACCATGGTGACGCGCACACCGAAACGCTCCGAAAGATACCGGATCAGCCCGATTTCCGTCGATCCGGATGCGTTGACTGCCGATGCGAGAACCTCGGCGGCCGCACGCTCCAGTTGGGGAAAATGGTTGTCGTTTTCCTGCAGGAAATCGTCGACTTCGTCGACCGGAGTGATCGAACGGGTGGCCGAGCGCTCCCGATCGAAGAACCCAGCCAGCGCCTGCGAGACATCGGCCAGGCGCGTGCTCTCCGTGTCGATGATCCGCAGGAACCGCGCGCGATCGGCTGGTTCCAGCTCGTCGATGGCCTCCAGAATTTCGGACGCCGACCGAATGGCCGCGACATGGGTCAATACGCCATGGATCGATTCGCCCAAGAACGGGTCCTGGCTGAGCCGATCCGACAGCGCAGTCACGGCTTCGTTGCGATCATGGTAGCTGCGGTGCAGGCGCACCAGCGCACGGGCCCAGCGCGGGTACTGCCCCGCCAGCCCGGCCGCCGTTTCTGGCGTGAGCCCGAACTCCTCGAGCAGCGCTTCGCTGCCGAGATCGACCAACTCGTGCACCAGTCGCCGATCGGTCGCCCCATCGAACAATTCGACCGGCATCTGCAACTCGGTGGCGATCCGATGCAGCAGCGCTCCGCCGATGTTGCGCTTGTTGTTCTCGATCAGGTTCAGATAGGCCGCGGAGATGCCGGCGCGCTGCGCCAACGCCTTCTGCGTGATGCCCGCGAGGCGCCGCTGCTGGCGGATCTTGAACCCGATCACCGTGCGTTGCACGACCAGTCTCCTTGATCTTGTTGCGTTGCAATGTAATGTTTTAACAAAATAACCAACTTCAAATTCGAATGTTTACAAATATCCCATTGCATGTCAAATACTTAGCAAATGATCGCACACAAGAAAGTTTTCCACGGTATCGTAAGCGGGCGTTGAGAAGGGCCGTCGGAAATCGTTGGCGATCCAGGCTGCCAACCCGGCCAAGTCCGTCGCATTTCGCAGGTCAACCCACGGAAAAGGAGACACATGACAGACTTCAAATCGACCAACCGCATGGCACGGCGCGACGTGCTGCAACTCGGTGCCGGCGCGGGCGCCGTTCTGGTGAGCAGCTTCGGCGGTGTCGGCATTGCCTTCGCCCAGGACAAGCCCGCCATGGGCACCTGGCCCGCGGGCTCGCAGGGCGATACGGTGTACATCGGCGCGGCCGTGCCTCTGACAGGACCTTATGCCGTCCAAGGCGCCGACGAACTCAAGGGCTGGGAACTGGCCGTGGAGCACATGAACACGGATCACCCGCTCATGAAGAAGATCGCACCCAAAGTCAGCAAGGGCGTGCTCGGCAAGAAGGTGGCGCTGGTTTCGGCCGACTCCGCCGCCAAGCCCAACCAGGCGGTGCAATCGATCCAGACTTTCATCAACGAGAACAAGATCATCCTGGCCACCGGCTCGACTTCGTCGGCCGTGGCGGTGGCGCTGAACAAGTTCTGCGACCGCGAAAAACTCCTGTACATGCCCGGCATCTCGGGCTCCAACGACACCACCGGCAAGGACTGCGTGCGCTACGGCTTCCGCCAGGGCT
>CAZGOL010000002.1:0-42272 GCA_964527755.1 uncultured Ottowia sp.
CCGTGATGTCGTTGGACTCCGACACCAGGGTTTCGGCCACGCTCTCGCCGACGCGACCCGCGCCCAGGATCAGGATGCGCATGTCAAGTGGCTTGCGCCAACCCGCGGGCGATGGGGTGGATGAAAAGTTGATGCTCTCATTTTTATAGCCTGCCTGGCTTGACAGTCAAGCTGTGAGGGGCGATTTAATTCTAAAGAAGCACGCCATTCATGTAAAACCAGCGCCAGCGGCCATCCGCGGCTTCGCGCATGAAGCGGCTGCGTTCATGCAGGCGCCGGGCCGGTCCGCCGCCCACCCGCGAGCGAGCGACGAACTCGACCTCGGCGTGCGTGGCGTCGAGCACGTGGTGCCGGCGGACCTCCAGCCCAAGCCAGTGCGTGTCTTCGTCAAGGGCCAGTTCGGCCGGGCGCGTGCTGGGGTGCCAGGTGGCTTGCAGATAGGCCGTGTCGCCGCGTACGAAGGCCGAGTAGCGCGAGCGCATCAGCGCCTCGGCGTCGGGTGCGGGCGTGTCGGTCCAGTGTCCCAGGTAGCGGCCGCAGCAGGCGTCATGGGGCGTGCCGGCCGGGCGACCGCCGCAGGGACAGGCGGCTGTTCTGGGGGCATCTGACATCACTCGAATTCTGGTGGTGTTGCTATCGCCAGCGCTCGCCGTGGCTGGGCTTGCACCGGCCACAGGCACTGTCCCCTGCAGGAGGGTGGGCGAAACATCGCGCAGCGCGTGGAAGCCGGAGGCGTTTCACAGCGCTCGCGTGATGATGATCTTCTGCACGTCGCTGGTGCCCTCGTAGATCTGGCACACGCGCACGTCGCGGTAGATGCGCTCGAGCGGAAAGTCGCTGACGTAGCCGTAGCCGCCCAGGGTCTGGATGGCAGCGCTGCACACGGCCTCGGCCGTCTCGGTGGCAAACAGCTTGGCCATGGCGGCTTCCTTCAGGCAGGGGCGGCCGGCGTCGCGCAGGGACGCCGCGTGCCAGATCAGCTGACGCGCGGCTTCCAGCCGGGTGGCGCAGTCGGCCAGCCGGAAGGCCACGGCCTGGTGGTTGATCAAGGTCGTTCCAAAGCTCTCGCGCTCCTTGGCGTAGGCAATGGCCGCCTCCAGCGCGCTGCGCGCCATGCCGACGCTCTGCGCGCCAATGCCGATGCGTCCACCTTCCAGTGCCGACAGGGCGATCTTGTAGCCCTCACCCTCCTCGCCGATCCGGTTGGAAGCCGGCACGCGGCAGTCCTGCAGATTGATCTGCGCCGTGTCGCTGGAATGCTGACCCAGCTTGTCCTCGATGCGCGCCACTTGCCAGCCGCCATTGCCCAGGCGGTGTGTCGGCACGACGAAGGCGCTCATGCCGCGCTTGCCAGCCGCCTTGTCGGTGACGGCAATCACGATGGCGGCGTGGCCGTTCTGCCCACTGGTGATGAACTGCTTGACGCCATTGATGACGTAGTCGTCGCCCTGCCGCACGGCCGTGGTGCGCAGGGCCGAGGCGTCGCTGCCCACGTGCGGCTCGGTCAGCGCAAAGGCGCCCAACATCTCGCCGCGCGCGGCCGGCACCAGCCACTGCTGCTTTTGCGCCTCGCTGCCGTAGCGCATCAGGATGGCGTTGTAGGGGCAGTTGGTGACGCTGATCGGCGTGCTGGTGCCGCCGTCGCCGGCGGCGATTTCTTCCAGCACCAGCGCCAGGGTCAGGTAGTTCAGGCCCGCGCCCCCGTATTCCTCGGGAACACAAATGCCGTAGGCGCCCAGATCGGCCAGCCCTTTGTGGGCCGCTTCGGGGAAGGTGTGGGCCTGGTCCCATTGCGCGGCGTGCGGCCACAGCTCCTGTTGCGCAAAGGCGCGCACGGCGTCACGGATCATGAGTTGGTCTTCGGTGAGCAGCATGGTGGCCTTCCTCGGGTCGCGTTTCGATGGTTCAGCGGGCGAAGCGGTCTTGCTACCAGCAGGTCAGCCGACTGCCGTCGTGATTGAAGAAAGCGCCGTTGTCGGCCGCGGTCGCACTCGCCAGGGTCACGCGCAGGCGCGTCACGCTGTCGGTCACGCGCACGGGCGCTTGCGTGCCGCCCATGTCGGTGCGCACCCAGCCGGGGTGAAACAGGACGAACAAGGCCTGCGGGTAGCTGTGGCGCGCCGCGGCCACCGCCATGTTTAACGCTGCCTTGCTGACGCGGTATAGCCAGGCGTTGCTGCCACTCGCGGTGCCGATCTGGCCCATCGTGCTGCTCAGGAACCCGAAGCGCCCGCGCGCGGCCTCCACCAGTGGCGCCACTCGCGGGATCACCTGCATGGCACCCAGCACGTTGGCGTGCATCACGCGGTCGAAATCGGCGCAGGTCGGTACCTGGCTCGCGTCGGCGCGCGAGCACATCACGCCGGCGACGTGCCAGGCGGTGTCGATCTTCGTGCCCTCCAGTTGCGTCGCCAGGGCGTTCACGCTGGAGGGGTCGGTGACGTCAAGTTGCAGTGCCTGGGCCACGCCCAGTTCGCGCAAAGCCGCCAGACCGCCCGCGTCGCGTGCGGTGGCGATCACGCGGTCACGCGCGAACACGTGCTGGCGCGCCAGTTCGAGACCGATGCCGCGCGACGCGCCGAGGATCAGGGTGGTGGCCATGTCGGATCGAAAGAGCGGTCGAATGGGGCGCGTGGCGCGGCTCGCGCCGCGCCCAGGCGATCATCCGAAGCGCGCCAGCGCCTCGGCCCGGGTCGATTCGACGTTCAGGATCGACAGAAACCCGCTGATGTCGAACACCTCGCGCACGTGGGGCTGCATACCGCACAGCACAAGTCGCCCGCCCTCCGCCTTCAGGCGCTTGGCCAGCACCAGAACCATGCGCAAGCCGGCGCTGGAGATGTAGTCCAGCGCACCGAATTCCAGCACGAGCGCCCTCACGCCACCTTCGACGAGAGCCAGAATTTCGGTTTCCAGTCCAGCGGCGTTGGCGCTGTTGATCTGGCCCTGCAGCAGGACGATGGTGGCGGACGCGGTTTTTTCGGTGGCGATCGTCATGTCAGAATCTTCGGTCAAGTGGGGAGGCCCTGTCGCTTCGCGCGATTCGCAGCGATGATAGCGCGGCCCCTCGCGCACATTGGCCACCAAAACCCGCCCACCACCCATGCCCATGTTGCGTCTTCCGGCCTCACCGCCCCGCCGACGCCCGCCCGAGCTGGTGTACGCCGGCTCCGAGCGCCCGCCGGTCGGCGCGCTCCTGGTGCTGACGGTGCAGCACGCGGCCACGGCGATGGCCTTCATCGCCTACGTGCTGGTCGCCGCCCACATGGCCGGGCTTGATCGCTCGGCCACCCAGTCGGTGGTGGCCGTGACGCTGCTGGCGATGGCGCTGGGCACCGCGCTGCAGGCGTGGGGCGGGCGTTGGGGCAGCGGCAGCCTGCTCGTGCACATGCCCAGCCCGTTCATGATCGCCGTCGCGTCGGCCCTGATGGCGGCGTACGGGCCCGGGGGGCTCGCCGGTGCGACCCTGATCTACGGCGCAACCGCCATCGTGATCGCGCCGCTGGTGCGCCATCTGCGACCGCTGTTTCCACCGCCCGTGGTGGGCGCGGTGATCTGCATGGGCGGCATCGCGCTGGTGGCGTCGTCGGTGCGCCAATCGCTGGGCGTCGACGGGGACAACTGGCACGTGAATGGCACCAGTGCACTGGTGGCGGCCATCACGCTGGGCGGCATCGTGTTGTTGACGGTCTGGGGTGGGCGCCTGCGCCTGATGGCGCTGCTGCTGGCGATTGCCGCCGGGGTGGCCGTGACGGCTTTGCTGGGACAGCTCGAAGGAACCCAGGCGTTGCAGGGCGTGCCCTTGCTGGCCCTGCCCCAGGTGAGCAAGCCGGTGTTCGGGCTCGACGCCGGGATGGCGATGGCCACGGTGCTGGTGGCGATCCTGACGCAGCTCGACACGCTGGGCAGCGTGACCATCGTGGACAAGATGGACGATGCCGACTGGAAGCGCGCCAACCTGCAGTCCATCGGAGGCGGGATCCGGGCCAACGGCCTGGGCGACCTGTGCCTGGGCCTGTTCGGGAGCTTCCCGACGGCAACCAGTTCCGCCAACATTGCGCTGGCCTACGCCACGCGGTCCACCGCGCGCGTCGTTGGTCTGACCACGGCGGCGCTGCTTGCGTTGGTCGCATTCCTGCCGCAACTGACGATGGCCCTCACGCTGGTGCCCGGACCGGTGCTGGGTGCGGTGGGACTGTACGCGGCGGCGTTTCTGATCGTCTCGGGGATGGAGTTGGCGATGTCGCGCGCCATCGACAGCCGCATCGTCTTCGCCATCGGTTTGTCGCTGTGCGCCGGGTTGGCCCTGCTGCAGATGCCGCAGCTGGCACAGGACGTTCCGCCTTGGGCGCACTTCCTGCTGGGCGATGGCTTCGTCGTCGCCGGCGTGCTGGTGATCGCGTTGAATCTGCTCTTTCGCCTCGGCACCTCGCAGCGTGCACAGTTGCCCCTGCAGGCCGGCAGCCGCGCGCTGCACACCGACATCACGGGCTTCGTCGAGACGCAGGGTGCCGCCTGGGGCGCGCGCCGCGCCGTCGTGCAACGTGCCGCCTTGGCGGCGCTGGAAGCGGCCGAAGCCATTGCCAGCGCTGGCGAGGGGCGGCACGTCATCGCCTTGCGTGGCCACTTCGACGAATTCAACCTGGACCTGGACCTGCTGCACAGCGGGGCCCCCCTTGAGTTGACCGTGGGAACGGCGCCTGGCACCGCTGCGCTGCTCGATGGCGACGACGACAGCGCGATCGATGCCGCGCTGGCCCAGATGTCGGGTCTTCTGCTGCGCCACCTGGCCGATCGTGTAAGCACCGGTGAGAGCGCTGGCCAAGCGGTGCTGAAGCTGCACTTCGAGCATTGAGCGCGTGATGACCGATTCAGCCTGGCCGCCATGGATGGCACCGCCCGATCGCCTGGATCCGGGCAGTGGCACGCAGGCGGTCGTGGACGCGCTCGGGTGGCTGGAGACGCTGGGCGAACGCCAGGACTGGCCTGCCAGGGTGCGGCTGGCGCTGACGTTGTGTGCGGACGAGGCGCTCGCCAACGTGGTGCGCCACGCCCGGACGCCGGCGGGCGAGCCGGCGCGCATGTGGCTGGCCTGCGGCCCGACACCCGATGGTTGGGCGCTGTGTGTCGAAGACGACGGTACGTCCTTCGATCCGACTGGACGGCAGATGCCGCCGCTGGCGCCCTCGCTCGACGACGCGCGCGTCGGAGGTCATGGCCTGCGCCTGATGCGCCACTACCTGCACCGCCTGCTCCATCGACGCGAGGGCGACCGAAACGTGCTACTGCTCGAAGTGGCCCGCTAGCGGTCTTCGCCGGCACATCTTTCCGTTCCATGCCTGACCGAGACCGAACCTTGACCAACGATCGCCCTGACCACGACGACGACCACGACCAACGCGGCATCGCGCACCTTCTGGCAGGCATCAAGCGCTTTCGCCAGCGTTTCTACGAGCACAACAGGGCACTGATGCAGGGCCTGGTGCAGCATGGACAGCATCCGCCGGCCCTGGTGATTTCGTGCAGCGACTCGCGCGTCGATCCGGCTTTGCTGTCGGGCGCTGATCCGGGCGAGCTGTTCGTGCTGCGCAATGTGGCCAATCTGGTGCCACCCTACGATCCGTCCCACCCCATGGACGGCGCTGGCGCCGCCATCGAGTACGCGGTGCGTGACCTGAAGGTGCCCAACATCATCGTGCTGGGCCACGCCCATTGCGGCGGCATCAAGGCGATGCTGGGGGCCGCGGGCGGCCAGTGGCCCGAACGCGACTTCATCGGCAACTGGGTCTCGCTTGCGCTCGATGCAAGCCGGCTCCAGTTGTCGGAAAAGGATGTGCAGGGCAAACCGGTCCAGGCGTCGCTGGAGCGGTTGCGCGAAAACCCGGCGCTCGTCGAGCGGGCTTCGGTGGCTGGATCGCTCAAGAACCTGCTTACCTATCCTTGGGTGCGCGTGCGCGTCGATGCGGGCGATCTGGTTCTGCACGGCTGGTGGTTCGATCTGGACACGGGGGACCTGTGGGCCACCGAACCCGGGGGAACCCGGCTGTTGCCGGTGCTCGACTGATGGCACCCTGATGCGCCGCCCTGAAAACATCGCCTTCGGGGTGGCCGACTGGCTGCCTCCGCGGCTGGCGCTGGGGCTGGCGCTGCAGCAACTCGCCTACCTCGGCGCGCTGATGGTGATCCCGGACATCTACGTGCGCACCGCCCAGGTGCAGTTGTCGGGCGGATTTCTGAGCATCGCAGCCACCACGCTGCTGGTGGCGGCGCTGGTGATTTTGCTGCAGGTGCGTGCGCTGCGTTATCTGGGCGCGGGCTACTACTACCCGCTGCAGGCCACGGGGGCGGTGCTGCCGGGCATGTACCTGGTGGGTGCATTGCCGGGCGTGGGGCAGGAGGCGGTTTTCGGCATGCTGTGGGTGGTGGGACTCACGCAAATCGGGTTCAGCTTCATCATCATGCGCTTACGCAACGTTTTCACTGCCGAGGTTTCCGGCGTCGCGGTGCTGCTGATCGGGCTCGGGCTGGGCACGTTGGGCCTGCAGCAGATTTTCGGCAGCGGGCCGGGTGGACGGGCACCAGAGGGCGGCTCCATGCTGGCGGGTGGGTTGGCGCTGGCGGTGATGGTGGGTTGCAACGTCTGGGCACGCGGCTTGCTGAAGCTGATGGCGCCGCTGGTGGGGTTGCTGGCCGGCGTGGCGGTGGGCTTGCTGCTTGACCTGGTGCCGGATCGCCAGCAGGCGTGGGTGGCGCTGGAGTGGCTGCACCTGCCGGATGTGCCAGTGTTCGGCTGGAGCTTCGAGCCGCGCGCCATCGTGCCCTACGCGATCACGGGCTTCGCGCTGGCGCTCACCTCGTTGGGTACCCAGACCATCGTGCAGCGCAACGCGGATGCCGACTGGGCTCGCCCGTACCTGGGTGCGCTGGCCGGTGGTGTGCGCGCCGAAGGGATCGGTCATCTGGTGGCGGCGTTCTTGAACGCCTTGCCCATGGCAGCGAGCGGGGGGGCCGTCAGCCTGGCGGCTGCGTCGGGCAGCGTGAGCCGTTACCTGGGGTACTGGACCGCCCTGTTGTTGCTGCTGGCGGCGTTCATGCCGCGGTTGATCGGCCTGTGGCTGCTGCTGCCGCCGCCGGTAGTGGGCGCGCTACTCTTGTACCTGTCGGCCTTCACCTCGCTCAGCGGGCTCGGGCTGATCACGTCGCGCATGCTGGACAACCGCCGTATTCTGGCGGTTGGCCTGGGGTTGGTGGTGGGTACGGGCAAGCCGATCATCGATCCAGCCATCGACGAACTGTGGCCGGTGCTCGAGAACGTGATGTTGTCGGGGCTGGCGGCCGGCATTTGCGTGACGGTACTGGCCTCGGCGCTGTTTCGCATCGGCGAGCGCAGGGGCACGCAGCGGCACTTCGTGCTGGCGGACACCACGCTGGACGACATCACCGAATTTCTGGAGGGACAGGGCAAGCGCTGGGGTGCACGCCACGACCCGGTGCGACGCGCCGAACTGGTTGGCTGGCAGGTGGTCGAGGCACTCACCGCACACCACCTGATCGCTTCCGAATCGGGCGTGATCGATGTCGAGACCGATTTCGACGAGTACACCTTCACCCTGATCGTCCGCTACCGCGGGCTGCTGCTGCCACTGGCCAAGGAGCCTCCCTCGGCCGATGAACTGATCGTCAACACCGAGGCGGAATTGCAGATGGCTGGCTATCTCGTCGGGCGCTCGGCCCACCGTGCGCGCGCCAGCCGCGGCAGCGACGGACAGTGCGTGCTCCGGCTGGTGTTCGAGAACTGACCGGAGCGCGTCCGCGGCCGGGAACTCAAGCGGGCGCGCCGCGATAGCGCAGCACCATGCACGTGATGTCGTCGGCGCGAGGCGCACCGCGCTCGAAGGCACGCACGTCGGCCACGATACCGGTGCCGATGCTGGCGGGAGATGGTTCGCCGAGCGCGAGCAATTGCTGCAGGGTTCGCTCCAGACGCGTTTCGCCGTAAGTCGCGCCATCGACGTCGAAGGCTTCGGTCACGCCGTCGGTGTAGAGGAACAGTTGGTCGCCCGGCCGCAACTCGATGCGGGCGCTGTTGTATGACACATCCTCTTCGACGGCCACGGCCATGCCGCCGGTGCGCGCCAGCGGCTCGACCTCTTTCCCGGCGCGCAGCAGGCAGGGCGGGTTGTGGCCGGCGTTGACGTATTCCAGACGACCGCTGTCCAGCTCCAGCACGCCGTAGAACAGAGTGACGAACAGCATCTGCTCGTTTTCGGTGGCCAGCAGGCGGTTGAGCTCAGCGATGCAGCGCGTGGGTTCGGCGATGAACTGCGCCATGGCCTTGAGCAGCGTGCGCGCGATGGTCATGAACAGCGCGGCCGGCACGCCCTTGCCCGAGACGTCGGCAATGACGAAGCCCAGATGATCGCGGTCGATCAGGAAGTAGTCGTAGAAGTCGCCGCCCACTTCGCGTGCCGGCACGATCTGGCAATGCAGTTCGATGCGCGCATCGCGTGGTGGTCGGTGCGGCAGGATGCTCAGTTGCACCTGCGCGGCGATCTGCAGTTCCTGCTCCAGGCCCGCCAGTCGTGTCTTGGTGACGAGTGCCTCGCGCAGCTCCTGCACCATGTCGGTGAGACGCTGGTGTTGATCGATCAGCCGGCCCGAGAGCTCATTCATCACGCCGGTCAGTTGGCGCAACTGCTCCTCGTCGCTGGCGCTGCCCTCAAGCGCGAAGGGCTGTCCGGTGGCCGTGGCAAGCTGCTCCAATCGGGCGCGCAGCAGACGCTCCTGGCGTCGACGCACGCGCTCGCGCAGCGCACGCGCAGCCAGCAGCTCCTGCGCCGTTGCACGAAATCGCGCGATGGCATCCGCGATGCGCCCGATCTCGTCGTTGTCGCCCAGCGGCAAGTGGACGCTGGTGTCGCCGCGGGCAAGTGCCTGCAGGGCGTCCACCGATTTTTCCAGTGGCTGCAGGTTGCGGCGCAGATACCAGTGGAGCCCCAGCAGGATGCTCAGCAGGAGGACTGCGGTTCCGCCGAGCGCCAGTCGTCCGAGGAACGCGCTGGCGCGCGCTTCGGGCGTGTGGTCGGTGAGGGTCACCAGGGTCCCGGCAATCTGGCCGGCCAGGTCACGCACCGGCAGGCTGCTGACCGCGTATTCGTGCCCGTTTAGACTGAGTTCGTCGAACGCCGCTGCACGCAGCGCCACGTACGGTGCCGCCAGGTGCCACAGGGCCTCGTCCGTGCTGGCGAGCAGGCGGCCGCGCAAGTCCAGCAGCGTCGCCTGCGTTCCGGTCTGTTTTGCCAGTTGCTGCAACGCCAGTCCCGCATCGCGCCCCAGCACGAGTACCAGCGGCTCGCGCTGGGTGAGCAACCGTCGGGTCGAGATGACCAGGGCACGTTCGCCGCCGACCAGGCGCAGGCCATCGACCGCGTCACCGATGAGGGTCCGCTCCAGACTCTCGCCATCCAGCAGAGGTCGTTCGATTTGTTGCCCCAGCACCAGCGGCGGACGCCCACCGCCCAGGACGGCCAGCAGTTGCAACGACTGCTCTGGACCCAACCGCAAGCCCTGGCGTGCCAGGCCGGCCTCCAGGCCCGCTGCATCGCCGCGTTCGGCGGCCTGTGCAAATTCGGGCAGCAGGCTGAGGTTGTCGTTGTACTGGTCCAACTCGCGATCCTGCGCCGCGAGCATCTGTTGCCACTGCCCCGCTTGCTCTGCCTGTGCGGAGCTCGCCAGCCGCTGTCGCAGCAATTCCTCGCGCAGCAAGCCGGCAGCGCCCAGGCCAAGCGCGGAAACCACGAGGCCTGTAGCCACCATGGCGGTGATGCGGGTCCGAAGCAGCATGGTCAGCCGTGTTTCTCGCTCATGCTGGCGTCCTGTCGGATACGCTCGATCGCCACGCCCTTGCTTCCGTCGAAGTCGATCGCCAACAACTCCTGGGCGTACGCGGCCAGTTGCTGGCGCGCGCCTTCCAGTTCGGCCTCCTTGTCAGCGAACGCCTGCAGCACCGCTTGTGGTCCCGGTGCGACGCGTGTGATCACGCCGGTACCGACCGCGGAGAGGGGTTCCCCGGCCAACAGGGCTTCCACGGCGCGCCGCTCGCGCTCCAGTTGCGTGCCCGCCCACAGCGCAGCCGGCAGCGATGCACCCAGCGCCGATGCGAGCACGGCGATGGCGGCGAGCCAGCGTGCGTGCGCCAGGCTGCCTTGCATCGATGCACTGCCGCTGGCGCTCACCAGCACGGCACCGGCGGGTGCGCCCTGTCCGGCGATCTGCACGCTCACGCGGTCACCGGGCCGAGCCTCGATCGCCAACCCCGCCGACTGCAGCGTCCTGCCGTCGGGCAGGATTACGGCGATCGCCGTCAGCATCGGCTGATCCTTCAACGTCGCCTGCAGGTAGGGCGTCAATCCGGGCAGTTCGGACAGTGGGATGCCCAGCCGAACGGCGCGTTCAAGCTGTTGCGCCAGCGTCTGGGCCACCGACTGCGCCATGGCGTGTGCATCCCGTTGCGCGGCGTGGGAGCCGTCGGCCTGCAGTTGAGCCAGCGCCCAGGCAGCGCATCCGGCACCCAGGGCCAGCACCACCGCGAACACCAGCACCCCCACGCGGCAACGCAGGTCACGTGTCCAGTGGCCGGAGGTCTCATGGTTTGCCATCGAGTGCCTCCAATTGCTCGCGCGCCTGTTGGTAACGCTCTCGCTGCTCGTTCCACCGCTCGATTTGCCGTCGTGCGGCTTGCACCAATGCCCCCTCGGTCCGAGGCTTGCCGCCCTGAAGCGTGCGTGCGGCATCGTCGTATGGGCGCAGCATCCGTGCGAGGGCGACATACGTTCCGCCGCCCGCCATGAGCACGACCAGCAAGGCGAACAGGAGCCATTGCACGGCCGATTGCGCCTGCTCTTTCCATTGCACCAGCGTGGCGGGGGCGATGACGGTGGAGAGTGTCACGACGACGGCACCGGCCGCCTGCCGCAGGTCGTTGTCGAAGCGCAGGCCGACTTGGCGCAGGTTGGAGGATTCGAGCTGCCACGCCGTTGCCTGGGTCAGACGCTGGCGCCAGTCCTCGGGGGCCTGCTGGCCGCGGTTGTCGACATCGGTGCTGTAGAGCACCGTGCCGCTGGCACTGAATACGTCGATGGCAACGATTTGCGCAAAGGCGTTCTTCTCGCGCTCGATGACGTTCTGCAACGCATTCATCTGGTCGAGTTGCAGGCCGATCGCCAGGTAGTCCTCGGTCGTGGTGCGCAGGTGCTGGAGCAGGTAGCCGTCCACCTGGGCCTGCCATTCGTGCCGGCGTGCCTGGTCCAATTGCCAGCCCACGCCCGCAAGTGCCACCAGAAGCGCCAGCGCGCCCGCGACGGCGAGCGTGGCGACGCGCGAGATCGGTGTCATGGCAGGGCCTCCAGCCGGCGCCGGTGCGCCAGTCGCCCCGCCAGCGTCAACAGCACGTTGGGCGCCACCTGCGCCGCGGACGCGAGCACCTCCACCGGTTGTCGCCGCCCGAACACCTCGACCCACTGACCGACTTGCACTTCCTCGGGATCGAACGCGCTGACGTCCAGCGCCACCATCCCCATCGCGACGCCCCCGACGATCGGTGCCGGCTTGTCCGCCAGCATCAAGTGGCCCCGGTTCACCAGGCCGAAAGGGAGACCGTCGCCGTACCCGAGGGCGACGGTGGCGATGCGGCGCCGACGGTCGCTGATGTAGCTGCCCGCGTAGCCCACTTCGGTGCCAGCCGGGACTTCGGCGACGCGCAGCACCGGTGCCTGAAGGCACGCCACTGGCCGCAGCGGAGCCTGCACGCGCACGTTGGTCGCGATGCCCCACAGTGCGCTGCCCACACGCGCGTGCTCGAACTGCCAGGCAGGACCCGAAAAGACGCTGGACGAAGTGGCAATGCTGCGGTCGGCCGCGGGCAGTGCCGCCGTCCACTGCAGAAAACGCTCGCGCTGGCGTCGGCATTGCGGTGTCTGCGGATCGTGGAAACGCCCCAGGTGCGTCACCCAGAGTCGCAAGTCGGCGTGCTTCCACAGCGCACTGTCAGCTCGCAGTTGCGCGAGCGCCGTCTCGTCGAAGCCCAGCCGCGTGAGTCCCGTGTCCAGCTGCACCGCCACCGGCAGGCGGGTTGCGCAACGCGATTGCATCAGCGCCGGAATTTCGTGCGGTCCGGCAAGCACCGGGATCAGGTGTTCCGCCAGCCAGTCGCGCGCAGGCAGGCCACCCATGCCATTGAGCACGTAGATGCGCGCGTCCGCCGCCCGCAGATGCGGGCGCAGGGCTCGCGCCTCATCGATCGTGGCGACCCAGAAATCCCGGCATCCGAGCGCCCACAGGGTGGGGGTGACCTGATCCACACCCAGTCCGTAGGCGTCGTTCTTGAGCACGGCACCCACGCGACCTCGTGGGTTGGTGGCCTGCACGGTCCGCCAGTTGTGTGCCAGCGCTTGCACATCGATCAGCAGGCGAGGCGCGTCGGCGGCTTCCGGTGGCCCCCTCATGCCTGCGACTCCGCCAGCGGGGGCAGCAGGCACAGTTGTCCAGGTTCGCGACCCGGTGCCACGCCGCGCCAGCCTTGGTGCAGCAATCGTTGCTGTTCATCGAGCGCATCGCTGTCCAGGGTCCGCGCACGCGCGGCGTTCCCGTCGAACCGTTGACCGGGCACACGCGCCAGCAGGTAGCGCACCAAGCCGCCATAGCGCCGTTGCAGTGCATGCACCAGCAGCCCGCAGGCCAGCAGGCTGCGCCAGCTGGCCGGGTTGGACGGACCAGCGGTCGCAAAGACGGCCTGGGTGCCGGCCCAGTCGAGGCGCCGCGCGATCAGTGCCCGCTGCAGACCCTGACCGCGCCAGCGCACGTCCACCGCCGCGCCAGCCAGCTTCACCAGCGGCTGGGTGGGCGCCAGCCCCAGCAGTGCGCGCGGGTCGTCATCGGGCAGCAAGTCGTGCTGCAGCACGCCGTAGGCGACGAGCACGTCGCCGTCCCAGACGCCCAGCACCCGACCACGGCCGCGCAGCAGACTGTCCAGAAACTCCCGCGACTCCGGCTTGACCGCCTGCGGCGGCAGATCGGCGATGCTGCACCGATGCAGCGCATGCATCGCGTCCAGGTCGGCCGGTTGCATGGGCGCCCAGCGCAGGCGACTCGCCAGCGCCGAGGGTGTGCTCATGAGGCCGACGCGGTGGCACCGCCCACGGCGATGACTTCCGCGTAGTTGAGCATGTCGATCGGGGGGTACAAGCGCAATTCCCGCGCCACCTGCATGTTCACCAGCAGCGAGAACCGCTTGAGTGTCTCGACCGGAATGGTCCCCGGGGCGCGGCCTTCGACCAGGATCGCATGCGCCTTGACACCGGCAAGCTGGCCGACCGAGTAGTACCTGCTGATGAGCCCCACCAATGCGCCGCCCGAGCGCACCGCCAGCTCGGCCGCACCGAACGAGGGCAGGTGCAGCCGCAGCGCAGCGGGAGAGACGCGATCGAACAGCGTTCCGAGAAAAGTGTCGGGCAGCAGGTACAGCCACTCCGCGCCCGCCGCGCTCAACTCGTCGATGAGTTGTTCGACGCCGTCAGCGATGGGCAGTCCGCGTGAATCGGTGTGGAAGCGCCGCGTCAGCAGTTGCGTACCGCGCTGTTCGCAGAACGCCCTGGCCTCGTCGACGATGGCCACCGAGTTGGGCTCGGCGCCGTTGTAGAGCACGCCCAGCCTGCGGTAAGCGCGGTAGTTTTGCATCACGCGCAGTTGCACGGCGGGTGGCACCACGTGGACCGCACCGGTCACGTTGCGTCCCGGCAGCGCGAGGTTTTGCACGATGCCCGACTGCACCGGTGCCGCCACCAGCGCGAACACCACCGGAATGTCGCGTATGAAGCGATGCTCGAGATCGGGGTCGTCGTGCCGGCCCACCAGCGCCAGCGTGGCGGGCGTGCCCCAGACGTAGATCAGATCGGGCGCCAGTGTGCGGATTTCCTGCACGATGGCGGGCATGCGCGCGATGTCTTGCCCCAAGTCGCGCACCGTGTAGCGCACCGGCAGACCGGCGTCGGCCAGGTAGGCGCAAAAGCCCTTGTCGACATCGGTTTCGCCCCGGAACGTAACCATCACGATGTGCACCGGGCGTTCGCGTTCGGCCGCCGCAGCACGCGCTCCCAGTGACGCCAGCAGTGGCAGGCTGGCGCACCGAAAGCCATGGCGAAGAAAGCGACGGCGGGCGAACATCGATACATTTTCTCACGATTGCCCGGTGACCGATACCCTGCTCGCGGTCCGGATGCTCCAGCCATAGGCCAGGCTGCCCGCGACCACGAGCGCGCCGATGGCAGCCAGCGCGGGCCCGAATCCAGCCAGCGGCAATAGCCAGGCGCCCAGCAATGGCCCGATCGCGCTGCCGCCACGCTCGGTCAGTCGAAACAGGCCCAAGACCGCAGCCTCCTGCGTACCACCATCGCTTCGCGCCAGATCGGCCACCAGTGCTGACTGCGGCGTGATTGACAGCGCCTGACCCAGCCCCAGCCCCAAGAGGATCCAGGCCAGGGTCAACGGCGTGTTGCCCGTCGGCCACGCCAGACACGCGGTGGCGCCGGCCAGCAGGCCGCCCAGCACGACGAATGCCGAGCGGTACGGCCAGCGGTCAGCGGCCCGTGCCGCCAGCGGAACCACCAGGACCATCGCCAGCGGGTAGATCGTCTGCAGCCGGCCGATCACCGCGCTGCCGTGCCCTTCGTCTTGCAGGTGCATCGGCAGCAGATAGAAGCACAGCGCGGCCAGCAGCAGTTTGGCCGGCAGGGCGCAGCCCAGCAGCAGGGGCAGCAGGCCAGATCGGCGCCACGTGCCGATGCTCGCGGACGTTGAATGCGGTGCCGACGGCGTCACGTGTGCCATGTCTCGGGCGCCGGACATTTGCACCCACGCCGCCAGCGCGGCGAGTGCGGCAACACCGGCGGCGACCGCGAACGTGGTTGGCACGCCCCAGTGCTCGGCGGCCAGGCCGCCCAACGCGGGACCGCACAGGCCCGCCACGAGGATGGCGCGCACGAACTGACCGAGACTGCGTGCCCGGTCGCGGGTTGATGAACCGTCGATCACCGCGCCTTGCGCCGATACGAACACCATGGCAAACCCCACCGCCCCAACCAGACGAGCGCCGACGAGCGCCACGTAGCCCGGCAGCCAGGCGGCGCCTGCCAACCCCAGGGATCCCAGCAGTGCGCCCAATACCAGGCAGCGGCGACGCCCCAGGCGCTGCGACCACGCCGCCAGCGGCCACTGCAGCAGTGCCACCACAGCCAGGAACACGACCAGCGGACCGCTGGCAAGCAGATCCGGCGTCATTCCCCAGCTTGTCGGTGCCAACTCGCGCGCCCAGGTTGGCAAGAACGGGCGTGTCAGCTCTTCTGCCAACATGAACAGGAACAGTGCGGGCCGCACCGAGGCGGCACTGGTCGGTCGCCAACCGAGCGACAACCCGCGTGCGCCGGCGTGACGGCTGCGCCAGGCCTCGGTCACCGTCAAAGCCCGCGCGCCGCGCGTGCCCAGCCCCAGCGCCACCCATTCAAGCGCCAGCAGCAGGCAGATGGCACCCAGAAAGGCGACGTCCAGCAGGCGAGCCTGCAACTGGCGAGTCAGCACCCCGGGATCAAGCGCCAGCACCACCCGGCCGGCCAGCGTGCCATCCGCCAGCCGAACTGGGGCCGCAACCGTGGGCAATCCAGACCCGACGCGCGATCCGGCCAGCACCTGACCATCCGGTGTCAGGAAAGCCAGTGACGCGACTTCGGAGTTGCGTTGACGCAATTCGGTCGTGTGCTGGGGCAGCCCCGTCAGCGCGTCGGCAGGCACGCCGACGTCGAGCGCCCGCGCGATCAGCGCCGCGCTGGAGCGCGCCAGGGCTTCGGCCTGTGCCTGCTGCGCCGGGGCGATCGCCGCCTGTCCCGCGAGGTTGGCCTGCCAACCCATCCAAGCCAGCGCAACGCCCAGGCTCAGCGCCGCAGTGCTCGCCAGGAGGTTGCGTTCGCCGCCGAACAGGGTCAGCGCGGCAAGGCCGCGCCGCAATCGCCAGACCAGTGCGGCGCACAGCGAGCCGAGCACCACCAGCATCAGCAACAGGGCCGGCCAGGTGGCCTGCCGCACCGTCTGCTTCAGTTGCTGTTGCGATTCACGCAACGCTCCGTCGTCGTAGCGCAGACGTGCCCAGCCGACCGTCTGGCCCAGGTCGTTGCGAATGGGGGCGGCGGCTACCGCCGTTTCGCCGGAGGTCACTCGGTCGGTTCTTGCCGTCACCAGCACGTCGCCGTTCACGGCGTCGATCGTGAAACGGTGCAGTGCCGGTCCCAGCGCTGCTGCCTCGCGCGTGAGCAATCCGGCCAGCGGGGTGTCGGACGCCAGGGGGACGCCGACGGCCAGTGCGTTCTCGGCGGCCTGCGCGGCGCGTTCGGTGGCCAGCGTGAACCGCGCCGTGAAGGCGCTGCGCTCGGCTGCGCGCAGCGTGCTCTCGGTCAGGGTGGCCCCCGCCAGCAGCGTTGCGATGTCGATCAGCGCGAGCAGGGCGGCAAAACGCCACCACAGCCGCACCATCCACGTTGCCGCCGGCATGCGCTCGTCGGGGCGGCGTTCAGCTCAGCTCGAGCGCCACCGCCGTCGCCTCGCCGCCGCCGATGCACAGCGTGGCGAGGCCCTTCCTGAGTCCGCGGGCCTTGAGTGCGTGCATCAGCGTCACCATGATGCGCGCACCGCTGCAGCCGATCGGATGGCCCAGGGCGCAGGCGCCGCCGTTGATGTTGACCTTCTCGTGGGGCACCTTCAGGTCGTGCATCAGCGCCATGGGCACCACGGCGAAAGCCTCGTTGATTTCCCACAGATCAACCTCGCCCACCGTCCACCCGGCCTTGGCCAGCGCCTTTTCGCTGGCGCCGATCGGGGCGGTGGTGAACCAGCCGGGCTCCTGCGCGTGCGTGGCGTGGCTGGCGATCCGCGCGAGCGGCGTGCACCCCAGTTTGCTGGCCGTGCTTTCGCGCATCAGCACCATGGCGGCGGCGCCGTCGTTGATGCTGGAACTGGCGGCGGCGGTGATGGTGCCGTCTTTCTTGAACGCGGGCTTGAGCGTGGGGATCTTGTCGATCTTGATGCGACCCGGGCCTTCGTCGATTTCGACCACGCGCTCACCCTTGCGGTCCTTCACCGTCACCGGGGCGATCTCGGCCTTGAACGCGCCGCTGGCGATGGCCGCCTGGGCGCGCTGTACGCTGGCCATCGCGAAGGCATCCTGCGCCTCGCGAGTGAACCGGTACTTGGCTGCGCAGTCCTCGCCGAAGGTACCCATGCTGCGACCGGCCTCGTAGGCGTCTTCCAGTCCGTCAAGCATCATGTGATCGAACACCCGATCATGCCCCATGCGATAGCCACCACGTCCCTTGAGCAGGAGGTAGGGTGCGTTGGTCATGCTTTCCATCCCGCCGGCGACGATGACGTCCTGGCTTCCGGCCAGCAGCATGTCGTGCGCGAACATCGCCGCGCGCATGCCCGAGCCGCACACCTTGTTCAGCGTCACGGCGCCGCAACTGCGCGGCAGGCCACCCTTGTGTCCGGCCTGACGGGCCGGTGCCTGGCCCTGCCCGGCGGGCAGCACGCTGCCGAACAGCAGTTCTCCCACGACCTCGGGCTTGACGCCGCCGCGTTCGAGCGCGGCCCTGATGGCCACGCCCCCCAGGTCGTGTGCGGCCAAGCTGGAGAAGTCGCCCTGGAAACTCCCCATGGGGGTGCGGGCGGCGGAAACGATGACGATGGGATCGGACATGATGCTCTCCTTCGAGTCAGGCAAATCGGTGACGGATCGATGATGGTGCGAAAAGCACCGGTGTACGTGCCATGGCCTTCATTTTGCTGTTTCGGTCGTGGTGATCGATGCCGGGCTTTCGGCGGCGCCCGATGATCGATCGGGATCTTCGCGCGCACCGTCGATTCCGGCGCAGCGCTCGAACCGCCGATCAGCGCCGTACGGAAAGAAGTCGATCAACTCGCGCCGGCGGATGCGCTTTTGCGTGCGCTGCCAGAATTCGGGCGTGAGGAGGTCGGCGTGCAGACGCAGAAAAACCTCGCGCACGCGCGGGTGGCCGAGCAGGAAAGGCGCGAAGGTCTCGGGGAAGATGTCGTGCCGGGCCACGGGGTACCAGGGCTCGCCGCTCAGTTCATCCTCTTCGTCGCGCGGCGGCGGGACGCGACGGAAGTTGCAGTCGGTGAGATACTCGATTTCGTCGTAGTCGTAGAACACCACCTTGCCGTGGCGCGTGACGCCGAAATTCTTCCATAGCATGTCGCCCGGAAAGATGTTGGCAGCCGCCAAATCCTTGATGGCGTTGCCGTATTCGAGCACGGCGTGTTCGATCTGCGCGCGCGCGGCGGCATCATCCTCGGGGGCCTCGAGTGCCTCCTGCAGGTGCAGGTTCAGTGGCACCATGCGTCGCTCGATGTAAGCGTGCGCGATGATCACCTCGAGCTGGCCGTCGCCGTCGCGGTCGGAGATCTCGAGCTGGCTGGGCGCCTCGCGCTGGATTTCGGCGACCAGCGCGTCGTCGAAGCGATCGCGCGGGAACGCGAGCAGCGAGAACTCCATGGTATCGGCCATGCGACCCACGCGGTCGTGGTGCTTGACGAGGTGGTACTTGGCGCGGATCTGCTCGCGCGTGGTTTCCTTGGGTGGCGCGAAGTGGTCCTTGATGATCTTGAAGACATAGGGAAAGCTCGGCAGATCGAACACCAGCATCACCATGCCCTTGATCCCCGGCGCCATGCGGAATTTGTCCGTCGAATGGCGCAGGTGCCACAGCAGGTCGCGATAAAACAGGTTTTTGCCCTGCTTGGCCAGACCCAGCGCGTTGTAGAGCTCGGCACCGGGCTTGCGTGGCATCAGGGTGCGCAGGAACTGCACGTAGGCCGATGGGATTTCCATGTCGACCATGAAGTAGGCGCGCGAGAACGAAAACAGCACCGACAGGTCTTCCTCGCCGAACAGCGCCGCGTCCACATGCAACGTGCCGGGCTGGCGGTGCAGGAGCGGCAGCGCAAACGGAATTTCGCGAAAGCCGTTGATGAGCTTGCCGACCAGGTAGGCACCCTTGTTGCGGAAAAAAAGGCTGCTCAGTACCTGGATCTGCAGGTTGCTCTGCGCGCGCGCACCGGCGAGTTCGCGCCGCATGGCGGCGGCCACCAGGCGGGCGTCGCGCGTCAGATCCTCGAAGCGACAGCGCAACTCGAACGACTGCACGATCGTCCGTACGGTATCGGCCAAGCCCGCCAGCGTTGGGTAGTGGGCGCGAAACGTGGGCGGGGCGCGCGGGTTGGTGGTCTCCAAGTATTCGGTGCTGATCGCCGGACGCACGAAGATGAAGTCGTTCTGGAAATAGTTGCGGTGCAGGATCTTGGTGGTGACCGAGTTGAAGAAGGTCTCGGCCAGTTCGGGCTGCTGGTGCGTCACCAGCATCCCGATGTACAGCAGCTTGGCCTGGTGCCACAGCGCCATCGGCAAGTCGCCGGCGCCGAACTCGCGCTCCAAGCGCCGCGTGCATTCGCGCACCCGCAGGTCGTAGAACTCGATGCGCTCGCGCTGGGCGCGCTGCTGGCCGTGCCAGTCGCTGGTTTCGAAACGGTGCCGGGCACGGGCCGATTCGGTGCGAAAGAGGCGGTAGTGGCGGTTGAAGCCGTCGATCATCGCGCGTGCCAGCTCGTGCGCCAGCGCGTCCTGTTCGGCGGTCAGCGCCGTGGTCATGGGATTACCCGGCGGTGGTGTCCGCCGGTTGGCGCGGGTAGCGCTTGATGGCGTTGCTGTAGATCTGCACCACGTGATCGGCCCGTGACATCGTGACACCCAGGTCCTTGACCAGGCCGTCCTTGAGGCCATAGCACCAGCCGTGCACGGCGAGCTGCTGGCCGCGTGCCCAGGCGTCCTGAACCACCGTGGTCTCGGCCACGTGACCGACCTGCTCGATCACGTTCATCTCGCACAGGGTGCTTTCCTGATCCTGGGTGCACAGGTGCATCCAGCGGCCGCGGTGGCGCTGCTTGACGTCGTGCACGTGCCGCAGCCAGTTGTCGCCCAGGCCGATGCGCTGCTCGCGCAGCACGGCCAGCACGCCGCCGCAGCCGTAGTGGCCCACCACCATGATGTGCTCGACCTTGAGCACGTCGACGGCGAACTGGATGACGGACAGCGCGTTGAGATCCGAGCTGACCACCACGTTGGCGACGTTGCGGTGCACGAACACCTCGCCTGGCTCCAGGCCAATCACCTGGTTGGCTGGCACGCGGCTATCCGAGCAGCCGATCCACATGTACCGGGGTGTCTGCTGCTGCGCCAAGGCCTTGAAGAAGCCCGGTTGCTCGCGCTCCATGCTGCTCGCCCAGGCGCGGTTCTTGTCGATGAGGTGTTGAAGCGATGACGGCATGGAGCGATTGTGCGCGCGACGGGTGTGGCGTGCCTCAGGCGGTCTCGGCAAACAGCTCGCGACCGATCAGCATGCGGCGGATCTCGCTGGTGCCTGCGCCGATCTCGTACAACTTGGCGTCGCGCCACAGGCGCTCGACCGGAAACTCCTTGGTGTAGCCCACGCCGCCCAGCGCCTGGATGGCCTCGCCCGCCATCCAGGTGGCCTTCTCGGCCGAGTACAGGATGGCACCGGCGGCGTCCTTGCGAAAGCTGCGCGCGTGATCGGCCCGGTCGGCTGCCTGGCCCACCGCGTAGACATAGGCACGCGTCGCTTGCCAGGTGCTGTACAGGTCGGCCAGCTTGCCCTGCATCAGCTGGAACTCGCCGATGCTCTGGCCGAACTGCTTGCGCTCGTGCACGAAGGGCAGCACGGCGTCCATGCACGCTGCCATGATGCCCAGCGGCCCGCCCGACAGCACCGCGCGCTCGTAGTCCAGCCCGCTCATCAGCACCTTGGCGCCGTTGCCTTCGCCGCCCATCACGTTTTCCGCCGGCACCTCGCAGTTGTCGAAGAAGAGGGGCCAGGTGTTGCTGCCGCGCATGCCCAGCTTGTCGAGCTTGGTGCCGGCACTGAAACCCTTGAAGCCCTTCTCGACGATGAAGGCCGTCATGCCGCGTGAACCCAGCTCGGGTTCGGTCTTGGCGTAGATCACCAGGGTGTCGGCGTCGCCGCCGTTGGTGATCCACATCTTGCTGCCGTTCAGCACGTAGTAGCCGTCCTTCTTGTCGGCGCGCAGCTTCATGCTGACCACGTCGCTGCCGGCGTTCGGCTCGCTCATGGCCAGCGCGCCCACGTGCTCGCCGCTGACCAGCTTGGGCAGGTACTTGGCCTTCTGTGCCGCGCTGCCGTTGCGGTGGATCTGGTTGACGCACAGGTTGGAGTGCGCGCCGTAGGACAGGCCGACCGAAGCCGAGGCGCGCGAGACCTCTTCCATCGCGACGATGTGCGCCAGATAGCCCAGCTCGGTGCCGCCGTATTCGGCCTTCACCGTCATGCCGTGCAATCCGAGCTCGCCCAGTTTGGCCCACAGGTCGTGCGGGAACAGGTTGTCGTGGTCCACTTGGGCCGCGCGCGGTGCGATCTCGGCCTGCGCGAAGTCGTGCACCGCCTCGCGCAGGGCGTCGATGTCCTCGCCCAGGTGGAAGTTCAGGCCGGGAAGGTTGCTCATGGCGAAGTCTCCTGTCGTGGGGTCGTGTTGTCAGTCAGTCTTGGGCACCGGCATCATCGTCTGCTGGAGCACGGCGCAGAGCGAGGTCTTGCCATCGTCGGCGACGTGGCTGACGTCGGTGCGCGCGACGATCAGCCGCCGACCTGCCTTCACCACATGGCCAGTGGCGCGCAGCATCCCGTCCTTGTGCATGGCCAGGAAATTGATCTTGTACTCGACGGTGACCACTTCCATGTCTTCGGCCACGGTGGTGAACGCCGCATAGCCGCCAGCGATGTCGCCGATTGCGCCCATCGCGCCGCCGTGAAAGCCGCCCTGCTGCTGCGTCACTCGTTCCGAAAATGGCAGCCAGATCTCGACCTCGCCCGGCGTCACCCTGCCGAGACGCGCCTGCAGGTGGCGCATCAGTCCCTGGCGCGCGAAGCTGGCGGCCACGCGCGCATGCAGGTCCGGATACTCGATCGCGGTGGGTGGTGCGAAAGTCATGGACGGTATCCTATGGAGATGCTTGGCGCGAGCGTCAAGCGGCATCGTCGGCGGTGATCACGGCGGCCGGGGCGCGCGTCCGCGCCAACCGCATCAGCAGCGCGCGAGCGTCTTTTTCGTGTTGCGCCACTTCTTGCAAGGTGGCTTGCAGTTCAGCCAGTTGCGCCTGCAATTGCGCGCGGTGCTGACCCAGCACCAGCAGGAAGCGCTCGAGTTGCGGGCGCGTGTCGCGCGGGCTGTCGTACATGTCGATCAGCTCGCGTGCCTCGGTCAGCGACAGACCCAGTCGCTTGGCGCGCAACGTCAGCTTCAGGCGCGTGCGATCGCGGTTGCTGTACACGCGTTGGCGCCCGCCTGGCCCGCGCCGGTCGGGCTGCAGCAGCCCCATGTCCTCGTAGAAGCGCATCGCGCGCGGCGTGAGGTCGAACTCGCGCGCGAGATCACTGATCGTGTACGTGGTGGCCATGACGGAAGGGGTGCGCAATGAGCCTGACTCCAGCGCGGACGGCGCGCCATCGGCAATCCTCATTCAAGTTGACGTTAACGTCAACTGCCCGATCGTACCCGACCGGCCGGTGGCCGCGCGGTCAACGGGCGGCACCCGGGGGTGTCGCCTCAGCGAACCACGTGCGCGCGCCGCACGATCCGGTCGGCCTGCTGCTGCGTGACACCCGGGCCGAGCGAGCCGAACAGTGCGCGCTGGCCCTGGCCCAGGCGCGTCTTCATGAACACGTCGATCACTTCGGGCGTCGAGTGGCGCAGCAGTTCGGCACCCTCGATGGCCCGGCCCATCGCCTCGCTGGCGGTGCGCGCGTAAAACTCGTCATCCAGCATGGCGCCCAGCAGCGGGTCGAGTTGCTGCAGAAAGGCGTCGAAGCGCGCGTCCTGGCCGCGCACGTCGGCGAACTCGTCCAGCATGGCCTGGCGGCAGCTCGGGTCGCGCTCCATGGCGCGGCGCACGTCCATGCACATCATGTTGGCCGTGCCTTCCCACACGCTGTTGAGCGGCGATTCGCGGAACAGCCGCGCGATCTGGTTTTCCTCGATGAAGCCGTTGCCGCCGTGGCACTGCAGCGCCTCGTTGGCCACCAGCGGCACGCGCGAACAGTTGAAGAACTTGGCCATCGGCGTGGCCACGCGTGCGAATGCCGCCTCATGCGCGTTGGTCTGCAGGTGGTCGGTGGCCTTGGCGATGCGCAGGCTCAGCAGGGTGGCCGCTTCCACCTCGACCGCCATGTCGGCCAGCACGTTGGCCATCATCGGCCGGTCGGCCAGTGCCGAGCCGAAGCCGCGGCGCGTGCGCGCGTGGTTGAGCGCCAGCGTGAGCGCCAGCCGCATGAGGCCCGCCGAGCCAACGGCGAAGTCCAGCCGTGTCAGGTGCGAGTGCGAGAGGATCTCACGCAGGCCCTTGCCCTCGGCGCCGACGCGAATGGCCAGGGTGCCGCTGTATTCCACTTCGCTGGAAGCGTTGGAGCGGTTGCCGGCCTTGTCCTTGAGCCGCTGGATGAAGAAGCGGTTGAAGCTGCCGTCGGGCAGCGTGCGCGGCAGGAAGAAGCAGGTGACGCCACCGTTGACCTTGGCCAGAGTGAAGAAGCCGTCGGACTGTGGTACCGAGCAGAACCACTTGTGGCCGGTCAACTCGTACCAATCGGCCGGCGCGCCGTGGTAGTCGCTGGTGTGAGAGTAGCGGGCAGTGGTTTGCGTGGCGCGCAAATCCGAGCCGCCCTGCTTTTCCGTCATCGCGTAGCCGATCACCACCGAAGGCTTGTCGGCCACTTCGCGGCGGCTGAATTCGTATTGCGTGCCGCAGGATTTTTTCGCCCAGATGGCGAGGGCCGGCTCGGCCTGGAAGCCGGCGTAGGCGGCGTAGGCCATGCCGGTCGGGCAGCCCGTGCCCTGCTCGACCTGGTTCCACAGGTACGAGAGCACGGCGCGCGCATAGTGGGGCTGAGGCTCGGCCGCCGTCCACGACAGGTTGGGCACGCCGTGTTCCCAGGCAATGGACATCAGCTGATGCCAAGCGGGATGGAAGTCGACCCAGTCGATGCGATGACCGAAACGATCGTGCGTCTTGAGTTCGGGCGTGTTGCGGTTGGCCTGGCGGGCCAGCTCCTGCACCGCCTCGTCGCCCGCCAGTTGCCCGAGCGCGGCGCAGCGGTCGTGCGCCCAGGGTGCTTCGCGGGCGATGGCGCTGGCGAGCACCGCATCGGCGGTGAACGCGTTGAAGTGGATGGCCGGCGCCGCCTGGTTGTAGACGTCGTGTGTGGCATAGCGGCCGCTGGCCGATGCTTGCGCGGGCAGGTTGATCTCGATGGCGGCGCGAAACACGGTGTCGTCCATGAAACCGCCCACCACCTTGGCCTGGCTGGCGGCTTGCGGCGAGGCGGGGCGCGCCACGGCGGTGGCGCGCTGGGGCAGCAGTTCGTTGGGGTCGCTGTGGCTGGTCATGTCGTCATCTCCGGGCGTGACAGGTGGGTGGTTGGGATGGCCGGGGCGGGTGAATGCACCTGGGCCGTGTTCGGCACCGCGACGGCGGCGCAGCAGACGTCGGCGATCTGGCAGGCGAGGCCGTGCACGGGTTGCGTGCCGACCGCGTGGGGGGCATCGAAATCGGCGTTGAGCGGAGAGAGCGGCCCGATCAGCCCCTCCATGAAGCCGCCCACGATCACGGTGGCGGCCACGCTGGCGTTCAGGTCGGCACGGAAGTCGCCGCTGGCCATGCCGTCCTCGACGATGCGCATGATCTGCTTGCTGATGGCGTAGCGGTAGGTGAGACGCGCTTCGTCGATGGCGCGCTCGCATGGCTCGGCGATCAGCGCGTAGGCCAGGCGCCGGTTGCGCATCGCGCGTTCGACGAAGGTCACCACCGCCAGGCGCAGCCGCACGCGCGGTGGCTCATCGCCATCGGCGATCGACTGCAGCACATCCACCTCGCGCTGCGAGACGGTGGAAAGCACCTCGACAAACAGGTCGGTCTTGGATGGGAAGTAGCGATACACCGTGCCGATGGCCAGTTCCACCGCCGCCGCCACGTGGCTGATGCGCGCCTCGGGCCAGCCGCCTTCGCTCACCAGCGCCCGGGCCGCCTGAAGGATGCGGTTGCGGTTGTCGGCCAGACGCGCGACGACGTTGCTGGTGCGGTGATAAGCCATAAAGAAATGAATATTGATTCATCAAAGACTGAACTGTAACTCACTTCTTGGCCGTGCGCAAGGGATGGCCGATGCCGAGAGGTGCCCCCGGCGGATCACCGGGAGGTGCCATCGGTCACCCGGCTGTCGCGCGGGTGCTGGGCGCGCCCCGTGTTCCGTTCCTAAAATCGGGCTCGGGTCGGCGTCGTTGCCGTCGCGCCCCGTCCGCGCCTTCGCGCCAATCCTCCACCATCCCATGTCCATCACCGCCGAACTCGAACGCGCCCTGAACTACCCGCTGGGCGACCAGTTGCCGGCACCGGGTCGTGCCATCGAGGTGGCGCCGGACGTGCGCTGGGTGCGGATCGGCTTGCCGTTCGCCCTGGATCACATCAACGTGTGGCTGTTGCGTGATCGCCTGGAAGGTCGCGAGGGCTGGACCGTGGTGGATTGCTGCATCGACCATCCCGAGTCGCGCGCGCTGTGGGAACAGGTGTTCGAGCACGAACTGGCGGGACTGCCGATCCTGCGCGTGGTCGTCACCCACATGCATCCCGATCACATCGGGTTGGCGCACTGGTTGTGCGATGTCTGGTCCGCCCCGCTGTGGATCAGCGCTACGGATTTCCAGGCGGCACGCTATGCATCGGAAGTGGTCAACAGCTTTGGCGGCGACCGGCTGGCGGCGTACTTCCGAAGCCACGGAATGACCGATCCGGGCGATCTGGACAAGATCCGCAACCGCAAGAACTATTACCGCAACCTGGTGCCCGACGTGCCGCCTTCCTTCGTGCGGCTGATGGACGGACACACGCTCACCATCGGCGGCCGGGTGTGGCGCTGCATCGCGGGCTACGGCCACGCGCCCGAGCACATCGCGCTGCATTGCGAGAGCCTGGATGTCCTGATCAGCGGCGACATGGTGCTGCCGCGCATCTCGACCAACGTGAGCGTCTACGAGATGGAGCCCGAGGCCGATTCGCTCACCCTGTTCCTCGACTCCATTGATCGTTTCCAGGCGCTGCCCGCAGCCACGCTGGTGCTGCCTTCGCACGGCAAGCCCTTCATCGGCCTGCACACGCGCATCGGGCAATTGCATGACCACCACCGCGAGCGCCTGACCGAGGTGATGGCCGCCGCGCGCGCTCGGCCCGTGAGCGCCTACGACGTGCTGCCGGTGCTGTTCAAGCGCCCGCTCGACCTGCACCAGACCACCTTCGCCCTGGGCGAGTCGGTGGCGCACCTGCACCGGCTTTGGCACGGCGGACAACTGGCGCGAACGCGCGACGCCGATGGCATCTGGCGCTTTGCGCCCACCTGATTTCAAGCCGAATCGAGCGTTATCGCTTGTTGGGCAAGCCGGGCCAGCTATCAAATAAGTAGTTCAAATCGGTGATGCATCACCACGGCGGCGTCAAGGTGCCCTTCAGCTCGGCGCGCCGCTGGGCGTAGTCCGGCAGCACGCCTTCGACGTGCTTCCAGAAGCGCGCGCTGTGGTTCATCTCGCGCAGATGCGCCAGTTCGTGCACGACCACGTAATCGATGAGGGCGGGGCCGCAATGGATCAGTCGCCAGTTCAGGCGAATCGAGCCGTCCGCGCTGGCCGACCCCCAGCGCGTGCCGGCCGATGACAGGGTCAGGCGCTGCCAGCGCACGCCCAGCGGTGGCGCGAAGTGGTCCAGCCGCGCAATGAACAGGCGTCGCGCCTGGCGCATCAACCAGGCTTGGGTGGTGTCGCGCCATTGCGCGGGCGTGGCGCCCGGCGGCAGCGCAAGCCACAGCGCCGGTGTGCCGGCACCGTCGCTCTGCAGTGCGGCACCGGCGCGGCCGTGGCGCGGGTGCGGATCGAGCCGCAACTCCAGCGAGTCCCCCAGGTAGGGCAGGCGGGCGCCCTCGCGCCAGTCGATGCGCGCGGCGGCCAGTCGTGCCTGGCGCTCGCCCGCCTCGCGCAGCTTGGCGACGATCCAGCGGCCTTTCTCGCGCAGCGCGATCTCGATTTCGGCAATCGAAGTCCAGGCCGGCGCGCTCACGGCAAGGCCGTCGGCACCGATCGAAAAGCCGATGGTGCGCCGCCGGCCGCGCCGCAGCACATAGCCGATGTGCACGTGCTCGAGCGCGATCCGGCGATTGGCCTGCGGGTGGCCGAACGTGGCCGGTTCCGACATCGGCGCCGGAGGCGGTGCAACCACCCCCCGTTCTTGTTTTGCTCCTGATTCGCAAGCTGGCGGGGCAATCGCCACGGGCGCTGTCGGCTCATCGAGGCCGAACAGTGGTTCGGCGGGCGACGGCGTCGCCACACCGCAACCGGCATCGAACAGGAGGAGTTGCAGCGCCGCCACGACCAGTGTCGGCTCAGGCACTGGGGCGCACCGCCGAGCGGCGTGCCTGGCCGTCGGGATAGGCCCCGGGGTCCAGGCGCAGCATCTCGGCCTCGATCCACGTCTCGACTTCGCGCATCAGTTCGTGCGCCTTGCGCCCGGTGGTGGGCATGGGTGGGCCGATGGAGATGTCCACGATGCCCGGCTTCTTGACGAAGGCCTTGCGCGGCCAGCAGCGCGCCGAGGTGACGGCGATCGGAATCACCGGCACGCCGCACTCGATGGCCAGGCGCGCGCCGCTGGATTGATACGTGCCTTTTTCGCCGCGCGGGATGCGCGTGCCCTCTGGGAACATGACCACCCAGGTGCCTTGCTCCAGCAGCCGTCGGCCCTGCTCGATCACCTTGCGCAGCGCGTCGGTGCGCTGGCCGCGATCGATGTGGATCATCTCCAGCCGCCCGATGGCCCATCCGAAGAAGGGGATGCGCAAGAGCTCGCGCTTGAACACGAACGCCACCGGGTGCGGCATCAGCACCGGCAGGCAGAACGTCTCCCACGTCGACTGGTGCTTGACCAGCAGCACGGCGGCGTCCAGCGTTCCGGTCGGCAGGTGCTCCAGGCCACTCACCCGGTTGCGGATTCCCAGAATCCAGCGTCCCCCGAGCGCCGCCGTCGCCAGCCACGACACGCAGACCCGGTACACCATCGGCTGGCTGGTGAAGGGCGCGATCAGCACCACGAGCGTGGCCCAGAGAATCACCGTGACCGCCATCCACAGCAGGTGGATCGTCGAGCGGAGCGCGTTCATGCGGTGGTTCCGGCGCCGCTCTGCGCGGCTTCGGCCTGCTCCTGCTCGGCCAGCAGTGCCGTGGCGAAGGCGGCCAGGTCGGCGTGCACGCGCGTGCGCGGCGGGTACTCGGCGGGCAGCAATTCGCCCTGCGGCGGCGCGCCCTTGCCGGTCAGCACCAGATGCGGAATGCAGCCGGCAGACTGCGCCGCCTGCACGTCGCGCACGCTGTCGCCCACCGCGTGGACCTGGGTCAGATCAACCTTGAAGCGCTCGCCGATTCGCAGGAACAGCCCCGGCAACGGTTTGCGGCAACTGCATGCCTCGTCGGGCGCGTGGGGGCAAAAAAAGATGGCTTCGACGCGGCCACCGACCGCCGCCAGCTGCCGGTTCATGCGCGCGTGAATGGCGTTGAGCGCCGCCATGTCGAACAGGCCGCGCCCCAGGCCCGGCAGGTTGGCGGCAATCACCACGCGCCAGCCCGCTTCGTTCAGGCGCGCGATCGCGTCCAGCGCGCCCGGCAGCGGCTCCCAGTCGTCGGGTGATTGCAAAAAGCCCTCGCGCTCGACACAGATCGTGCCGTCGCGGTCGAGGATGGCCAGCTTCATGGGCGGATTATCGGCGGGCCGTCGTCGGCGCGCGGGCGCCCGCTCGATCAGCTTGCCAGCCGCGACAGATCGGCCACGCGGTTCATGGCCTGGTGCAGCATCGCCAGCAGGCCCAGCCGGTTCAGGCGCACCTCGGGTTGATCGACGTTGACCATCACGCCGTCGAAAAAGGCATCCACCGGCGCGCGCAGTGCGGCCAGCGCCTGCAGCGAGCCGGTGTAGTCCCCCGACTCGAAACGATCGTTCGCGCGCGGCACTACTTGCTGCATGGCCGCGTGCAGCGCGATCTCGGCGGGCTCGTGCAGCAGCGCCGGGTTGACGTGTGCATCGACGACGCCTTCGGACTCGGCCTTTTTCAGGATGTTGCCGATGCGCTTGTTGGCGGCGGCGAGGGCGGGGGCTTCGGGGAGTTGAGCGAAGGCGCGCACGGCGCGGATGCGTGCGGTCAACCCAACGATCTCTTCCAGAAAGGCCTCGGTAGCGCCGGCTGGCGGTGCGAGTACCGCATCCACCTCGGCGAAGGTAAACCCTTCCTCACGGAGAGCACCCGCGAGACGATCGCGCAAGAAGTCGTCAAGCGCCGCGGTCGCCCGACCCACATCGAAAGCTGCAATGCCTGCGAACGCACGACATGCGGTTTGAATGAGTTGGTCGATACCGAGCGCGATCTGCTTCTCGCGCAGCATCCGAATCACCCCCAGCGCATGCCGCCGCAGCGCAAACGGGTCCTTGTCGCCCGTGGGCAGGTTGCCGATGCCGAACATGCCGACCAGGGTTTCCAGCTTGTCGGCCAGCGCCACCACGGTGCCGACGTCGCCGCGCGGCAGTTCGTCGCCGGCAAAGCGCGGCTTGTAGTGGTCTTCGATCGCGAAGGCGATCTCTTCGCTCAAACCATCGTGGCGCGCGTAGTAGCGGCCCATGACGCCCTGCAGCTCGGGGAACTCGCCCACCATGTCGGTCAGCAGATCGGCCTTGGCCAGCATGGCAGCCTGGTCGGCGGCCTGGGCCAGTACCTCGCCACCGAGCTGCTGGCCAATCGCCCGGGCGATGGCGCGCACGCGCTCGGTGCGTTCGCCCTGCGTGCCCAGCTTGTTGTGGTAGACCACCTGAGCCAGTTGCGGCACGCGCGATTCAAGCGTCTTCTTGCGGTCCTGCTCGAAGAAGAACTTGGCATCCTGCAGGCGCGGGCGCACCACGCGCTCGTTGCCCTGGATCACGGCGCTGGCGTCGTCGGGGCTGATGTTGCTGACCACGAGAAACCGGTGCGTGAGCCTGCCAGCCGCATCCAGCAGCGGGAAGTACTTCTGGTTGGCCTTCATCGTCAGGATCAGGCATTCCTGCGGCACATCGAGAAAAGCCGGGTCGAACTGGCACACCAGCACGTTGGGGCGCTCGACCAGCGCCGTCACCTCGTCCAGCAGGGCTTCGTCTTCGATGGCCACCAGCGCGGGTCCGGCCTGCGCGGCCGCCGCCTGAAGCTGCGACTGGATGAGCGAGCGGCGCTCGTCGAAGGAGGCGATCACGGCTCCCGACTCGCGCAGGGTGTCGGCGTAGCGGTCGGCGTGGGCGATCTCGATCGGATCGATGCGCGCCTCGAAGCGGTGACCGTGCGTGCTGCGCCCGGCGTTCAGGCCCAGCGTCGTCACCGGCACCACCGCGGCGCCGTGCAGCGCCACCAGACGGTGCGCCGGGCGCACGAACTGCACGCTGTCCCAACCGGGCAGTGGCGTGCCCTGGTGCAGCTGGTAGGTCATGACCTTGGGGATCGGCAGGTGCGTGATGGCCTCGTGCAGCGCCTTTTGCAGCGCGTCGGCCAGCGTTGCGCCCGGCTGGACACTGTCCAGGTACAAGGCCTCGGCCTTGCCGTCCATGGCGCGCTGCAACCTGGGCACCACCGCCGCATTGGCGCCCAGCGCCTGGAGCTTTTTCAACAGTGCGGGGGTGGGCTGGCCGGTGGCGTCCAGCGCCACGCTGATGGGCATCAGCTTTTGTCGCACGGCGCGGTCGGCGGCCCGCGCGGGTACGTGCGAGACGTGCACGGCCAGGCGGCGCGGGGTGGCGTAGGCGGTGGCGCGGGAGTCCCCGGTGGCCAGGCCCTGAGCCGCGAGCTGCTCGAACAGCCGGTGCGCGAACGCCTCGCCCAATTTCTTCAGGGCCTTGGGCGGAAGCTCCTCGACGAACAGCTCGACCAGCAGGTTTTCCATGCCCATGGTGTCCGGATCCTTCACGCTGCCCTGGGGGCGACCTGCGCCACCCACTCGCGTGGCGCCAGCGGGAATCCAAGGCGCTCGCGGCTGTCGTAGTAGCTGGCTGCGACGGCGCGAGCCAGGGCCCGGATGCGACCGATGTAGGCGGCGCGCTCGGTCACGCTGATGGCGCCGCGTGCGTCCAGCAGGTTGAAGCCGTGCGCGGCCTTGAGCACCTGCTCGTAAGCGGGCAGCGCGAGCTGGCGCTCGATCAGGTGCCTGGCCTGCCGCTCGTGCGCGTCGAAGGCGGTGAACAGGAAGGCGGCGTCGCTGTGCTCGAAGTTGTAGCTCGACTGCTCGACCTCGTTCTGGTGGTACACGTCGCCGTAGGTCAGGCCGGGCGTCCACGTGAGGTCATAGACGTTGTCCACGCCCTGCAGATACATCGCCAGGCGCTCCAGGCCGTAGGTGATTTCGCCGGTGGCGGGGCGACAGTCGATGCCGCCAACCTGCTGGAAATAGGTGAACTGGGTCACCTCCATGCCGTTGAGCCACACCTCCCAACCCAGGCCCCAGGCGCCCAGCGTGGGATTCTCCCAGTCGTCCTCGACGAAGCGGATGTCGTTTTTCTTCAGGTCGAACCCCAGCGCCTGCAGGCTGCCCAGGTACAGCTCCAGGATGTTGTCGGGCGCGGGCTTGAGTACCACCTGGTACTGGTAGTAGTGCTGCAGCCGGTTGGGGTTGTCGCCGTAGCGGCCATCCTTGGGGCGGCGGCTGGGCTGCACGTAGGCCGCCTTCCAGGGCTCGGGGCCGATGGCGCGCAGGAACGTGGCGGTGTGCGACGTGCCGGCACCCACTTCCATGTCATAAGGCTGCAACAATGCGCAGCCTTGGGCACCCCAGTATTGCTGAAGCTGGAGAATGACTTGCTGGAAGGTGAGCATGGCGGGCGGGTCGATGGCAACCCGTCATTTTATCGATTCGATCAAAAACCGGCGTCGGGGCTTTATGGACAAGCCCAGCCAACTATCGTTTTGATAGTCAATCAGTCCCAGTGCCGCAACACCAGGCAGGCGTTGGTGCCGCCGAAGCCGAAGCTGTTGGACAGCACGGTGCGCAAGCGCGCCTCGCGCGTGCGGGTGACCAGCGGCATGCCATCCAGCAGTGGATCGGGGGTTTCAACGTTGACCGAACCGGCAATGAAACCCTGGCGCATCATGATCAGGCAGTAGATCACCTCTTGCACGCCGGTGGCTCCCAGTGAGTGGCCGGTGAGCGACTTGGTGCTGGAGAACGGCGGCACCGCGTCGCCGAACACCGCCTTCATGGCACGCACTTCCTGCATGTCGCCCACGGGCGTGGACGTGCCGTGGGTGTTGATGTAGTCGATCGGGCCGTCCACGGTCTCCAGCGCCTGGCGCATGCAGGCGATGGCGCCTTCGCCCGAGGGCGCGACCATGTCCTCGCCGTCACTGGTGGCGCCAAAGCCCGTCACCTCGGCCAGGATGGTGGCGCCGCGCGCCTGCGCGTGCTCCAGGCTCTCCAGCACCACCGCGCCGCCGCCGCCGGCCAGCACGAAGCCGTCGCGGTTGATGTCGTAGGCGCGCGAGGCCTTCTCGGGCGTGGCGTTGTACTTGCTGGACATCGCGCCCATGCCGTCGAACAGCAGCGCCATGCCCCAGGACAGCTCCTCGCCGCCGCCGGCGAACACCACGTCCTGCAGGCCCCAGGCGATCTGCTGCGCTGCCGCGCCGATGCAGTGCGCCGAGGTCGAGCAGGCCGAGGTGATGGAGTAGTTGATCCCCTTGACCTTGAAGTTGGTCGCGAGACAGGCCGACACGGTGGAGCTCATGCAGCGCGTGACCTGGTAGGGGCCGACGCGGCGGATGCCCTTCTCGCGCAGCGTGTCGGCCGCCTCGATCTGGTTGGCCGGCGAGCCGCCGCCCGAGCCCATGATGAGGCCGGTGCGCGGGTGGCTGACCTGCCCGGGCGTGAGGCCCGCCTGCCGGATGGCGTCTTCCAGCGCAATCTGGGCATAGGCCGCCGCATCGCCCATGAAGCGCGACTGCTTGCGGTCGATGCGCGCCTCGATGTCGATCTCGGGCACGCCGGCGACCTGACTGCGCAGGCCAAGCTCGCTGAACCGGGGCACCGCGCGGATGCCGCTGCGGCCTTCGCGCAGCGCGGTCTCGACCGTCTGCAGGTCGTTGCCGATGCACGAGACGATGCCCGCGCCCGTGATCACCACCCGCTTCGTGTTCATGCCTGCGTGTCCTTGCCGCCCCCATCGCGCAGGAACAGACCCACGCGCAGGTCGTTGGCGGCATAAATCTCCTTGCCGTCAGCCAGCAGGCGCGCGTCGCCGATCGCCATGTTCAGCTTGCGGCGCACCACGCGCTTGATGTCGATATCGTAAGTCACCCGCTTGACGTTGGGGCCCACTTCACCGGTGAATTTCACTTCGCCGGCACCCAGCGCGCGTCCGCGCCCCGGCAGGCGCAGCCAGGTGAGATAGAAGCCGATCAGCTGCCACATCGCGTCCAGCCCGAGGCAGCCGGGCATCACCGGGTCGCCCTGGAAGTGGCAGTCGAAGAACCACAGGTCGGGTCGCACGTCGAGCTCGGCCACGATCTTTCCCAGGCCATGCGCACCGCCCTCGCTGTCGATGTGGGTGATGCGATCGAACATCAGCATGGGCGGCAGCGGCAGGCGGCCGCTGTCGGGCCCGAACAGGCGCCCCTCGCCGGATGCGATCAGTTGCTCGTAGGAAAAGGACTCGACCATAGGGGGCCAATTGTGCATCAGGGGCGCGCGGCAACGCGCGCCGGCGCTTCAGCCGCGCGGCCGCCGCGTCAGGTGCACGAGAACCACCAGCAGGCAGCCGATCCACAGTGGCCACAGTCCGGTCCGCGCGACCCACCTGGCGTAGGGCGTGATGTGCGTGCGTCCCTCGAAGGTTCCCTTCAGCACGCCGCGGGTCAGGCGGGGCAGCCGGTGGGTCACCTCGCCGCGAGGATCGATGATGGCCGTCGCGCCGGTGTTGGTGGCGCGCAGCACGCTGCGCTCGAATTCCAGCGCCCGCATGCGGCTGATGGCCAGATGCTGATCGATGGCCACCGTGTCGCCGAACCAGGCGATGTTGCTCAGGTTGACCAGCGCCGTCGGGGCGCGCGCCGCGTCGGCGAATGACACCGCCAGTTCCTCGCCGAACAGGTCTTCATAGCAGATGTTCGGCGCCAGGCGCTGGCCCCGCCAGGCGAACGTCGCCTGACCCAGCGGGCCGCGCTCGAAGTCGCCCAGCGGAATGTTCATCAGGTTGGTGAACCAGCGAAACAGCGGCGGGATGAACTCGCCGAACGGCACCAGGTGGTGCTTGTCGTACCGGTAGGGCACGGCCTGTCCAGGCGCCAGCCCGATGGCCGAGTTGGTGTAGCCCGCCTGGCTGTCGCCCAGCGGCATGCCCAGCAGCGCCGCCTGCCCCGGGCGGGCGTAGCGCGCCGCCAGCGCGCTCCAGTAGCCTTCGGGCAGCTGGTGCGGCAGCACGGGCAGGGCGGTCTCTGGCGCCAGCACCAACGGCGCGGTGTTGGCCTGCAACTGCTCGCCGTACCAGCGCAGCGACTCGGTGATGCCGGTGCCGACCACGAACTTCTCGTCCTGCGGGATGTTGCCCTGCAGCAGCGCGACCTCGCCGATCAGCGGACTGGGTGCGCCCGCCGCGGTGCACCCGCCGAGATCGCAATGGCGCCAGCCCCACAGGCCGGCGCCAGCCACCAGCAGAACCAGCGCGGTGGCCAGTGTGCGCGTCGATTGCCAGCGTACGCGTGGCGCCAGGACCAGCAGCGCCGCCAGCGCTGCCGCCACGAAACCGACGCCGTACACGCCGACGTAGCGTGCCAGCAGCGCCAGCGGCCCGTCGACGTGCGCGTAGCCGCCCGCGCCCCAGGGAAAGCCGCTCAGCCATTGCCCGCGCGCCAGCTCGGCCAGAGTCCACAGGGCGGCGAACGCGAGCGCCGACAGCACCGGTCGGCGCGCGAGCACGCGCGGATTGGCCAACGCGCTGAAGGCGGCGCCGGCGCCCGCGTAGTACAGCGCCAGCAGGCCCGCCAGCGCCAGCACGGCGCCGACCGCCAGCGGGGCGTTCAGCCCGCCGTAGGTGTGCATCGAGATGAACAGCCACCAGAACGTGCCGGCCAGCCAGCCGAGGGCGAACAGCCAGGCCAACAGCAGCGCGCGCCGCCACGGGATGCCGGTTTCGCGCTGCACCCAGGTGCTGGCGCTCCACGACACCTGGCGCTCGGCGCGGTGGATGAGTTGCCACACCAGCCACGCCAGGCTCAGGACCTGCAGCCACCAGTGCGGCTGACCGCTCCACGGGTCGGCGATCGACAGTGCCTGCGCCACGCCGGCCAGCAGTGCCGCGGGGGGCGAGGCCAGCCAGTGGACGAGGCGCATCAGTGGGTGTCTGGCTGCGTGCGCGACACCTTGAACCAGCGCACCGCGCCGCCTTTGGTGTGCAGCACCACGAAATCCAGCCCGCCCAGGCTGAAGCGCTCGCCACGGCTGGGCACATGGCCCATCTCGTGCGCGATGAGGCCGCCGATGGTGTCGAACTCGACATCCAGGTCGCTGTCCGGGTCGACCCCCAGTTCGACATCGAACGCCTGGTTGACGCGCTCGAGCGGCGTGTTGCCGGCCACCCGCCAGGTGCGGTCGGCCAGCGCGAAGATGTCGCCCTCGTCGGTCTCGATGTCGAACTCGTCCTCGATCTCGCCGACGATCTCCTCCAGCACGTCCTCGATCGTCACCAGCCCGGCGGTGCGCCCGAACTCGTCGACCACGATCGCCAGGTGGTTGCGGTTGGCCCGGAATTCGCGCAGCAAATCGTTCAGGCCCTTGCTCTCGGGGATGAACACCGGCGGCCGCAGCAGGGTGCGCAGGTTCAGCTCGGGCGCGCGCTGCAGCTTGAGCAGGTCCTTGGCCAGCAAAATGCCGATGATGTTCTCGCGCTCGCCCTGAAACACCGGAAAGCGCGAGTGCGCGGTGGTGATGACCTGGCGCAGCAGTTCTTCATACGGTGCGTCGATGTCCAGCAAGTCCATGCGGGGGGCCGCCACCATCACGTCGCCCGCACTCTGGTCCGACAGGCGCAGCACGCCCTCGAGCATGACGCGGCTTTCGGCGTCGATCAGCGATTTGTCCTCGGCCTCGGCCAGGGTCTCGATCAGCTCGTCGGTGGAGTCGGGCCCGGGGCGGATGAACTCGATCAGCTTGCGCAGCAGGCTGCGCTTGTCTTCGCGCTCCGCGGGGCGCGCAGGGTAGGGGTCGGGCAAGGTTGGTGGGTGCAGGACGTGCGGTGGTTGCGTGCACCGGAGGATAGCGGAACTGCCGGAACCACCGCAACGCAGGGTGGGTTCAGCGCGGGTGCGAACCGCCGTCCCGGCCGCCACGGCGCCGGCGCGCCTGCTGCAGGGGGTCGACCGCGCCGCGCAGCACCGCGGCCTCGCTCTTGAGCCAGTAGTCCACCTGGCCCACCTGCTCGGCCACCAGTTGATCGAGCACGCTGCGAAAACTCGCCGCCGGCAGGCGCACGCGCGCCTGGCTTTCGGGGCCCGCGCGCTCGATGACCGCGCCGGCGCGCTGGGCGATGCGCAGCATGGCCACGTTCTCGCTCAGCGCGTAGATGTACAGCGTGCCGATGCCACGGTTGACCGCATGCACCGCGGCGCGCTCGAACAGCAGGCGGCCGTACCCGCGCCCGCGGGCGTGGGGCGACACGGACACGCCGAACTCGGCGCTGCGCACCTGCGCGTAGTCCAGCGGGTGCGCCAGATGGGCCATCGCGATCAGTTCGAGCTTACGGTTGAAGATGCCGAACACCTGGTCGCGCTCGAAGTCGATGCCGGCCACGTAGGCGCTCAACTGCTCGTCGGTGGCGGCGTGTCCGAAGCGCAGGTAGCGGTCGTGCTCATCGAGGCCCACCAGGTGCCGCACGATCTGCGGGCGATAGCGGGCTCCGATCTCGCGGATCGGAACGCGCGGCGCCGAGGCGCGGGTGCGCGGTTGCGGGGCGGGCGAGGCCGCAGCGGGTTGCGGGTTGCCGAGGTTTTCCATGCACCCCAGTTTAGGGGTTAACCCTAGAGTTGCCAGTCCAAACGGACCGGGATCCATGTCGGCGGGTGATTTGCTATCGATGCGATAGCTGTCATGGCTTGTCCGGTATCGACAAACGCCCAAATGTGCTCAAAGCGGCAACGCCGTGGTGGATTTGACGCGGTCCATCACGAAGCTGGTCTTGCAGTCCTGCACGGCGGGGTGGCGCAGCAGCGTGTCCATCATGAACCTGGAGTACGCGTTCATGTCGCGCACCACCAGCCGCAACTGGAAGTCCATTTCGCCGGTGAGCGCCATGCACTCCACCACTTCAGGCCACGCCTGCACGCTGGCGCGGAACTCGTCCATCGGATTGCGCTTGCCGTGATCCTGGTGCTTTTCCAGCCGCACGGTGACGTAGGCCACCAGTCCCAGGCCCAGCGCCTCGGCACGCAGCAGGGCCACGTAACGCTCGATCACCCCGACCTGCTCGAGCCGCCGGATGCGCCGCAGCACGGCGCTGGCCGACAAGCCGACCTGATCGCCGATCGCCTCGCAGGTGTCGCGTCCATCCGCCTGCAGGCGCAGCAGGATCGCGCGGTCGAGTTTGTCGAGCGGGGGCTGGGTCATCGTGGTGCGATCTTAGGGGGTATCGAAAATCATTGGGCCGGAATATCGCTGATTGGCCGGCTGCGGTGCACGACTTGCGCGCAATGCGCAGATGACGTGGCGTTTTCCTGCGCGATTTTGCTTGACAAACATCAAGAACGCCAAAAAGCTGAACGGTATCCGGCCTACAGTGAACGATTCGCCATTTTTCCGGCGCGCACACGAAGGAGACCCCGCAATGACCCCCGCCAGCACCAGCCCATCCACGTCGAGCGCCTGGGACAACCCCATGGGCACCGACGGCTTCGAGTTCATCGAATACGCCGCACCCGATCCCAAGGCCATGGGCGAGCTGTTCGAGCGCATGGGCTTCGTGGCGGTCGCCAGGCACCGCCACAAGAACGTGACGCTGTATCGCCAGGGCGAGATCAACTTCATCATCAACGCCGAACCCGACAGCTTCGCGCAGCGCTTTGCGCGCCTGCACGGGCCCAGCATCTGCGCCATCGCGTTTCGCGTGCAGGATGCCAAGGCCGCCTACGAGCGCGCCATCCGCCTGGGGGCCTGGGGTTACGCCGGCCAGGCCGGGCCGGGCGAGCTGAACATTCCCGCCATCAAGGGCATCGGCGACTCGATCATCTACCTGATCGACCGCTGGCGCGGCAAGAACGGGGCCAAGCAGGGCGACATCGGCAACATCGGCTTCTACGACGTCGACTTCTATCCGCTGCCCGGCATCGAGGGAGCCGCTGCGGTCAACCCCGAAGGCTTCGGCATGACGGTGATCGACCACCTGACGCACAACGTGCACAAGGGGCGCATGGACGAGTGGGCCAGTTTCTACGAGCGCCTGTTCAACTTCCGCGAGGTGCGCTACTTCGACATCGAGGGCCAGGCCACCGGCGTCAAGAGCAAGGCCATGACCAGCCCCTGCGGCAAGATCCGCATCCCGATCAACGAGGAAGGCAACGACCAGAAGGGCCAGATCCAGGAGTACCTGGACATGTACAAGGGCGAGGGCGTGCAGCACGTGGCGATGGCCAGCAAGAACATCTACCACACCGTCGATGCGCTGCAGATGGCGGGCATCAAGCTGCTGAACACCAGCGAAACCTACTATGAACTGCTGCCCAAGCGCATCCCCGACCTGAAGGAGCCGCTCGGCGAACTGCAGTCGCGCAACATCCTGGTCGATGGCGGCAACAACAATCTGCTGCTGCAGATTTTCAGCGAGAACCAGCTCGGCCCGATCTTCTTCGAATTCATCGAGCGCAAGGGCAACGAGGGCTTCGGCGAGGGCAACTTCAAGGCGCTGTTCGAGACCATGGAGCTCGACCAGATGCGCCGCGGCGTGCTGCAGGCCAAGGCACCCGCCTGATGCGGGCGCGGCAGGCGATGCGCTAAGCTGCCGGCATGCGCCTCGTCCTCAAATGGCTGCTCTCGGCGGCCGCGCTGCTGCTGATCGCCTACCTGTACGGCGGCGTGACCGTGGCGGGTTTCGGCTCGGCGCTGCTGGCGGCGCTGGTGATCGGCCTGCTCAACACGCTGGTGCGCCCGGTGCTGGTGGTGCTGACGATCCCGATCACGCTGCTCACGCTGGGCCTGTTCTTGTTCGTGATCAACGCGCTGATGTTCTGGGCCGCCTCGGGCCTGCTGTCGGGCTTTCACGTGGCTGGCTTCGGCGCCGCGTTGATCGGCTCGCTGCTGTATTCGCTGCTGGGGATCCTGATCGACCGCGTGGTGGCTTGAGCCGCGGCTCGCCGGTGGCGCGCCATTCACTTTGTTTTTGATAGCTGACTTGGCAGGCCATTCAAGGGGAAAGGCCCGATTTGCCTTCAGTTCAGCGGCGTTTGATCTCGTCCTGTCGCTGCTGGCGCAACGCGGCCTGCGCCTGGCCCAGCCGGCTGTCCACGATGCTGGCTTCGATCAGCGAGTCGGGACTGCCCGGGTTCTGGCGGGCGAAGTCCTGAGCGGCGCGCCAGCGGTCGACCGCTGCCACGTAGTCCATGTTCACCATCTGGGCTTCGCCCTCGGCGCGCAACGCGCGCAGCGTCTGACCCAGCGCGCCCTCGGCCTGCGCCAGCGCCTGCCAGGCGCCGGCGTCGCGCGGGTGGTCGCTCACCCAGGTGCGCAGCCTCGACGCCGCCTCGCCCGCTTGCCCGGTGCGCGTGAGCGCCTGCGCGCGCAGCAGCAGCGCGGCACGCCCGTGCTGGCCCTGCGCATCGGCCGCGGCGGCGCGCGCCTCGGTGGGCAGCAGCGCCAGGGCGCGTTCGGGCTGACCGGCCGCCAGGCTCAACTCGGCCTGCAGCAGACGCGCCTGGCGCAGCGCATTCGGATCGCCGCCCAGCAGGTTTGCCAGTTGCGCGGCCAGCGCCAGCGCGCGCGGCAGATCGCGCAGCTCGGCCTGTGCCAGCGCGGCCGCGTACAGCACCCCGGCGCGGCGCGCCAGCGGCAGGGTGGCGAAACCGGGTTGTGCCGGCTCGTCCGCCCAGGCGCGCAGCACGTCCACTCCCGGGCGCCCGAGAACGCGCGCGCGGGCGGCCACCAGCGACGCCTCCAGGTCGACGGGCTGCGCCGGGCCTCCCGCCAGGTCGTGCTGGCGCTGCTGCATGTCGGCGATCCGCTGCGTGGTCAGCGGGTGGCTGCGCAGGTAGGGCCAGTCGCCGTTGTCGTTGATGCGGTTGGCCGCCTGCAGCTTTTCGAACATGCCGACGAAGCCCTGCGGCGCGAAGCCCGCCTGCGTCATCACCGCGTAACCGACGCGGTCGGCCTCGCGCTCCATGTCGCGCGAGAAGTTCAGCTGCTGCTGCAGCAGCGCCGCCTGCCCACCGATGGCCACCGCCGCGCCGGCCTGCGGGTTCTTGCTGGCGGCGATCATGCCCAGCACCATGGTCGCCACCAGCAGCGGCGTTTGCCGGCTTTGCTGACCCAACAGGCGCGCGATGTGCCGCTGCGTGATGTGGCTCATCTCGTGCGCCAGGACGGCAGCCAGTTCGGCGCGCGACGTGACCACCCCCACCAGCCCCAGGTTCACCCCCAGATAACCGCCGGGCAGCGAGAACGCGTTGATGGTGCGGTCGCGACCGAGCAACACCTGCCAGGCAAAGCGCTCGTCGAGCTCGGCCGACAGCTCGCCGCGCGCGCGCGCGGCCGCCAGCAGCCGGCGCCAGATGCCGTCCACGTATTCGCCCACGATCGCATCGTCGATGTAGTCGGGGTCGCGGTACAGCTCCCGGATGATGGTGTCGCCCAGCTTGCGCTCTTCCAGCGTCGTCATCTCGCCCGCGTCGCCCAGCGAGGGCAGCCCGCGCGCGGGCGGCGCGTCCTGTGCCGGCGCGGGCGTGCTCGCCAGGCCCAGCAGCCCCAGGAGCACGGGCAGCGCGGCGTGCCGGATGGCGCGCAGCGGGCGGAGGGCGGGCCAGGTCATGGTGGTGCGGCGTGCGGGGCGCGCCATGGCGCCAGTGGCGGGTGCCCCTATGATGCCCAAATCACCATCACGTTCAATGTGCCCAGCGTGGGCTGCCCGACATGTCAGCTTCTTCCCTCACCCATTTCGACGCCCAGGGCCAGGCCCACATGGTGGACGTCGGCGCCAAGCCCGCCACGCACCGAGTCGCGGTGGCTGGCGGGCGCATCGAGATGCAGCCGGCCACGTTGGCGCTGATCGAGGCGGGCAGCGCCAGCAAGGGCGACGTGCTCGGCGTCGCTCGGGTTGCGGGCATCATGGCGGCCAAGAAGACGAGCGAGCTGATCCCCCTGTGCCATCCGCTGGCGCTGTCGCGGGTAGCTATCGATTTCGAAGCTGCTTCGGCGGATCAGGCGGGCATTGCAAGTGTTTTTTGCCATGCAACGGTGGAAGTCACTGGCCCGACCGGAGTCGAAATGGAGGCGCTCACGGCGGTGCAGGTGGCGTTGCTGACCATCTACGACATGTGCAAGGCGGTGGACCGGGGCATGACCATCACGGGCGTGCGCCTGCTGGAAAAGCGCGGCGGCAAGTCGGGCCACTTCGTGGCGCCGGGCCGCTAGAGTCCGCCGCCCCGGTCGCGCCCGACCGGGGCTGCACGCCAGCCGACCGTCATCATCGTGGCGATGGCGGATGCGTCGAAGCCACCCGTGACCCCCAGATCGAGAGCGCACGCCGGGCGCATCGCTCGGTTTGTGCATTATTTTGGGATTTATATTGCAATTCGCTACACTTAAGTAGTGATCCGGCGATAATCCGAGCGCAACCAGACTCGTGCAGGAGGAGTGATCATGCCGGCCATCGACCATCGCGCGCGCCACCGCGGCCTGGGCTCCAGATTGCGCTGCGCGATGGCCGTTGCGTGCGTGGCCTTGCCCTTTGGGGCCGCCGCCCAGTTCCAGCCGCTGACCGACATCGTGCCGTACGACGTACCGCTCGGGCC
>CAZGOL010000002.1:42372-53913 GCA_964527755.1 uncultured Ottowia sp.
CCGCCCAGTTCCAGCCGCTGACCGACATCGTGCCGTACGACGTACCGCTCGGGCCGCCCGGCGGCGGGATCACGGGCGTGAACAGCGGCAGCCTGCAGCTCGTGTTCGGCACCAGCGGCGTGACGGGAACCGTGACCACGACGGCCGCCAGCGCCGGCGTCTCGATCCCGGGTGATTTGCCCCATGGCTGGCCGGAGATGGTGGGCGCGTTCACCTGGGACTACCTGACCGAGGCGCCTGGCCCGGTGGCTGGATACACCCGCCCGGGACCGCAGGTCTTCCTGATCGCGCGGGCCAACAGCGGGCAGACCATGCAGGTGACGTTCAGCGCTCCCCTGCTCGCTCCGTACTTTCACGCCACTGGACTGGATGCCAGTTGGGTCCAGGTCGGCGCGCCGCTGACGGTGACCACGGTCTCCAAGAACGACGCGATGACCGTCGTCGGCAACACGCTGAACACCGTTTACGGATCCCCCGTGGGCGACGGTTGCAGGCCGAACAACCCGGATCCGGGTGACGCCTGGCGGACCGCCCGATGCGGCACGTTCCTTCTGGGGAACGGGCCGGTGGCGTCGGTCACGCTCGTCAACCAGGCGCACGGCAACCGGGGCGATGGCTGGAACTCGAGCTGGTCGTTTCCCTGGTTCACGGTCGACAAGGCCTTCGGCGCGGCCAGCATCCCGGCGAGTACCAACACCTCGCTGACCCTTACCCTTCACAACCCGACTCCGGGCGCGCTGTCGGGGCTGAACTTCACTGACGCGCTGCCGGCCGGACTGACCCTGGCCAACGGCACGGTGACGACCGCGGGTTGCGGCGCCCCGGTCTTCGGCGCGCCAGCCAACCTCAACGCGACCGCAATCGCGCTGGCTCCCGGCGGCACCTGCACCATGACCTTCACCGTCACGGGCAACGTGGTGGGAGCCTACACCTACGACGACAGCCAGTTCACCGGCAACGCCGCGAACCTGCGACCTGGCGCGAACGCGACCCTCAACATTGGCGCCGCGCCCCTGGCCGCCGCGTCGATCCCGACGCTTTCCGACTGGGGTCTGATGATCGTCGGTGGCCTGCTGGCCCTGTTCGGCTTCGGTGCCTTGCGCCGCCCCGGGTGAGTCATCGGCCGGGTCCCGGCATCGAACGCCCAGGGTCCGCCAGGCCCCGGTCGCCCCCGCGCCCGGCGGCCCCGATTTCCTGGAGCAGGGGCGCGTGGTCGGTCGCCCAGCGTCGCCAGTCGTCCGTGAAGGCGGCGCGCAGCCGCTCGGCGTGCGCGCGAGCCAGATCGTCGCGGCCCAGCAGGTGTGCACTCTCGATGACCCGCGTGATGACGCGCGGCTCGGGTGAGTAATGCAGCAGTTGCTCGCCGGTGGTCAGCATCCACGCGGCGTTGTCGGGCTTGACCTCGTGCGTCGTGAGTTCGGCGAAGCGCACCGCATCGGCAAACAGCCACGAGCGGCGTGCGGCGGCCAGCGGCTCGCTCCGGTGGGCGGCCGCGCGCTGTTCCTTCGGCAGGTAGACCTGGCTCACGATGCGGTAGTCCCAGGCGGCGTACCCGACGGCGGCCAGCAGCACCGCGGTGGCGCCCAGCCGAAGGCCGCCCGCCCGTGACGCGAACCACCGTGCCGGAGTTGCCGGGCCGGCGCGCCAGAGCAACCACAGGCAGACCGCCACCGCGATCTGGAACGGCCCGTACCAGAGCGGGTATTCCACCAGGCTGTGCACGGCGACGGCCAGCAGAACGCCCCAGGCGAGCTGGCGCTCGGGCGCCTGCTCGCGCCAGGGCCGCGCGCGCCAGACGACCCACGCCAGAGCGCCGCAGGTCAGCAGCGCCACCGGCAGACCCAGCTCCACCGCCAGGTGCAGTGGCAGGTTGTGCGCGTTGTCCAAAATGGCGCAAAACCGTGGCCCGTCGTAGAGGGTCATGTAGTGGGCCCAGGCCAGCTCGCCCCAGCCCCAGCCGGTCCATGGCTTGAGCGCGATCAGGTGCAGCACGTTGCCCCACAGCGTGAGGCGGCCGCCGCACAGGCTGTCGCCGGTGCGCAGGCGCTCGAGCAGGCTGCCGGCGTGCACGCCCGGGCCGATCTGCTGTGCCATCCAGGGCAGCGCGATGATGGCCAGCAGATACCCCAATCCGAGCGTCAGGATGGGTCGCAGCGGGGCCCGCCAGCGGCCGCCCGCACGCGCCCACGCGAGCACCAGCGCCGCGATGGCCAGCAGTTCGACGGCCCCGACGCGCGAGACGGTGGCCGCCAGCGCCGTGACCAGCAGTGCAGCCAGCGGCCCGACCCACCGGCGCGCCGGTGCGCGGGTCTGCGACCACGTGCGCAGTGCCAGCAGACCGATCACGAGCAGGGTGGCGAGCTGGTTGGGCTGGCGCAGGTTGGCGAAGGCGCGGCCCGGCTCGCTCTGGTTGACCCAGGGGTACAGCGGCGCCTCCAGATCGAAGTACTGGAGCAACGCCAGCGCGCCGCTGATGGCTGCCGCCAGCACCCAGCCCGGGACGATCCACTGCAGCGCCGCTGCCCGTTCGCCACGCGTCGGCCACAGCGCCAGCAGCAGCGCGGCGGCCGCCATCGAGACCAGCAGCGGCTGAGTACCGGCGCGCGGGCCCGAGGTGAAGGGCCACAACCAGGGCAGCACCAGCAGCACGACCAGGATGGGGCGGCGCGCAGTGGAAATCGGCATGGGCGGCGATTGTGCCCAACACGCCGTGTCGGGTCGCTGCGCGCAGCTCAGCGTCCGCGTCGCCGGTACATGGCGCTGGTGGTTCGCTCCAGACCTGCGGCGTGCAACCGGCCGAGCGTGCTGCCCGCGTGCGCGTGGGTGATGGCCAGCCCCAGCGCGTCGGCGGCGTCGGGGCCCGGGGCGCGCGGCAATTGCAGCAGGCGCTGCACCATGGCCTGCACCTGCGCCTTGGCGGCCTTGCCGTGGCCGGCCACCGCCTGCTTCATTTGCAGTGCGGTGTATTCGGCCACCGACAGCTCGCTGGCCACCAGCGCCGTCACGCACGCGCCGCGCGCCTGGCCGAGCAGCAGCGTGGCCTGCGGGTTGACGTTGACAAAGACGATCTCGACCACCGCCACTTGGGGCTGATAGCGCTCGGCCACCTCGCGGATGCCGTCGAACAGCAGCTTCAGGCGCGCCGGCAGGTCGCCCTGGGCGGCGCTGGCGGTGCGGATGACGCCGCTGGCCACATAGGTCAGCTGCGGACCGGCGGTGTCGAGCACGCCGAAGCCGGTGGTCCGCAGGCCGGGGTCGATGCCGAGGATTCTCATGGCAGCTCGACGCCGCGCATGCGCGCGACGATGGTGCTGGCGCGCTGGGTCAGGTAGCCCGAACGCGGGCGCTGCTCGAAATAGCGTGGGCGTGGCAGCATCACCGCCAGGCGCGCGGCCTCCCAGGCCGACAGTTGTGCGGCACTCTTGCGAAAGTAGTGGCGCGCCGCCGCCTCGGCGCCGAACACGCCGCTGCCCCACTCGACGTGGTTGAGGTAGAGCTCCAGGATGCGGCGCTTGGTGAGCAGGCGCTCCAGGGCGAAAGTGAGCATCAGCTCCTGGCCCTTGCGCAGCAGCGTGCGCTCGCCCGACAGCAGCAGGTTCTTGGCCAGTTGCTGGGTGATGGTCGAGCCGCCGCGGATCTTCACCGGTGCGACCGGGCGGTTCTCGGCGGCGCGGCGAGTTGCCGCTTCCTGCGCCTTGGCGTTGCGCTCCCAGGCGCGTTCGATGGCTTCCCAGTCGACGCCTTCGTGGTTGGCGAAATTGTCGTCTTCCGACGCGATCACGGCGCGCTTGAGATGGTCCGACAGGTCATCGTAGTCTCGCCATTGCTGGCTCCAGCGCAACTCCCCGCTGCGCGCCAGGCGCCACGCTTCGGAGCGCTCGAAGGTGGTGGACTGCGGATCGACCCACGCCATCAGCGCGATGCGGCCGACGAAGAAGATCTGCAGCAGCAGCACGCCCGCCAGCGCAAGCAGCAGCCAGCGCGCCAGCAGGCGCATCAGCGCCCTCCGCCGGTGACGGCGCCGAGCTCGTCAGCCTGCAGCGTGGTCTCCAGGGTTTGCTCGCGCGTGAAGCGAAAGCGCGCGGTGACGTCGAACTGGTCGGTGTCGCGGCGCATCGCCTGCGTGAAGGGACCGAAGGGCGCCGCCTTCTGCGCGATCGCCTCGGCCAGCCGGTCGAGCACGCGGTTGCCCGAACCCTGAACCACGCGCGCGTCGAGGATGCGTCCGTCGTGGTTGATCAACAGGGCCATCAGCAACTCTCCGTACAGCTTGCGGCCGGCCACGTGCGGAAAATTCTGCGTGCCCAGCAGTTCGATCCGCCGGCGCATGTCGTCGTAGTACTGGGCGTAGGTCGTGCCCAGCGTGGCCGGACTCAGGTAGCGCTTGCGCGGGCGCGAGTTTTCTTCCTTCACGCGCGTTTCGATCACGGCCAGCAGCCGCTCGAGCTGCTGGCGCCTTTGCTGCTGCGCGCGCGCCTCGGGGTCGTCGTCGCTCTTGCGCGAATCGGTTTTCGGCAGCGCGGCCAGTTGCTGGCGCACCTGGGCGAGCAACTGCTCCTGCTGCTGGAGCATGCGGTCGATCTGGCGCTGGTTTTCGTCGATGGCCGCCTCGCCGGACGATTCGCGCGCGCTGGGGGGCAGCGGCGTGCTGGCCAGCCGCTTGTCGGCGGCGTCGCCGCCACCGGCCAGGCTGTGCTGGGCGAGCGCCTGCGCCTTGACGGGCTTGTCGTCGGACTTGGCGTTGACCAGCACGACTTCGAGCGTGTTGTCCTGGAACACCCGCTTGAAACCCTCGGGATCGACGAAGCGCACCGTGACCAGCACGGCATGCACCAGCACCGACACGGCGAGCGCCCACTGCATCGTGCTGAGCGACCGAAACGATTGGGGCAGCGCGTGGTTCATGGGGCGGCGGGCGTTCCTTCGGTTTCGTTCACGTCCACCGCGATTGCCAGCGGGCCGGCCGCGGTGTCGTCCTCGTCGCCGGCTTCGTCGTCGCCGGCCGCGCCGTCGGCAGCCAGCACCTCGGTGACGCTGCCGTGCACGTCGAGCGCGATCAGGTCGATGGCGCCCAGCCGGATGCGAACACGCGTGCCGCGCGGCAGCGCCTGCGCGCCCATCACCGAGAACACCAGCGGCAACTCGTCGGCGCGCACCAGCCAGGCGCCGCCGGTCTGCTCGCGCAGCAGCGTGGCGGTCAGTTCGGTGATGTCCTGCTGCTCGAGATGGCGCAACGTCCAGAAGCGCTCCATGGCCGCCTGGTGCGCGTTGTAGGCGGTGTAGGCGCCGTCGAACGCGCTGATGATCGCAAACAGCTCGGCATCCTTGGGCTTGAACGGCGCGGCCAGCGCGGCGGCCGTGCCGTGGCGCGCGGCGGCGATGATCTGCCACTGGTTGACCAGATCGACATAGCGGCGCAGCGGCGAGGTGCTCCAGCAATAGCTGGCCACGCCAATGCCAGCGTGGGGCAGGGCCTTGGTGCCCATGCGCACCTTGATGCCCGGCAGCAGGCTGGCCTGGCTGCGGTAGATGGCGGGAACGCCCAGACCCTTGAGCCATTCGCCCCAGTGGCTGTTGGCCAGAATCATCAATTCGGAAACCATCAGGTCGAGAGGGGCGCCGCGCTGGCGCGCCGTGATGGAGACCTGCTCGTCACCGGTCGGCTCGGCACCGTCGTTGCCGGCCAGGCGGAAGGTGTAATCGGGACGCGTGACGGTTTCCGGCCGACCGCGCACCTGTTCGCGCCGCGCCTTCAGGTGCTGGGCCAGGCGATACAAAAACGAGAGCTGCTCTCGCCTGATTGGCAACCCATGCAGGGCATCCTGACCATTGCCCGGGGCTTGAACGAGCCAGTCGCTGGTGACCAACGCGTCGAGCTGGTCGTGGCGCAGGTTGGCCGCGATGGGCACGCGCTCGAGGCGGGTCTCGGCGAAGCCGATTTCCAGGCTCGCCTCGTCCAGCGTCACGTACAGCGACACCGCCGGTACGGCCTGGCCCGCGGTCAGCGTGAATGCCTGCACCACCGCATCGGGCAGCATGGTGATCTTGTGGCCGGGCATGTAGACCGTCGACAGGCGCGCGCGCGCGACGACGTCCATCTCGTGGCCCGGCAGGATCGCCAGCGCGGGCGCGGCGATGTGGATGCCCAGCACCACGCTGCCGCTGCCCAGGCCCTGCAGCGACAGCGCGTCGTCGATTTCGGTGGTCTGCGAATCGTCGATCGAAAACGCCTGCACCGCCGCCAGCGGCAACTCGTCGGTGATTGCCGGCACCGCCAGTTGCGCAAAGCCGGTGCCGCGGGGAAAGTTCTCGAACAAAAAGCGTTGCCAGTGAAACTGGTAGGCCGAGGCGATGGCACCGGCGCGCGTGAGCAGCGCCAGCGGCGCCATGGCGGTGGCGCGCGCGGCCTGCACGACGGCCTTGTACTCGGGAGCGTTCTTGTCGGGCCTGAACAGGATCTTGTAGAGCTCGGCGCGGATCGGTGGCGGGCATTCGCCCGCCGCCAGCGCGCCGGCCCAGGTGTCGATCTGCGTGGCGATCCGCTTCTTTTTCTCGATGGCCGCCAGCGCCTGCGCCACCACGTCGGCGGCCGCCTTGCGATAGCGCCCCTTGCCGGCACGGCGAAAGTAGTGCGGCGCCTCGTGCAGGGCCAGCAGTGCCGCGGCCTGTTGGGGCGCGGTCGGACGCGCGCCGTAGTAGTCGGCCGCCAGCGCGGCGAAATCGAACTCGTCCTCGGGCGCGAATTCCCACGCCAGCGCCGGGTCCATCTCGGCCGCCAGCGCCTGTGCCTGCGACAGCAGTTCGGCTGGTTCGGGCGTCTGGAAGCGCAGCAATTGCTGGACCGCCTTGACTTTCACGCGTTTGCCGGAATCCAGCTCGACCTGGGCGGAGGTTTCGGTCTCGGAGAGGATGCGGCCGGACAGGAACTTGCCGGCCTCGTCGAACAGGATGTGCATGGATGGGCCCGATTCTCCCATCAACGGTGACCGTTTTCGCGCGCGACGGAGCCGAAGCGGGTCCGCGAAGTCCGGCGCGCTCAGGCGCCCCCGCGCAGGCCGACAAAGGCCAGCACATCGTCCAGCAGCGACCCGAAATCCGACAGCGCGTGATCGCCGCCTTCCAGCAGCCGTTGGTTGGCGCCGGCATAGCGCGCGCTCATCTCGCGCCAGTCGAGCAACTCGTCGCCCTTGGCGATCACGGCCAGGTAGCGCGCCGGATCGGCCAGCGGGCCCGCGTCGAGCGCGCGCAGCTCGCCGACGTATTCGGGGCGAAAGTCGAAGTGCACCGACGGATCGTGCCAGGCGGTCTGCTCGCCGATGTGCCGCGCGAGGTCGCGCGCCGGATCGACGGCTGGGTTGAGCACCACCGCGCGGCAGCGTTGGCGCTCGGCCACCCAGGTGGCGTAGAAGCCACCCAGCGAGGAGCCGATCACGGCCATGCGGGCGGCTGGCCAGCCGGCGATGCCCCGCTCGATCAATGCCGCCGCCGCGCGCGGCGAGGGCGGCAGCTGCGGGCACCACCAGTGCACACCGGGGTCCAGCTCGCGCACCCGCGCGGCCGTGAGCCTGGCCTTGGCCGATTGCGGGGATGAGCGAAAACCGTGCAGGTAAAGCAGGTGGGTGGCGGGCATGCGCCGATGCTACGGCAGGGCGCGCCGGATAATCGGGCCATGGCCGTCGTGTTCGACAAACCTTCCCCGTGGCAGCGCGTTGCGCCCATGTTGCGCGGCTTCGATCTGCTGCTGCTGCTGGCGGTGCTGCTGCTGGCGGCGGCGGGCCTGCTGGCCATGTATTCGTCGGGCTACGACCACGGCACGCGCTTTGCCGACCACGGGCGCAACATGCTGGTGGCCGGCGGCATCCTGTTCGTCGTGGCGCAGGTGCCGCCGCAGCGACTGATGAACCTGGCGGTGCCGCTGTACACGCTGGGGCTGGCGCTGCTGGTGGCGGTGGCCGTGTTCGGCGTCAGCAAGAAGGGCGCGCAGCGTTGGCTCAACGTGGGCGTGGTGGTGCAGCCCAGCGAATTGATGAAGATCGCCATGCCGCTGATGCTGGCCTGGTGGTTCCACCGGCGCGAGGGCCAGACGCGCGCGCTCGATTTTCTCGCCGCCTTCGCCCTGCTGGCGCTGCCGGTGGCGCTGATCGTCAAGCAGCCCGACCTGGGTACCGCCATCCTGGTGCTGACCGCCGGCCTGGCGGTGATCTTCTTCGCCGGCCTGCCCTGGAAGCTGGTGCTGCCGCCGGTGCTGGTCGGCGCGGCGCTGGTGGCCGTGGTGGTGGCGCTGGGCGACAGCCTGTGCGCCGACGGGGTCGACTGGGTGGTGCTGCACGAGTACCAGCGGCAGCGCGTGTGCACGCTGCTGGACCCCACGCGCGACCCGCTGGGCAAGGGTTTCCACATCCTGCAGGGCATGATCGCGATCGGCTCGGGCGGGTTGTACGGCAAGGGTTTCATGCAGGGGACGCAGACGCACCTGGAGTTCATCCCCGAGCGCACGACGGATTTCATCTTCGCGGCGTTTTCGGAGGAGTTCGGGCTGGTCGGCAACCTGGCGCTGATCGTCGGCTTCGTGTTCCTGATCGTGCGCGGCCTGCTGATCGCCGCCGACGGCCCCACGCTGTTCACGCGCCTGCTGGCGGCGGGGCTCACCACCATCTTCTTTGCCTACGCCTTCGTCAACATGGGCATGGTCAGTGGGCTGCTGCCGGTGGTGGGTGTACCGCTGCCCTTCATCAGCTACGGCGGCACGGCGTTGGTGACGCTGGGGCTGGCGCTGGGCATGCTGATGTCGATCGCCCGATCCAGACGCCCGATCCAGCACTGACCTGGTGTTGCGCCAATCCATCACTTGGGAGCGGCGAAGTGCATTCCCGCACACGGCGCGACGCGGCACCGATGGCGCGTGCGGCTGGCGAAGTCACAATGCGGTTTTTCCACCACGGATCAAGGAGAAGTCATGGCAGGCCAGTTCGAGCTCAAGAAGTCCAAGAACGGCAAGTTCCACTTCAACCTGCTGGCCGCCAATGGCCAGGTGATCCTGACCAGCGAGATGTACGAGGCCAAGGCGAGTGCGGTCAACGGCATCGAGTCGGTCAAGAAAAACGGGGGCGCCGATGCGCACTACGATCGCCTGACGGCCAAGGACGGCTCGCCCTATTTCACGCTCAAGGCGCGCAACGGCGAGGTGATCGGCCAGAGCCAGATGTACTCCAGCGCCGCCGCGCGCGATGGCGGCATCCAGTCGTGCATCACCAATGCGCCGGGCGCCAGCGTGGACGACCAGACCGCTGCCTGAGGCCATCCGCCCCGGCACGCCGAGCCACCTGCGGGTGGCTTTTTCGTGTTCAGAGCCAGCGCGCGATGAGCGCGGCCAGCAGGCTCAGCACCACGGTGCTCGCCAGCGGGATGAACCACTCGCGACCGAACAGCCGAAAGTGCAAGTCGCCCGGCAGCCGGCCCAGGCCGAACTTGCGCAGGATCGGTGCCAGGCCGTTGATCAGCACCAGCGCGAAAAAGACGACGATCAGCCAGCGGATCACGGCGCGCCTTCAAAGCCGGTGCGAGCGGTCGCCAGCCGCGAATCCGCGGGCAGCCCAGCCATCGCCCGTCGCCAGCCCGATCACCTTGAACAGCTCGCCCATCTCGTGCTCGGCCACCAGCTTGACGGCGGGCGTGCTCTCCACCAGCGGCACGGCCTGCAGGCGCTCGGTGATGCCGCAGTTGAGCAGGAAGCGCCCCTGGCTGGTGTAGCCCAGCACTTGAAGCCCGGCGTCCTGGGCGGCCAGCGCGATGCCGGTGAAATCGACGTGGGCGGTGATGTCCTTGTCCCCCACGTCGGCCAGCGGATCGTCGTCCATGCGGTGTGCGCGGTGGCAGGCCAGCGTGCCCATGTGGCGCTGCGGGTGGTAGTACTCCGCTTCGGGGAAACCGTAGTCGATGAAGAAGGCGGCGCCGCGCCGCAGCCGATCGCCCAGCGTGCGGATGAACGCCTCGGCCTGCGGGTGGATTTCTGTCACGAAGTCGTGCCCGCCTTCGATCTCGACGGGTGGCCGCAGGGGCGTCGGTCGATCGCTCCACGCAAACCCGATCGCTTCAAAATCGATAGCTGCTCCGGCTTGTTGGTCAATGCCTGTATTGGGATTTTCCCTGAAAACCACCCCGCGCTCGTGCCAGGTGCCGTCCGTCCGCGCGAGCAGTTGCACCGGCATGGCATCGAGCACCTCGTTGCCCAGCACCACGCCGGTCATGGCGGGCGGCAGGTGATCGGCCCAGCGCACCAACGCGCCGTACGCCGCCAGGCGTTCACGCTGGCGCGCTCGCAGGCTGCCCGATACGTCGACGATGGTGTAGCGCCGCACGCGCTGGCCCACGCGGCCCAGCTCGCCGAGCACCTGTTCGGCCAGCGCGCCCGTGCCGGCGCCGAACTCCCAGAGCTCGTCGGTGCCGGTGGCGCGCAGCGCCTCGGCCAGTTGCACGGCCAGGGTCCGGCCGAACAGCGGCGAGAGCTCGGGTCCGGTGACGAAATCGCTGCCGTCGCGCGCCAGCTGGCCGAACTTGGGCGAGCCGTGCGCGTAGTACCCCAGACCGGGCGCGTACAGGGCTTCCTGCATGAAGCGGTCGAACGGCAACCAGCCGCCGGCGGCTTCGATCGCGGCGGCGATGCGCCGTGCGAGCGCTGGCGAGCGGCCGGAGGGTGTGGGATCTGGGGTGAGCACGCGTGGATTGTCGGGCATGGGTGCGCCCCGGTTTTGCCACAATGACGGCCGTGACCGCCGCCGCCGTCAATGCCCCGTCCGAACGCCGTACCGTGCTGGTGACGGGCGCCGCGCGCCGCCTCGGGCGCGAGATCGCCCTGACTTTCGCGCACGCCGGCTGGGACGTCGTGGCGCATCATCGCCATTCGCTGGACGCCGCCCGCGCGCTGCGTGTCGACGTCGAGGCGCTCGGGCGGGTCTGCCACCTCGTCTCGGCCGATCTGGCCGCAGCCGATTCGGCGGCCCGCCTGCTGCGGGCGGTGCGCGAGCAGGTCGGCATCCTGCCCCACTGCATCGTCAACAATGCTTCTGTTTTCGAAGCTGACGAAGCCATGTCGGCGGACACCGACGGGTTGCTCAGGCATTTCTTGACGAACACGGCCACGCCCTTGCTGTTGGCCGGCGGGCTGGCCGCCGCGCTTGCCGAAGCGGGCACGGCCACGGCGGGCCGCCACAGTGTGGTGCATGTGCTCGACCAGAAAGTGCACAACCTCAACCCGGACTATTTCTCGTACACGGTGAGCAAGCTCGCCCTGGCGCAGGCCGTGGCGCTGCAGGCTCAGGCACTGGCGCCGTGGGTGCGCGTGTGCGGCCTGTCGCCCGGGCTGATGTACCTGAGCGGGCCGCAGACGCCGGACAACTTCGAGCGCGCCAGCCGCGTCAACCTGCTGCGCCAGCCGCTCGATCCGGCCGACGTGGCGCGCTGCGCGCTGTTCATCGCCGAGAACCCGAGCCTGAACGGCACCACGCTGCAGGCCGACAACGGCCAGCACCTGGTGGCGCTGGA
>CAZGOL010000003.1:0-23432 GCA_964527755.1 uncultured Ottowia sp.
AGGAGATCGCCCGCAAGTACGGCATCGCGCACGTGAGCACCGACCTGGACGAAAGTCTGGCGCTTCCCGAGGTCGAAGCGGTGATCCTGTGCACCCCCACGCAGATGCACTCCGCCCAGGCCATCCAGTGCCTTGAGGCCGGCAAGCACGTGCAGGTGGAGATCCCGTTGTGCGACAAACTGGCCGACGGCCAGGCCGTGCTCGCTGCCCAAAAGAAGGCCGACCGTGTGGCGATGGTCGGCCATACCCGCCGCTTCAACCCCAGCCACCAGTACGTGCACCGCAGGATCGCCACAGGTCGGTTCCGTGTCCAGCAAATGGACGTGCAGACGTATTTTTTCCGCCGCACCAACATGAATGCGCTGGGCCAGCCGCGCAGCTGGACCGACCACCTGCTGTGGCACCACGCCGCGCACACCGTGGATCTGTTCGCCTGGCAGGCGGGCAGCCCGATCGTGCAGGCCAACGCCGTGCAGGGCCCGATCCACCCCGAGCTGGGCATCGCCATGGACATGAGCATCCAGCTGAAGACGGCGAACGGGGCCATCTGCACGCTCAGCCTGAGCTTCAACAACGAGGGTCCCCTGGGCACCTTCTTCCGCTACATCGGCGACACGGCCACCTACATCGCGCGCTACGACGACCTGTTCACCGGCAAGGACGAGTCGATCGACGTGTCTGGCGTCGACGTGTCGATGAACGGCATCGAACTGCAGGATCGCGAGTTTTTCGCGGCGATTCGCGAAGGCCGCGAACCCAATGCCGGCGTGGCACAGGTGCTGCCGTGCTACGAGGTGCTGCACCGGCTCGAGCGGCAACTGGCCGCCTGAGGCCGGACATCGCCACCAGAACCCGTCCCCCCTTTTGTTCCCCAGGAGACTTCAAATGAAACGCGTTGGAAAACTGGCCGCGATGGCGCTGGCAATCTCGGCCGCAGCGAGCTTCGGCGTCGCGCAGGCCAAGGACCTCACGATCGGGCTGGTCATGCCCATGTCCGGCCCGTTCGCCGCGCATGGCAAGCAGGTCAAGCACGGCATCGACCTGTACATGGCCGAGCATGGCGACACGGTGGCCGGGCGCAAGGTCAAGCTCATCGTCAAGGACGACACCGGCATCGCGCCGGCCGTGGCCAAGCGGCACGCGCAGGAACTGCTGGTCAACGACAAGGTGGACATCCTGGCCGGATTCACGCTCACGCCCAACGCCTTCTCGGTCGCGCCGCTGGCGACCCAGGGCAAGGTGCCGATGGTGGTGATGAACGCCGCCACCTCGTCGATCACCGAGAAGTCTCCCAACATCGTGCGGGTGTCGATGACCCTGCCGCAGGACACGGCGCCGATGGCACGCTGGGCTTGGGCCAACGGCGTCAAGTCGGTCTACACGCTGGTGGCCGACTACGGCCCGGGGCACGACTCGGAAGGCGCATTCCAGAAGACGTTCAAGGAGTTGGGCGGCAAGATCGTCGGCCAGGTGCGCACGCCCGTGAACACGCCCGACTACGCGCCTTTCCTGCAGCGCGTGCGCGATGCCAAGCCGGATGCGGTGTTTTTCTTCGTGCCCAACGGCGAGGACGGCGTGGCGCTGGCCAAGGGGTACAAGGAGCGAGGACTGGAGCAGGCCGGAATCAAGGCCCTGGCGACGGGTGACGTCACGGACGAGGAAGAACTGGCGGCCATGGGCGACGCGGCGCTGGGCATGATCACCTCGTTTCATTATTCGCAGGCACACGATTCGCCCGAAAACAAGGCCTTCGTGGCAGCCTACGTCAAGGCCTATCCCAAGGATCGCCCGAATTTCCAGGCTGTGGCCGGCTATGACGGCATGCACCTCATCTATCAGGCCCTGGAGAAGACCAAGGGCGACTCCGCAGCCGAGGCCTTCATGGGTGCCGCCAAGGGGATGAAGTGGACGAGTCCGCGCGGCCCGGTGCAGATCGATCCGCAGACGCGCGACATCATCCAGAACGTGTACATCCGCAAGGTCGAACGGGTGAATGGCCTGTTGCAGAACGTCGAATTCGCGACCTTCGAGGCCGTCAAGGATCCGGGTAAGGAAGGCAAGTGAACCTCTGGGCAGCCGGTGGCGGGCGGTTTCGCGGCCCGTCACCCGTCCGCTGACCAGCGCAGCGCTGCGACGGAGGCACTCATGCAGTTTCATCACCACGGTTATATTTCCGGCGATCCGCGCATCCAGCCGGCGGCGGGCGTCGGCGTCGATCGCCCCGAGCAGGTGCCCGAGCGGGTGGATGTGCTGATCGTGGGGGCCGGCCCCGCCGGCATGATCCTGGCCGCGCAGCTGTCGCAGTTTCCGGGCATCACGACGCGCATCGTCGAGCGCCGCGCGGGGCGCCTCGAGATCGGTCAGGCCGACGGCATCCAGAAGCGCAGCGTCGAGACGTTCGAGGCGTTCGGTTTTGCCGACGAGATCGTCGCCGAGGGCTGCGAGGTGACGCAGACGGTGTTCTGGAAGCCCGACACCGCCGATCCGGCGCGCATCGTTCGCACCTCGCGCGAGGCCGAGGACGAGCAGGGCATCAGCGAATATCCGCACATCCTGGTCAACCAGGCGCGCGTGCTGGATTACTTCGCCCAGGTGATGGAGCGCTCGCCCACGCGCATGAAACCCGACTGGGGGCTGGAATTCGAGCATCTGGAAGTCGCCGACAGCGGCCATCACCCCGTCACGGTGACGCTGGTGCACGGCACCGGCGAGATGAAGGGCCAAAAGCGCGTGGTGCACGCCAAGTACGTGGTGGGCACCGACGGTGCGCACAGCCGGGTGCGCGCGACCATCGGCTGCACGTTTGCCGGCGGAGCGTCCAACCACGCCTGGGGCGTGATGGATCTGCTGGCCGAGACCGATTTTCCGGACGTGCGCACCAAGTGCGTGATCCAGTCCAGCGCCAGCGGCAGCATCCTGTTGATTCCCCGCGAAGGGGGGTTCCTGTTCCGCCTGTACGTGGATCTCGGCGAGGTCGCGTCCGATGGTCGCTCCAGCGTGCGCCAGACCACGGTCGAGCGATGCATCGCCAAGGCGCGGGCCATCCTGCATCCGTACGTGCTCGACGTGCGCCACGTCGCCTGGTTCAGCGTGTACGAGGTCGGGCATCGCGTGTGCGATCGCTTCGACGACGTGCCGCTTTCGCAGGTCGGCCGGCGCACGCCGCGCGTGTTCATTGCCGGCGACGCCAGCCACACCCACAGCGCCAAGGCCGGGCAGGGCATGAACGTGTCGATGCAGGACGGCTTCAACCTGGGCTGGAAGCTGGCGCACGTGCTCGAGGGCCGGAGCCCCGAGAGCCTGCTGTCCACCTACTCCGCCGAACGGCAGGTGATTGGCCAGGACATCATCGATTTCGACAAGCGCTGGTCAACCGTGATGGCCACGCCGCCCGAGCAGTTGGGCAGTCCGAAGGAGGTCGAGGCGGCCTACGCGCAGATCACGGAGTTCGCGCAGGGCTTCATGACGCAATACGGCCCCTCGCTGATCACGGGCGACACGCGTCATCAGCACCTGGCGGCGGGCTTTCCGATCGGCAAGCGCTTCAAGTCGGCGCGCGTCATGCGGGTGGCCGACGCCAGGCCGCTGCACCTGGGTCACCAGGCCAGGGCGGACGGGCGCTGGCGGCTCTACGTGTTCGCCGATGCGGCCGGCACCGGCACCGCATCGGCCACGAGCGCCTTGGCCGCCTGGCTGGACGATGGCGCCGATTCACCCGTGCGCTTGTACACCCCTGCGGGCTTCGATGCCAATGCGCGCTTCGATGTCAAGGTCATCTACCAGCAGGCGCACGCGGAGGTCGACATCGCCTGCGTTCCGCCGGTGTTCAAGCCGCGCGTGGGACCGTGGCAGCTCATCGACCACGAGAACGTGTTTGCGTCCCTGTCCGGCGACGACATCTTCGAGCGGCGCGGCATCGGGCGCGACGGCGCCATCGTGGTGGTGCGCCCCGATCAGTACGTGGCGCACGTGCTGCCGTTGTCCGCCACCAACGAACTCGCCACCTACTTCGGCCGATTCATGCGTGCGCCGCCATCGGCCGGCGCGTGAGGCGGCGTGCACAATCGATTGCCAATGGATTTCACCAGGAGACATTCATGCGATTCATCAAAACCGTGATCAAGGCGACGCTGCTGGCCAGCGCGCTCGCTGGCGTGGCGCTGGCACAGGCCAAGGACCTGACCATCGGACTGGTCCTGTCGGTGTCCGGTCCGTTCGCCGACTATGGCAAGCAGATCAAGCACGGCATCGATGTGTACATGGCCCAGCACGGCGACACCGTGGCGGGCCGCAAGATCAAGCTCATTGTGAAGGACGATACCGGCATGGCACCGGCGGTGGCCAAGCGCGTTTCCCAGGAACTGCTGGTCAACGACAAGGTGGACATCCTGGCTGGCTTCGACCTCACGCCCAATGCGTTTTCCGCGGCGCCGCTGGCCACGCAGGCCAAGGTGCCAATGATCGTGATGAACGCGGCCACCTCGTCGATCACGGAAAAGTCGCCCTACATCGTGCGCGTCTCCATGACGCTGCCGCAAGGTTCCTGGGCAATGGCCAAGTGGGCAGCGGCGAACAACATCAAGACGGCTTACACGCTGGTCGCCGATTACGGTCCCGGCCATGACGCCGAGGCGCAGTTCAAGAAGACCTTCGGCGAACTCGGCGGAAAGGTCGTGGGCGAAGTGCGCACACCCGTGAACACGGCCGACTATGCGGCTTACCTCGAGCGGGTCAAGGACATCAAGCCCGACGCCATGTTCACGTTCGTGCCGCCGGGCAGTTCCATGGTCGCGCTGATGAAGGGCTTTCGCGAGCTCGGACTCGACAAGGCGGGCATCCAGGCCATCGGCCCGGGCGACCTGACCGACGAGAACGAACTGGCCGCCATGGGCAATTCGGCGCTCGGGCTGATCACCGCGTTCCACTATTCGCAGGCGCACGATTCACCCGAGAACAAGGCGTACGTGGCGGCTTACCTCAAGGCATTTCCGAAGGACCGGCCCAACTTCATGTCCGTGGGCGGCTACGACGGCATGCACCTGATCTACCAGGCACTCGAGAAGACCAAGGGCGACGCCAGCGGAGACGCCTTCATCGCAGCGGCCAAGGGCATGAAATGGACGAGTCCGCGCGGCCCGATCCAGATCGACCCCGAGACACGCGACGTCGTCCAGAACGAATACATCCGCAAACTCGAGCGCGTTGACGGCGTGCTGCAGAACGTCGAATTCGCGACGCTGGAGGCAGTCAAGGATCCCGGCAAGGCCGGGAAGTGACCCGGTCCACGATTCAATCGGTCCGCTGTGACGTGCGCATGGACGCGCGCACCGATGAACGGCCATCACCTGAACCGCTATGACAATCATTTTTGACGGTATCGCCTTCGGCATGTTGCTGTTTCTCATCAGCGTCGGTCTGTCCGTGACGCTGGGGTTGATGAACTTCGTCAACCTGGCGCATGGCGTGTTCGCCATGGTGGGAGGCTACGTGTGCGTCGTGCTGCTGAACGACTACGGTGTGCCGTTTCTGGTGACGATTCCGTTCGCGGTCGTGATCCCGGCGCTGGTGGGTGTGATCCTCGAGCGCACCCTGTATCGACGCCTGTACGAGGCGTCGGACCTCGATCAGGTGCTGTTCTCGCTCGGCCTGGTGTTCATGGCCGTGGCGGCGACCCACTACTTTTTCGGCGCGCGCCAGCAGCCGCTGCACCTGCCCGATTTCCTGTCGGGACAGATTCACTTGCCGGGAGTGGACATCGGCGTCTATCGCCTGTTCCTCGTGATCTCCGGTATCGTTGTCGCCGCGCTGCTGCAGTGGTCGGTCATCCGCACGTCGTTCGGCGCCCGGCTGCGCGCCTCGGTCGACAACCAGCGCACCGCGCGCGGCCTGGGGATCGACGTGAGCCGGGTGTTCATGCTGACGTTCGCGCTGGGCTCGGCGCTGGCGGGCCTCGGTGGTGCGCTGGGTGTCGAGATGCTGGGGCTCGACCCGGAGTTTCCGGTCAAGTATCTGGTGTACTTCCTGATCGTCGTCACCGTGGGCGGCGGAGGCAACATCCTCGGTTCGTTGTGGGCCGCGCTCCTGCTGGGGGTGGCGGATGTGGCCGGCAAGTACTACGTGCCGCAGATCGGCGCGTTCATCATCTACGCGATCATGGTCGTCATCCTGATCGTTCGGCCGCAAGGGCTCTTTGGCCGCGCCCACCAATAAGGCGCTGACATGCCAAGTTCACCCCTCGCCCCAGCCGCCCCCGCGCAAGCAGCCGTGGCCAACGAGCACCTGCAGCGCTTTCGCCGATCGGCCCACTGGAAGCCGCTCGAGTATCTGTTCTGGTGCCTGCCGATCGCCGCGTATTTTCTGTTCCCGGGCAACTACCTGCTCCTCAGCCAGATCGCCGTCACCAGTCTGTTCGCGCTTTCGCTCGATCTGATCTTCGGCTATGCCGGCATCATTTCGCTGGGCCACGCGGCGTTTTTCGGTGTCGGAGCCTACACCGTGGGCCTGCTGGGGCTTCGGGGCATCGGTGACCCGTTGCTGGGCCTGGTGCTGGGGGCAGTGTTCGCTGGGATTCTCGGTTTTCTGAGCAGTTTCTTGTTGTTGCGCGGCAGCGATCTGGCGCGGTTGATGGTGACGCTGGGCGTGGCTCTGATGCTGTACGAGCTGGCCAACAAATTCAGTGACATCACGGGTGGGGTTGATGGTATTCCGGGCATCGATGTCAAGCCCGTGCTCGGGCTGTTCGAGTTCGACATGTTCGGGCGCGTCGGCTATATCTACGCGGTGGTGGTGCTGTTCGTGCTGTTCTGGGTGGCGCGGCGCGTCGTGCATTCGCCCTTCGGCCAGAGCCTGCGTGGCATCCGCATGAATGTCCAGCGCATGCCGGCGCTCGGCGTGCCGGTCAATCATCGCCTGGTGGCGATCTATACCTTGGGCGCGGCGTACGCTGGGGTGGCGGGTGCCGTGCTGGCGCAGACCAACCAGTTCGTGTCGTTGGCCGTGCTCGGGTTCGACAACTCCGCCGACCTGCTGCTGATTCTGATCCTGGGCGGCACCGGGCGGCTCTACGGCGGGCTGATCGGAGCCATCGTGTTCATCGTGGCCAAGCACTTCCTGTCGGACCTGAACCCGCAATATTGGCAGTTTTGGCTGGGCCTGGCGTTGGTGCTGCTCGTGATGTTCGCGCGCGGGGGCATCCTCGGCACGGCAGAAAAATGGATCGAGGCGAGGCGTCAGCGCGCAGCCAACCGCCAAATGGGGAGCGCTGCATGAGCGTCGTGTTGCAGACCCACGATCTGGTGCGAACGTTCGGCGGTTTCGTGGCCACCGACCGCGTGAACCTGTCGGTGGAGGCGGGCGCTCGCCACGCCCTGATCGGGCCCAACGGCGCAGGAAAGACCACGCTGATCAACCTGCTGACCGGATACCTCGCGCCGACCGGGGGGCGGGTCACGCTGATGGAGGAGGACGTCACCCGCATGCCGCAGCACGTGCGCTGCCGGCGCGGGCTGGTGCGCACGTTCCAGATCAATCAGTTGTTTGCGGACATGACGGTGCTCGAGTCGGTTGCCATGTCGGTGGCCGAGCGCCAGGGCCAGGGCATGCGGTGGTGGAATCCGCTGGCAAAGCGAGGGGAAACGGTGGACGAGGCGGCATCGATCGTCGAGCGCCTGGGGCTGCTGGCCGATGCCTACGAGCTGACGCGCAACCTGGCGTATGGCCGCCAGCGGCTGATCGAGATCGCGCTAGCGCTCGCCCAGCGGCCCAGGGTATTGCTGCTCGACGAGCCCGCTGCCGGCGTGCCGACGAGCGAGAGCCGCGAGCTGTTCGACGTGATCTCGCAGTTGCCGCGCGAAGTCACGATCCTGCTGATCGAGCACGACATGGATCTGGTGTTCCGCTTCGCCGAGCGCATCTCGGTGCTGGTTTCGGGCGCCGTGCTGGTCGAGGACACGCCACAGGTCATTGCCACCCACCCGCGCGTGCGCGAGGTCTATCTGGGAGAAGCCCATGCCTGAGCTGCTGCGAGTGGAAGGCGTCTGGGCGGGCTACGGCGACGCCATCGTGCTCGAAGACCAGTCGTTTGTCGTCGAGGCCGGTGGCAGCCTGGCGCTGCTGGGTCGCAACGGCATGGGCAAGACCACCTTGCTCACCACACTGATGGGAGCGACGCGACTGCGGCGCGGCAAGATCTTCTTCGATGGCCAGGACATTACCCGGATGCCCAGCCACCGCCGCGCGCAACTCGGTCTTGGCTGGGTGCCGCAGCAGCGCGACGTGTTCGAGTCGCTCACCGTGGAAGAGAACCTCACGGTCGTGGCGCGCCCCGGCCATTGGACGGTCGACCGCGTCTACCAGATGTTTCCGCGACTGCGCGAGCGCCGATCCAACATGGGCAACCAACTTTCCGGTGGCGAGCGGCAAATGCTCGCCATCGGTCGCGCGCTGATGCTCAACCCCAGGATGCTGCTGCTGGACGAACCCCTGGAGGGGCTGGCGCCACTGATCGCGCAGGAGTTGCTGCACATCATCCACCAGATGGTGTCCGAGGGGAGCATGGCGGTCATACTGGTCGAGCAGCACGCCCGTCAGATCCTGCCGATCACGCGCAATGCACTGGTGCTCGAGAGGGGGCGCATCGTCTATTCGGGGGGCAGCGCCGAGTTGCTGCGCGATCGGGGGAGGCTCGATGGCTGGCTGGGTGCCGGATCGACCTCTGGCTCGGCCGTGGTGACCGAGGACGCGCCAAGCGGCGCGCACGAGCCGGTGCCGAACGCTCGCATTGCAGCGATCGATTCGATCCAGAACGAACACCGGGCCATCGCGGCGATTCTCAATGGCCTGACCCATGTCGTGAATGGGATCGAGTCCGGTCAGGTGGAGCCCAATTTCACGCTGCTCGCAAGCATGATCGAATACATCGCCGAGGTGCCCGACAAGGTACACCACCCGAAGGAAAACCAGATCTTCGCCTTGCTGCGTACCAAGACGCGCGAACTCGACCGCTATCTGGATCAACTCGAGGCTGAGCACCGCGAGGCCGTCCCCATGACCAGCCGGCTGGATCGCGCGCTGGTGAGCTACGTGCAGGCCGGAGCGGCGGGCTTTGCGGGTTTTCGTGACGCGGTGCGTTCGTACATCGCGGACGAATGGGTGCATCTGGGAGTCGAGGAACGCCATATCCTGCCCGCTGCGCGCCGCCTGTTCAGCCCCGGCGAGTGGGAGGCGATCAATCGGGACTTTGCGCGCAACGGCGACCCGTGGAGCGGTGCAGACAATCGCTACGCCGAGCTGTTCAAGCGCATCACCAACCTGGCGCCCGCGCCGATCGGTGTCGGGGCGAGGCGCGCCGTGCATTGAAGGGGCGCCGCATGCCAGGTCGCGCAGGCCCGGGGCGGAATGCGCGACCCGCGCGCGGTGTCATTGGCGGACGCGTTTCGGGGCGAGAATCATGGTCTTGCCAGTGTCCCTGAGTGGGTTCACCTTGAAACCGAGTTCTCCATCACGCTCCCTGGGTCTGTCCGGCGCCAGCAATTTTCGCGACTTGGGCGGTTATCGCAGCGTGACCGGGCCGGCGGTGCGTTGGCGCACACTGTTTCGGTCGGATCACCTCGCGGGGTTGACCAGCGACGACGCCGATGTCTTTCGAACGCTCGGCATCCGGCGCGTGTTCGATTTTCGCGGTGAGGGTGAGCGTATGTTGGCTCACTACGATCTGCCCGATATCCAGTTGCATCGATTGCCGATCGAGCCCACGGTGGTGGACAAGATTCGCGCCATACTGGAGGCCGGTCAGGTTCTGACGGCGCAGCGCACGGTCACCCTGATGCAGGAGCTCTACCACGACTTCGTGGACGGGAGCGCGGCGCGCTTCGAACAGTTGTTCGTCCACTTGCTGGAGAACGACGAGCCGCTGGTGTTCCATTGCACCGCGGGCAAGGATCGAACCGGGTTTGCCGCGGCCATGATCTTGCTGGCGCTGGATGTGCCGCGCGCGCAGGTGATGCGCGACTACCTGCTGACCAACCACTTCTATCGCCTGCCGGAGCCCGTTGATAAGCGGCTGCCGCCGGAGGTGTTCGACGTGCTCTGGCGCGTGCAACGGGGATTTCTCGAATCCGCGCTCGAAAGCATCGACCGGGAGCAGGGCGGTCTCGATACCTATCTGAGCCGCCGGCTCGGTCTGGGTCCTGCCGAGCGCAGGCAACTGGCGCGATCGTATTTGCGCCAGTCCTGAATCGAATGCCTCGACCGTGATCGCTCGGGTGGTTGCGCCGACGTTCACGGGACTCCGATCCGCTCATAGACCAGCAGGGCATCGTCCTTCCCGGTGGGCCGCTGAATGTCGGCCACACGATGCCACTGCGTCATGGACACCGCCGCCGGCAGGCTGGTCTGCGCATCGACGTCGACGAGCATCCACGGGCAGGTTCCTGGTCCAAGTGCCGGTACGGTGTCCCATCCGCCCTGAAAGCGCACCGCAGCGACCTGCGCCGCGCTCAGGCCATGGACCTGCACGCAGGGCACGTCTCCGATCATGCGATGCACCGCGTGCATCTGCGCCGCGTAGCTGCGGGCGTAGTTGAGCGCGGGCAGCCACAAGGTCATGAGCAAAATCCAGCACAAGGTGGCGCCCGCAGCAGGAAGGACCAGGCTCTTCCACAGCGCGGCGCGCTGACGCGCGGTTCGCCAGCGCGCCAGCGCGATCCAGGCCGCCGTTGCGCCCAGCGCCGCGAGCAGCGCCGGCCACTGGAAAACGGATTCGAATCCCGGCGCGAGCCGGGCAACGTTGGCCGCGGGTTTGGCCGGAACTCCGGTCTGCAGCGAAATCCAAACCACCCAGATCACGATTGCCCAGCCCGTGAAGAACAGCACCGTGAACCAGTCGATCAGGGCCGCTACGCTTCGCTTGAACGTGGGCAGAGCAAAGGCTGCCAGCGCGGCCAGCGCCGGCAGGGCCAGAAGCAGGGCCCGATCGCCGGGGGCCGTGAAAATGGTGCCAATGACCGGGACGCTCGCGATCAACAGTGGCAGTCCCAGATGCCGGTGCTGGTCGAGGTGGCGCAACTGGTTGCGCCACCGCCAGAGTGACCACAACACCAGCGGCCATGCAGGCCATGTAAACCAAAGGAACAGCTGACCAACCGCACGCCAGTGTTGCCAACTCGCGGGCGGCGTCTCGATTTGCCAACTGAGCAGTTCGGCCTGCACGCCCAGCACTGCGCAGCCCAACGTGATGAACGTCAGCACGGCAAACGCGCGCCAGCGCCGCTGCGGCGTCAGATACCCGATCGCCGGCCGCAGCAGTGACAGCGCGGCGATACCGCCATAGATCAACGCGGTCGTTGGTGCACCGGACAGGCTGAGACCCGGCAGGCCCAGCAGCAGGGCCAGTGGCGCAGCGACCGGCCGGAATGGCAGGGCAGCCAGGCCGTAGAAGACGACGGTCCCGAAAAACAATTGCGCCAGCGCCGGCGTCGTTTCATGCGAGAACTGCGCCAGGCCGAGGCAGGCAATCAGGGCCAGCAGGCCGCCATCGGCCAGGGCGTGGGCATAGTCCGGAGCGCGTGCCTCGCCTCCAAAGGCAAAGGCGACCGGTTGTGCACCCGCATGCCGGGCCAGGCAATGCACGGCGTTCCACGTCGCAGCCAGAGTGCCCATCAGCATCAGAATGAACGGAACGCGCACCACCAGTTCTGGCGCCGCCCAGCTTGGCGCCAGCTGCAACGCCCAGGCGCCCAGCCAGTAGGGCAGCAGGGCCATGGGATCGGCCGGCAGACCCATCAGGTTCGGATGCCACCAATTGGCCCACGAGGGACTGGCTTGCAACTCCAGCATCGTGCCAAAGGCGGCGACATCGGCGCTTTTCCAAGGATCGCGCCCGACGTAACCCGGAATCACGTACGCCACGCACAGCAGCAGCAGGGCCCAGCGGGGCAGGCGGCGCGCCGCTTCCTCGGTGACGAGAGCTGGACTGGGCTGATTCACCGTGTGTATCCCGTCAAAAGCGACAAGTATCGCAGCCGACGGGCATGAAAAAAGGGCAGCACGGTGGACCCGTGCTGCCCTTCCTGGCCTGAGCCCGGTTGCCGCGCCTGATCAGCGGGCGACCTTGCCGAAACGGTTGCGGAACTTCTCGACCCGGCCGCCCATGTTGTCCACCGATTTCTGCGTGCCGGTGTAGAACGGGTGCGATTCGCTGGAGGTGTCGAGCTTGAACAGCGGCAATTCGCGACCGTCGTCCATCTTCACGGTTTCGCGCGTGTTGACGCACGAGCGGGTGACGAACTTGAAACCGTTGGACAGATCCACGAAGCACACTTCGCGATAGTCGGGGTGAATGCCTTCACGCATGATGAAATCCTTGGGGGTCACTGCGGCAGCCGCGCCGGCCCATCCGGCGTACTTTCCACGAAACCTGCTATTGTAAGCGAATGCCCAGTCGGAGACTTGCCCTGCGACCGGAGATTCCGGTGGTGGCGGAGTGGGCCGTGCCGACGTCCGCCGTGGCTTGAGGGCCGGTGATGCGCCTTGGAGCGATGAGGCGAAGCGTCGGCCGGTGGGCGAGGCAACGGTGACGGTCAACCTCCGCGGCGCATCATGTCGAAGAACTCGACGTTGGTCTTGGTGGCCTTCATGCTCTTGATGACCATCTCCATCGCCTCGATCTCGTCCATGTTGTACATGAACTGGCGCAGGATTCGGGTTTTTTGCAGCACCTCGGGGGCCAGCAGCAACTCCTCGCGGCGGGTGCCCGAGCGGTTGAGCTGGATGCTGGGGAACACGCGCTTTTCGTACAGGCGCCGGTCCAGGTGAATCTCGCTGTTGCCGGTGCCCTTGAATTCCTCGAAGATCACCTCGTCCATGCGGCTGCCGGTGTCGATCAGCGCGGTGGCGATGATGGTGAGCGAGCCGCCTTCCTCGACGTTGCGCGCCGCGCCCAGAAAGCGCTTGGGCCGGTGCAGCGCGTTGGCGTCCACGCCGCCGGTCAGCACCTTGCCCGATGAGGGCACGACGTTGTTGTAGGCGCGCGCCAGACGAGTGATGGAGTCGAGCAGGATCACCACGTCCTTCTTCAACTCGACCAGGCGCTTGGCGCGCTCGATCACCATCTCGGCCACGTGCACGTGGCGCGCGGCCGGTTCGTCGAAGGTGGAGGCGATCACCTCGGCCTTGACCGAGCGCTGCATGTCGGTGACTTCCTCGGGGCGCTCGTCCACCAGCAACACCATCATGTGACTGTCGGGGTAGTTGGCCGCGATGGCGTGCGCAATGGTTTGCATCATCACCGTCTTGCCGCTCTTGGGCGGCGCCACGATCAGCGCGCGCTGGCCCTTGCCGATGGGAGCGATCACGTCGATGATGCGGCCGGTGATGTTCTCGTCGCCCTTGAACGCATCGCGCTCCAGGCGCATCTGCTCGCGCGGAAACAGCGGCGTGAGGTTCTCGAACATCACCTTGTGCTTGTTTTTCTCCGGTGCGTCGCCGTTGACGGCGTCCAGCTTGGTCAGCGCGAAATAGCGCTCGCCGTCCTTGGGAATTCGCACCTCGCCCTCGATCATGTCGCCGGTGTGCAGGTTGAAGCGGCGCACCTGACTCGGGCTGATGTAGATGTCGTCGGTGCTCGCGGTGTAGCTGGTGTCGGGGCTGCGCAGGAAACCGAAGCCGTCCGGCAGGATCTCGAGAACGCCGTCGGCGAACACCTGCTCCCCGGCCTTGGCGCGCTTCTTGATCAGGGCGAACATCAGCTCCTGCTTGCGCATCCGGCTGGCGTTGTCGATCTCCAGCTCCTCGGCCTGCTTGAGCAGTTCGGAGACGTGCAGCGCTTTGAGTTCGTTCAGGTGCATGGGGTGTGGCTGGTGCGGTTGAACGCTCGACCGGCAAGGCCGGGTCGGGCGCGGGAAAGAGGCACGGCAAATGGATCGGGGGAGAGCGGCAAAGTCCGGACGGGACGGCTGCCGTGGGCGCCCTGTGTGACCGGGCGCCGGCTGGCGCGCACCCGCGCGCCAGTCAACGAAGCTTGATTATGGCAGGAAAACCAAGCGCGCCACCGGTGCCGCGGCGCGGGAGCATCAGGCCAGTTGCTGGTCGATGAACTGCGTGAGCTGTGCCTTGGTCAGCGCACCCACCTTGGTGGCGGCGAGCTGGCCATTTTTGAACACCATCAGCGTCGGGATGCCGCGAATGCCGAACTTGGCCGGCACCGAGCGGTTGTCATCGACGTTGACCTTGGCGATCTGCAGCTTGCCGTCGTACGTGGCGGCCAGTTCGTCCAGCGTCGGTGCAATTGCGCGGCAGGGGCCGCACCACTCGGCCCAGAAATCGACCAGCACTGGCTTGTCGGACTTCAGGACCTCGGTTTCGAACGAGGTGTCACTCACATGTTTGATCAGTTCGCTGGCCATGCGTTGGATTCCTTGCAGGAGGCTGCGCCGCGGCTGCGGCTAAAGTCCAGGTGATTTTGACAGAAAGCCGATGCCATCATGATCTCTGTTCCCGATTGCCTCAGGAGTGTCCGTCGTCATGGCTCCATCTGAGGCTGCGCCTGGCACTGACGCGGCATGGGGCGCTTGGCAGGAATTGCTGGCGCGCGTCGCGGCTACCCTGGTGGATCAGGCCGCGCACCCCGCGCGCAGCGTGGTGCTGCTGCCCTACATGCAGCTGCTGCCGCTGGTACAGCGCCTGTGGGCGCTCCAGTTTCCCGACAGCTTTGCGCCGCATTTCGAGACCACGCGCAGTTGGGCCGAGCGCCTGGGCGCTTTCATGCCCGGGCCGCACGACTGGAGCGGTCAGCACGGGCGCGACTGGCTGACCGCCGCCGGCTTGCTGGATGCCGCGGGTCAGGCGGCGCAGCGCCGCCTGCTGACGGCACCCCTGCTGGAGCTGGCCGCACAGATGGCGCCACTGGCCGCCAGCCTGCCACCAGCCTTGAGGCCCGACTGGATGTCCCAGGCGCGTGCCGCGCTGCCCGCCACGGCCCAGGGCCCGCTGGCGCTGGAGGCCGTGGTGACCCACATCGCCATCGCCTGGGTTGGCAGTTCCGACTACGCCAGCGACGTGCTGTTCGAGCCGCGCGTGGCCGCGCGACTGGATGCGCTGGTCATCGTGCCCGGCCTGCAAATCGACCTCTTGACCAGCACGCTGGCCGAGCGTCTGTTCGAGCAGGTCACGTTTCTGAAGTTGCCCTTTGACGGGCCACGTGGTGACGTCGTCTGCCACGAGGCCACCGACGCGGAGGACGAGGCCGAGCGCGCCGCCGCCTGCGTGTTGCACCACGTGCACGCCGGTCGCGTGCCGGTGGCTCTGGTTGCCGGTGACCGCGGCCTCACGCGCCGCATCAGTGCCTTGCTGGCTACGCGCGGATTGCGTCCCGGGGTCGAGCTGCGCGACGAGACAGGCTGGAAGCTGTCGACGACCCACGCCGCGGCTGCCGTCATGGCTGCATTGCAGGCCTGCACGCCGCGCGCCAGCACCGACGCGGTGCTGGATTGGCTGAAGCTGGCGCCAGTGCTGAACGCCGATGCCCTGCAGGCGCTGGAGACGCGCTTGCGCAAGGACGCCGTGCGCGGCTGGCCGCAGGCCCGCCAGCTCCTGGCCGGCCAATCCGCCATCGACACCATCGAGGCCGTGCGCGCGCCCATGGCCGCGCCGCGCAGCGCCGCGCAATGGTTGGCAGCTACCCGAGTCTTGCTGCAGGACGGGAATCAATGGGCAGGCTTGAACGAAGACGCCGCCGGCCGCGCCGTGATCGACGCGCTGGGCCTGGATGAGGCCGCCCTGGCCGACTGGCGCGAGCAGCCCGCCGCGCAGCGCCGCATGGGCCTGGCCGAGTTCATCCACTGGGTGGGCCAGACGCTGGAAGCCGCCAGCTACCGCGCGCCGCAGCCCGCCGAGGCTCCGGTTGTCGTGCTGCCCCTGGCCCAGCTGCTGGGCCGGCCCTTTGCCGCGGTGGTACTGCCCGGCGCCGACGAGCAGAATCTGCCTGCCGCGCCCGAGCCGCCCGGCCCCTGGAGCGCCGCGCAGCGCGAGCGCTTGCACCTGCCCTCGCGCGAGGATTTGCAGCAAGCCCAGCAGGCCGCCTGGGCGCGCGCGCTCAGCGTGCCGCACATCGATCTGCTGTGGCGCCACAGCGATGACAGCGGCCAGGCCCTGCAGCCCTCGCCCCTGGTGCAGGCCCTGCAGCTGCAGCAGCGCGCCAACGGCCAAGTGGCCGCCAGCGCCGCCGACCCGCGCGTGCCGCGCATGGTGATCGCGGCCCCCACGTCGCGCCCCCTGCCCAGCGGCGCGCTGCTGCCCACACAACCGTTGTCGGCCAGCGGCTATGACAAGCTGCGCGCCTGCCCGTATCGCTTCTTTGCGCTGCAGCAGCTGGGCCTGCAGGAGGACAGCGAGCTGGACGTGGACATCGACAAGCGCGACTGGGGCAACTGGGTGCACGCCGTGCTGAGCGACTTTCACCAGAGGTTGAAGGAGCAGCCCGATGCCGATCGCACAGCCTTGATGGACGCCGCCGCTGAGCGCAGCACCCAGGCCCAGGGCCTAGCGCAAGAGCCGGGTGAGTTCATGCCCTTCATGGCGGCCTGGCCCGCGCTGCGAAATGCCTATCTGAATTGGCTGACGGCTTACGAGGCGGATGGCGGTCATTTCGATGCCGCCGAGCAGGACATCACGGTGCAGCGTGGCGAGCTGAAGCTGCGCGGGCGCATCGACCGCATCGACCGCGACGACACGGGTGCCGCGCGGCTGATCGACTACAAGACCGAGACGCTGGACAAGACCAAGGCCCGCGTCCGGCTCGGCAGCGAAGACACACAGCTGCCTTTTTATGCCCTGCTGGTGGGTGACGACGCGCCACGCGCCGCCTACCTCAACCTGGCCGAGCGCGGGGCGCCCGAGTGGGTCGAACTGCTTGACCTGACCCAGCGCGCGGCTGAACTGTACGAGGGCATGACCAGCGACGTCGTACGTATCCAGGCCGGTGCGCCCCTGCCCGCGCTGGGGGAAGGTCCCGTCTGCGACTGGTGCGAGGCGCGCGGCCTGTGCCGCAAGGACTTCTGGCAAGCATGACCCCGGCGTATCAACACAACGGCGCACCCTGCACGCGCGAGCACTTCTACGCCATTGCCTGCGACCCTCGGCGCAGCGTGGTGGTCGAGGCCTGCGCCGGCGCGGGCAAGACCTGGATGCTGGTCTCGCGCATCCTGCGCGCGCTGCTGGCGGGCAGCGCGCCGCACGAGATCCTGGCCATCACCTTCACCAAGAAGGCTGCCGGCGAGATGCGCGAGCGCCTGCTTGAGTGGCTGGCCGACTTTGCCTGCGCACGCGAAGGCGAGTCGCCCGAGCAGTGGCAGCAGCGCCTGCTGGACGAGCTGATTGTGAGAGGAATCGAGCCCCAGCGCGCACCCAGTCTGCGCGAGCAGCTAGCAAATTTGAATCGAACGATGCTGGCGCAGGGCCGTCCCGTGGCCATCCGCACCTTTCACAGCTGGTTTGCCGCGCTGCTGCGCAGCGCCCCGCTGCAGGTGCTGCAGGACCTGGGCCTGCCCTCGGCCTACGAGCTGCTGGAAGACGATGCCGACGCCGTGGCCGAACTGTGGCGCCCCTTTCTGCGCGCTGTGGCGGCCGACGAAGACTTGAGCGCCGACTACCAGGCCCTGGTCGCCGCCCTGGGCCGACACAACGCGCACAAGGCGCTCGAAGCCGCGCTGGCGCGCCGGGTCGAATTCACGCTGGCCGACGCGGCTGGGCACGTGCAGGAGGCCGTGCCGCGCTTCGATGCCTGGTACCCGCGCATGGCCGGCGCGAGCGAGCCCGGCGACTGGCTGCTGCAGCGTGAGCCGGGGCGCGCGCTGCTGCTGGAAGCCGCCGAGGCACTGCTGCCCCTGGCCAAAACGTTCGCGCAAAAGGGCGTGGAGCTCAAGGAGGCGCTGCATGCTGCGGACTGGGACGGCGTTGCGGCCGCGCTGCTGACCAAAGGCAAACCGCGCGTGTTTGCCAAGGACAAGACGCCCGCCATCGTGCGCGCTGCGCAGGACGAAGTACAGGCGGTGTGCGCCGCGCTTGAGCAGCACCAGGCCTGGGCGCACCAGCAGCGCATGGCGCGCCTAACGCGCCAGCTCATCGCCAGCTTTGCCCAGCTCAAGCGCGAGCGCGGCTGGGTCGACATGAACGACGTCGAGCGCGCCGCGCTCACCCTGCTGGACGACCACGTGCTCTCCGCCTGGGTGCAAGAGCGCCTGGACGCGCGCGTGCGCCACCTGCTGATCGACGAGTTTCAGGACACCAACCCCCTGCAGTGGCAGGCGCTCAAGGCCTGGCTGGTGGGCTACGCCGGCGCCGGCGGCGGGCAGGGCGCGCCCAGCGTGTTCATCGTGGGCGACCCCAAGCAAAGCATCTACCGCTTTCGCCGCGCCGACCCCCAGGTCTTCATCGACGCGCAGCAGTTCGTGGCGCAGGCCCTGGGCGGCGAGCGCCTGGCCACCGACCACACGCGCCGCAACGCCCCCGCCGTGCTGCAGGCCGTCAACACCGTCATGCAGCAGGCGCAGTCCGCGGGCGAGTTCGACGGATATCGCGACCACAGCACCGCATCGAGCGATGACGGCCAGGTGCAGGCGCTGCCCCTCATACCACGCCCCGACAAGGCCGACCAGCCGCAGGCGGGCGATGAGCCCACCTGGCGCGACAGCCTGAGCACCCCGCGCGAGCAGCTCGAAGACACCCTGCGCACGCTGGAGTGCCGTCAGGTCGCGCGCTGGATCGCCCAGCGCCTGCAGGCCGGCGTCAAGCCACAGCAGACCATGGTGCTGGCGCGCAAGCGCGAGCCGCTGGGCGTGCTGCGCACCGAGCTGCGCCGGCTTGGTATCGCGGCCGAGCAACCCGAAAAGCAGGTGCTGGGCCAGCAGCCCGCCGTGCAGGACGTGCTGGCCCTGGTCGATGCGCTGGTCTCGCCCGGCCACGACCTGGCGCTGGCGCGCGCCCTCAAGTCGCCGCTGTTTGGCCTGGGCGACGAAGACCTCACGCGGCTCGCCCTGGCCGTGCGCGCCGCCGGCACACCGCGCCCGAGCTGGCTCGACGTACTACCAAAAACAGAGCTGCTCGCGCTTGATGGACGGGCACTGCAGGTCGATTTGGCTCTATACCGCCAGTGGCTGCTGAGCCTTCCCCCGCACGACGCTCTGCAAGCCATTTACAGCCACCGCGACGTGCTGGCCCGCTTTGCCGCCGCCGCACCCGCCGCCGAGCGTCAACACGTGCTGGACCAGCTGCGCGCGCTGCTGGCCGCCGCGCTGGCCGTGCAGGGCGGGCGCTTTGTCACCGCCTATCAGTGGTTGCGCGCGCTGCGGCGCGAGCAGCGCCCCCTGCCGCGCCACGCCGCACCCGAGGCCGTGCAGTTGCTCACGGTGCACGGAGCCAAGGGCCTGGAGGCCGACGTGGTGCTGCTGCTCGACGCCGCCTCGGCCCGCCGCCCGCGTGGCGAATCCGCCGTGCTGATCGACTGGCCCGGCGACGAGCGCGCGCCGCTTCGCCTGGTCTTTCTGGCCAACGGCACCGCCCCGCCGCCCAGCGCGCATGACCTGGCCACCACCGAAGCCACCGCCCAGGCGCGCGAGGAGCTCAACGCCCTGTACGTCGCCATGACCCGCGCGCGCCAGCGCCTGGTGCTGTCGGCCTTTGCGCCGCACCATCAGCCGCCCAGCAGCTGGTGGCAGCGCCTGCAGCCGTTGGCGCAGGGCCTTGAAGCGCCCGCTGCAGCCGCAGTGCCAACCGTGCAGACCGATGCCGCCACGTCGTTTGACCTGCTCGAATTGCCGCCAGCGCCTGTCCTGCCTGCGCTAGCTGCTATCAACGGCCAAGCAACTCAGGCCGACAACGCCGACGAACCCGCCACCGAAGCCTCGCGCATTGGCGAAGCCATGCACTGGCTGCTGGAGCACGTGGCCGACACGCCGCGTGGCTGGGCGCCGCAGCGTCTGGCCCAGCTGCGCCGCCGCTTCGATCTGAATGCCCAGCAGGCCAATCAAGCCGCCGCGCTGGCCCAGCGCATCCGCGGCGGCGAAGCCGCCTGGGCCTGGTCGCCCGACGAAGTGCTGGAAGCCTTCAACGAAGTCGAGCTCACCCACCAGGGCCAGCGCCTGCGCATCGACCGCCTGGTGCGCCGCCGCGCCGGCGCCCACGGCCCCGAGGCCTGGTGGGTGCTGGACTACAAGAGCGCGGTGCAGCCCGAGCAAGACGCGGCCTTGGTCGACCAACTGGCCCGTTACCGCGCTGCAATCGAGCGCCTGCACCCGGGGCAAGCGGTGCGCGTGGCGTTCCTGAGCGGGGAGGGGCGGGTGGTGGGTTGAAGCGCGTCCGGGCTTGAAATCACCCATTGGGCGCCGAGCGCAGGATCGAAGCCACTGGGCAGGGCGCCCCCGATGACAACCCGCCACGTGGCCTCCCGCCGCCCCATACTCCACCACGTTTCGCCATGGCGCTGCACGCCTGCGACCTGAAACCGCTTGGCCTGTGGCTGGCTGGCGGCGAGCGTGCGCAGTGGCGAGCGGCCTGGTTGGCGTGTCAATCTTGATTGGAGGGAGAGCCGACGTGTACGCTGAAACCGAACTGGGTGCCCAACTCGTGCGCTGGCGCCAGCATCTGCACCAGCATCCCGAGACGGGCTTCAACGAACATCGAACCGCCGACTACGTGGCCACCGCGCTGGAGCTGATGGGCCTGCAGGTGCACCGCGGGATCGGCGGCACCGGGCTGGTGGCCAGCTTGCGCGTGGGCCCGGGGGCTGGGGTGATTGGGCTGCGCGCCGACATGGACGCGCTGGCCATGACCGAGCAGGCGCCGGATCGCGCGCACATATCGCAAAATCCTGGGTGCTTTCACGGCTGCGGGCACGACGGCCACATGGCCATGGTGCTGGGTGCGGCGCGCCTGCTGGGTGAGCGCCGCCACTTCAACGGCACGGTGCGCTTCATCTTCCAGCCGGCCGAAGAGCATGGCCGGGGCGCGCAAGCCATGCTCGACGATGGTCTGCTGGAGCGCTTTCCCGTCGATGAAATTTATGGCGTGCACAACATGCCTGGCATTGCCGCCGGCACCATCGCCACCCGCACGGGCGCGCTCATGGCCAGTGAAGACAATTTCGTCATTCGCGTGCGCGGACGTGGCGGCCACGCCTCGCGGCCGGCCCTCGTCATCGATCCGTTGGTGGTGGGCGCCGAGATCGTGCTGGCGCTGCAAACCATCGTGGCGCGCTCGGTCGAGGCCACCGACGCCGCCGTGGTGTCCTGCACCGAGTTCATCACCGACGGCATTCGGAACGCCATCCCCTCCAACGTCACCATCAAGGGCGACACGCGCAGCTTCACGCCCGAGGTGCAGCAGCTGCTGGAGCGGCGCCTGCGCATGCTGTGCGACGGTATTGCCGCGGCCCATGGCGCGCAGTGCGAGGTGGAATACACGCACGAGTTCGCACCCACCGTCAACTGGGACGCCCCGGTGGCCGTTGCGCTGCAGGCCGCGCGGGCGGTGGTCGGCGCCGCCGGTGTGGTCGCCGACACCCCGCCGTTGCTGGCGTCTGAGGACTTCGGCGCCTTCCTGCGCCAAGTGCCGGGAGCGTTCCTGTTCATCGGCAATGGCCTGACCAACAGCGCGGGCGGACTGCCGCTGCACAACGCCGGCTATGACTTCAACGATGCCATCCTGCCCGTTGGCGCGCGTTTTTTCGCCGAGCTGGTGAGTCAGCGCCTGCCGGTCCATTTGTAGCGCCGACGCGTCTTGCACGACAATTGCGGCAGCCCGACTGCGCCGCTGCCCGATGTCTTCCGTGTTCCCTGCGCCCATCGCCATCATTGGCGCCGGGCCTGCCGGCTTGATGGCGGCGGATGTGCTGTCGCGCGCCGGCGTGGCGGTGGCGGTCTACGACGCCATGCCGTCGGCCGGGCGCAAGTTCCTGCTGGCCGGGCGCGGTGGGTTGAACCTGACCCATTCCGAGCCGCTGGCGCCCTTCATCGGCCGTTTTGTGCATGGCGGTGACGAAGCGGGACAAGCCGAAGCGGTGGCGGGCTGGCTGCGCGACTTCGGACCGGACGCGGTGCGCCAGTTGGCCGCCGATCTGGGCGTGCAGACTTTCGTCGGGACGTCGGGGCGGGTGTTTCCGACCGAGATGAAGGCCGCGCCGCTGCTGCGTGCCTGGTTGCAGCGCCTGCGCCAGCCGCAGGCCAGCGGCGCGGCGCCGGTGCGCTTTTTCATGCGACACCGGTGGGTCGGCTGGGCACCGGATGCTACGAATCCAATAGCTGCTTCGGCTTGTTCTGCAAGTGCTGGAGTCACATTTTGCTTTGAAACCCCAACCGGTCCCATGCGTCTACGTCCGCGAGCTGCCGTGCTGGCGCTGGGTGGCGCCAGCTGGCCACGCCTGGGCTCGGACGGCGCATGGGCGCCGTGGTTGGCGCAGGCGGGGGTCGATCTGGCTCCGCTCACGCCCGCCAATTGCGGCTTTGACGTGGCGCCGCGCGGCGGGCCCGTGGGGCTGGTGGATGGAGGCGCCGCAACCGCGCCGGCGGACGGCGCGGGCTGGTCCTCCCATCTGGCCCAGCGCTTTGCGGGCCAGCCGCTCAAGAATGTCGTCCTGTCCTTTGCCGACAGCCGGGGCGTGCGCTTTGCGCGGCGTGGCGAGTTCGTGCTGACGGCCACCGGCATCGAAGGCAGCCTGGTGTACGCCGCCAGCCACCTGGTGCGGGACGAGATCGCGCGCCACGGCCAGGCCACCCTGTACCTCGACCTGCTGCCCACGCGCACGCCGGCGCAGGTGCTGGCCGCCGTGGCGCACCCGCGCGGCAGCCGCAGTCTGTCATCGCACCTCAAGAGTCGGCTGGGCCTGGGCGGCGTGCACATGGCCCTGCTGCACGAGCGGCTGACGCCCGGTCAGTTGAAGGATGCGCGGGCGGTGGCACAGGCCATCGGCGCGCTGCCCATCACGTTGGTGGCGCCGCGCCCGGTGGCCGAGGCCATCAGCACGGCGGGTGGTGTGCGGCTGCGAGCCCTGACCGACGACCTGGAGCTGCGCCGCGTGCCCGGCGTGTTCTGCGCGGGCGAAATGCTGGACTGGGAGGCACCCACCGGCGGCTATCTGCTGACGGCCGCCCTGGCCAGCGGGGTGCGGGCGGGGCGGGGGGTGTTGCGGCGGCTGGCGGCAGCGGCGGCGTCAGCCTGAGGCAGGCGTTTTCGCATGCATCCCGCTGGGCGATGTCGCGGGCCGCCAGGCCGGCCGATGGTGACGGCGCCATGCGTGGATCACCGGATCAGCTCGGAAATGCCTGATCCAGCCACGCGGGAACGGCAATGCCCTTGTCGCGCAGAAAACGCGGGTTGTAGAGCTTGCGCGGGTAGCGCGCTCCGGCGTCGGCCAGCAGGGTGACGATGGTGTGGCCGGGGCCCAG
>CAZGOL010000003.1:23532-42199 GCA_964527755.1 uncultured Ottowia sp.
GGTAGCGCGCTCCGGCGTCGGCCAGCAGGGTGACGATGGTGTGGCCGGGGCCCAGCGTGCGCGCCAGGCGGATGGCGCCGGCGATGTTGATGCCGCTGGAGCCGCCCAGACACAGGCCCTCATCGTGCAGCAGCGCGTGCAGCAGCGGCACCGCTTCGCTGTCGGGAATGGACCAGGCGTGGTCGATCGGTGCGCCGTCGAAGTTGGCGGTGATGCGGCTGGAGCCGATGCCTTCGGTGAACGAATTGCCTTCGACGCTGAGCTCGCCGTGGTTGATGAAACGCGCCAGTGCCGAGCCGTTGGGGTCGGCCAGGGCGGTGGCTATCCTGGGGTTGCGTGCCTTCAGCGCGCGGGCGATGCCGGCCAGGCTGCCGCCGGTGCCGGCCGAGCAGACGAAACCGTCCACGCGGCCATCCAGCTCGTTCCAGATCTCGGGGCCCGTGGTGCGCTCATGGATGGCGCGGTTGGCGAGGTTGTCGAACTGGCCGGCAAACCAGGCACTGCCGGGCTGGGCGGCGTTCATGTCGGCGGCCAGTCGCTCGGCGCGGTGCACGTAGTTGGCCGGGTCGGCGAAGGGAGCCGGTGCCACCAGTCGCACGTCGGCGCCGGTCAGGCGCAGGGCGTCGATCTTCTCGGCGCTCTGCGTGTTCGGCATCACGATGACGGTGCGGTGGCCGCGGCTGGCGCCGACCAGGGCCAGGCCGATGCCGGTATTGCCGGCCGTGCCCTCGACCAGTACGGTGCCCGGACGCACCAGGCCCCTGGCCTGCGCATCGTCGAGCAGTCCGAGCGCCGTGCGATCCTTGATCGAGCCTCCGGGGTTGAGGAATTCGGCCTTGCCGAGGATCTCGCAGCCGGTGGCCTGGCTGGCGCCACGCAGGCGGATCAACGGCGTGTGGCCGATGGCGTCGGAGAAGTCGGTGCGGATGGTCATGCGTGTGTGGTGCTGGGCAGATGGGTCAGGGCAGCGTCGACGGCGTCGGCCAGCCGCTGGACGATGGTTTGCAGTTCGGGCAGCGTGACGGTGAACGGCGGCGCGAGCAGGATGTGGTCGCCCCGGCGCCCGTCGATGGTGCCGCCCATGGCGTACACCATCAGGCCGCGCTCCATCGCCTCGTCGCGGATGCGGGCGTTGAGCTGAAGCGCGGGTGCCCACGGCGCCTTGCTGGCGCGATCCTGCACCAACTCGATGGCCTGGAACAGCCCGCGACCCCGAATGTCGCCGACCGCCGGGTGAGCGCTGAAGGCTTCTTGCAGCAACCGGTGCAGATGCTGGCCCTGCTCGCGTGATGCGGCCACCAGCCCGTCGCGCAGCACGATGCGCTGCACCGCCAGCGCCGCCGCGCACGCGACTGGGTGGCCCAGGTAGGTGTGGCCGTGCAGGAAGCGGCCGCTGCCAGCGCGAAAGGCGTCGTACACCCGGTCGTGCACCAGCACCGCGCCGATGGGCTGGTAGCCTCCGCCCAGGCCCTTGGCGATCGTCATCAGGTCGGGCACGATGCCTTCCTGCTCGACCGCGTGCAGGCTTCCGGTACGACCCATGCCGCACATCACCTCGTCGGCGATCAGCAGCACGCCGTGGCGGTCGCACAGCGCGCGCAGCGCCGGCAGATATCCGGGAACCGGCGGCACCGCGCCCAGCGTGGCGCCCACCACCGGCTCGACGCACACCGCGATCACGCTTTGCGGGCCCAGGCGCTGCAACTCGCGCTCGATTTCGGCGATCAGCCGCCGGCCATACGCTTCGGGCGTCTCGTCCGCGCGTTGGTCACGGTACGGGTAGCAGGGCGATACGTGGCTGACCTCGATCAGCAGGGGCTCGAACTGCGCGCGACGCCAGGCGTTGCCGCCCACGGCCAGCGCCCCCAGCGTGTTGCCGTGGTAGCTCTGGCGACGTGCGATGAAGTGTCGCCGCCCGGGTTGCCCGATTTCGATGAAATACTGCCGCGCCATCTTGAGCGCCGACTCGATCGCTTCCGAGCCGCTGCCCGCGGGGTACACGTGCGACAGGCCGGTCGGTGCGTGCTCGGTGAGCACATCGGCCAGTTCCTCCGCCACCCGCGTGGTGAAGAAGCTGGTGTGCGCGTAGTCCACCCGCTGCATCTGGGCATGCATGGCGGCCAGCACCTCGGGGTGGCCATGGCCCAGGCACGACACGGCGGCGCCGCCGCACGCGTCCAGGTAGCGGCGGCCCTGCGCGTCGGTGATCGTCAGGCCTTCGGCCGAAACCGCTTCCGGCAGGGTGGCGGTGATGCTGCGATGGAAGATGTGGCTCATCGTGGGTTGGAGACTCGTCGCGCACGGGCGCTTCGCGGTGCTTACTTGAGCACGTCGCCGATGCACAGGTATTTGAGTTCCAGGTATTCCTCGATGCCGTGCGACGACCCTTCGCGCCCCAGGCCCGATTGCTTGACGCCGCCAAAGGGCACGTGCTCGGTCGAGATCAGGCCGGTGTTGATGCCGACCATGCCGTATTCCAGCGCCTCGGCCACGCGCGTGATGCGACCGATGTCGCGCGCGTAGAAGTAGCTGGCCAGACCGAAGATGGTGGCATTGGCGGCGTCGATGGCCTCCTGCTCGGTCTTGAAGCGGAACACCGGCGCCAGCGGGCCGAAGGTTTCCTCGCGCGCCACCAGCATGTCGGCGCTGGCGCCGGCGATCACCGTGGGCTCGAAGAACTGGCCCTTCATCCGCTTGCCGCCGGTGAGGATCTGTCCGCCCTTCCTGACCGCGTCCTTCACGTGCTTTTCGACTTTGGCGAGCGCTGCCGGTTCGATCAGCGGACCCACGCTCACGCCGTCGTCGAAGCCGTTGCCCACCTTCATGCCTTTCACGCGCGACGCCAGCTTCTTGACGAAGGCGTCGTACACGCCGTCCTGCACATACAGCCGGTTGGCGCACACGCAGGTCTGGCCGGCGTTGCGGTACTTGCTGGCCAGCGCACCTTCGATGGCCGAATCCAGGTCGGCGTCGTCGAACACGATGAAGGGCGCGTTGCCGCCCAGCTCCAGCGACAGCTTTTTCACCGTGGGGGCGCACTGGCTCATCAGGATGCGGCCGACCTCCGTGGAGCCGGTGAACGATAGGTGACGCACCACGTCGCTCTCGCACAGAACCTTGCCGATCGCGGGTGCGTCCATGCCGGTGACGACGTTGATCACGCCCGCGGGCAGGCCGGCGCGCTGCGCCAGTTCGGCGGCGGCCAGCGCGGTGAGCGGCGTCAGCTCGGCCGGCTTGATGACCACCGTGCAGCCCGCGGCCAGCGCGGGCGCCACCTTGCGCGTGATCATGGCGAGCGGAAAATTCCACGGCGTGATCGCCGCGCACACGCCGATCGGTTGCTTGATGACGGTCAGGCGTTTGTTGTTGTCGAACGTCGGCAGGGTTTCGCCGTGTACGCGCTTGGCGTCTTCGGCGAACCATTCGATGAAGCTGGCGCCGTAGGCCACTTCACCCTTGGCTTCGGGCAGCGGCTTGCCCTGCTCGGCGGTCATCAGGCGACCCAGGTCGTCCTGATTGCTCATCAGCAGATGAAACCACTTCATCAGCACGGCGTGGCGCTGCTTGGCGGTGAGGTTGCGCCAGGCGGGCCAGGCGGCGTTGGCGGCATGGACGGCGGCCTTGGTTTCCCGGGCGCCCAGGTCGGCCACGTCGGCCAGCTTGCGGCCGGTGGCCGGATCGAGCACGTCGAAGCGCCGCGTGCCCTTGACCCATTTGCCGTTGATGAGGGCATCGGTCTTGAGCAGGCTCGAGTCCTTGAGTGCGGAAAGCGGGGTGGCGCGTGCGTCCATGGGAAGGCTCCGTGGTTGGGGTGGGTCGCGGCTCGGGCGCCGCCAGCGGCCGGCGGGGCGACGGTTCGGTCAATCGTAATCCTTCGTCGCAGGGCGGGTGGCGTGTCGCCCGTGTGACCTGCTTGCCGGCACCGGGTATGGGCACAATCGCCATCGAGCCACAGGAGACGCCTGATGAAGATTCGTGCCGCCGTATTGCGTGAGATGGGGCTGGCTGCGCCCTACGCCCAAAGCCATCCGATCCGGATCACGGAGGTCGAACTCGATCCGCCCGGGCGGGGCGAGGTGCTGATCAGGATCAGGGTGGCGGGGCTGTGTCACTCCGACCTGTCGGTCATCAGTGGTGACCGCCCGCGCGTGATGCCACTCGCGCTTGGACACGAATCCTCGGGCGAGGTGGTGAGCGTGGGGCTGGGCGTGGACGACCTGCGCCCGGGCGACCATGTCGTCACCGTCTTCGTGCCCAGCTGCGGCGACTGCGCGCCGTGCATGTCGGGCCGACCCGCGCTGTGCGAGCCGGGCGCGCGGGCGAACACGCAGGGCGAGTTGCTGGGTGGCGGCCGTCGCCTGCACGTGGGCGGGGAGCCGCTGAACCACCATTTGGGCGTGTCGTGCTTTGCCGACCACGCCGTGGTTTCGCGCCGCTCGTGCGTGAAGATCGATGGCCGGCTGTCGCATCGCGAAGCGGCGTTGTTCGGCTGCGCCGTGCTGACGGGTGCCGGCGCCATGATCAACCGTGCAGCCATCAAGGCCGGCGACACCGTGGCGATCGTGGGCCTGGGCGGTGTTGGCCTGAGCGGCTTGCTGGCGGCGGTGGCCGCGGGGGCGCGGCGCGTGGTGGCGGTCGAGCTCGACGACGAGAAGCTGCGACTGGCCGGCTCGCTGGGCGCCACCCACCTGGTCAACGTCCGGCAGATCGGGACGGATGCCGATCTCTTGCAGGCTGCTGGTGGCGCCGTGGACTGCGCCTACGACGCTGCGGGCAGTGTGCCTGCGTTCGAGACGGCCTTCAAGCTCACGCGCCGCGGCGGCGTGACGCTGACCTCGGGCCTCCCGCATCCCCGAGCCACGTTCCCGCTGCCGATCTCGCAGCTGGTCGGCGAGGAACGCGAAATCCTCGGCAGCTACCTCGGTTCGGGCGTGCCGGCCATCGACATCGGGCGCTACGTCGATCTGTACCGAGCCGGCAAGCTGCCGGTGGACAAGCTGCTGGGCGAGGCGTTCACGCTCGATCAGATCAATGAAGGATTCGACCATCTGGCGACGGGATCGGGCCTGCGGGACTGCGTGGTGTTCGACTGACCGTGGCGGGCGGCGCGTCTGCGGTTGGTGGGCCAGACCAAAAAAAGACCCCGCGCGAGCGGGGTGCCACGGGAGGTCGGGTTGCTCTGGCGCGAGGCCTTATTTCTCGAGTTTCCACGCGCCGTTGACGATCTGGACCAACACCACGCCCAGGTCGTCGAGGCCGTTGTGGTTGGTTGGCGTCATGGTGTAGACGCCGCCGGCCGCCGGTACGCCCTTGAGTCCTTCCAGGGCATCGCGCAAGGCCTTGCGGAAGGCCGGGCCGTCGCTTGGAGGTGCCTGCTTGAGGGCCACCGGGATCGCGCGCTCCAGCAGGATGCCGGAGTCCCAGGCATTGGCGCCGAACTGCGTGAGCGTATTCTTGCCGTGCGCCGCTTCGTAGGTGTCGGCAAAGCGCATCGCGGACTCCTTGATCGGACTGTCGGCCGGCAATTGCGGACCGACCAGACCCGGCGCGACGGCCACGATGGTGCCGTTGCAGTCGGCGCCGCACACGCGCAGGAAGTCGGGGTTGGCCACACCGCCGCTCTGGTACAGCGTTCCGGTGAAGCCGATTTGCTTGAATGCCCGCTCGGGCAGCGCGGCGGCGGTGCCCGAAGCGCCGATCATGATCACGTCGGGTTTGGCGGCCTTCATGTGCAAGGCCTGGCCGGTGACCGATGTCGCGGCGCGACTGTAGCGCTCGTTGGCGACCACGGCGATGCCGGCAGCCTTGGCCGATTCGCCGAAGTTGGTGGCCCAGTCTTCACCGAAGGCGTCATCGAAGCCGATGTATGCGGCCGTCTTGACCCCTTTGGCCTTCATGTGCTTGACGATCGCATCGGCCATCAATGACGTGGTGGGAGCGGTGTTGAACACCCACCTGCGCTTGTCGTCCATCGGGAAGACGATGCTGCGCCCCGCGGCCACCGAGATCTGGGGTACGCCGGCATCGGCCACCACGTCGCGCATGGCGAGCGAACTGGGGGTGGTGGTGGAGCCGATGATGATGTGCACCTGTTCCTCGGAGACGAGCTTCTTGGTGGCCTTGACGGCTCCGGTCGGATCGGAGGCGTCGTCGAGAATCACGTACTGGATCTTTTCCCCCGCGACCTCCTTGGAAAACAACTCGATCGTCTTGCGCTCTGGAATGCCCAGCGACGCGGCCGGTCCAGTGGTCGACAGCACCACGCCCACCTTGATGTCGGCGTGTGCCGACAGCAGCGTCAGGGCTGCCGCGGTGAACGCCAGGGCATTGCGAAAAATTCTCCGTTGTTTCATTGTCTCGACCTCTAGTCTTTCCGTGGTGGTTTGGGGAGCACGCCGTTGTCTCCGTTGGGGGCGCGGCTATATACCCTATCGACTGTGATGGATTTGATAAACATCAGAAAGTTGAACAGATTGTTCGTATTTGTGGACGATCGAATTCAGCTGGATGGCGCCTGGGTTCACAGCGTAGGCGCTTGCGCTTTCGTGCCGGAAGATCACCCATCGGTGTGGGCGGGTTGCGCGGAGCGGCGTGTTTCGGTCAGCGCGAGGTGCGGGCGTGTGCGGCCAGCGCGTTCAGGAAATAACGCACTTTCTCGGGACGCAGCTTCTTGCCCGGCAGCAGTGCATAGACGCGCAGCGGCTCGCAGGTGTAGCCGGGCATCACCACCCGCATGAGCGATCCGTTGGCGACCGCCGCGCTGCAAAAACTGGCGGTCACGCGTGTGACGCCGAACCCCTGGATTGCCGCTTGCAGGCGGAAGTCGGCGTTGGCGCTGATCACCCGGGACGATTCGAGCGGGACGTGGTGATCGATGCCATCCGCGTCTTCGAAGACCCAGCCGGCATCGGCCGAACTGACGATCAGCGGCCACGACTTCAGGTCGTGGGGTCGCCGCGGTGCACCCAGCTTGTGCACCAGTTCCGGTGCCGCGAACAAGCCGCGTTCGAGCGAGAACATGCGCTGGATGACGAGACTCGACGAGGGCAGCGGAACTTCGAGCATGGCGAATACGATGTCGTATGGTTCGGCGTGCGGGCTGACGTGGCGATGCTCGACGTCGATCTGGATTTGCAGTTGCGGGTGTGCTGCCATCACCTGGCAGGCCACCGGTCCAAGGTGGTGCGCCCCGAACTCGTAGGGAGACGCGATCCGCAGCGTGCCCACCACCTCGTGGCCAGAGGTCAGCGCCTCGGCGCAGGCCGCATGCAGGCCGGTGAACAGTGGCGATGTCCGGCGATACAGGATGTCGCCCGATTCGGTCACTCGCACGCTGCGCGTGGTGCGCTCGAGCAGGCGCGTGTCCAGTTCGTGCTCCAAGCGCTGCACCGCGCTGCTGATGCTGGACTTGGGTTGTCCCAGGAAGTTGGCGGCCGCGGAAAACCCACCTTGTTCGACCACGTGGCAGAAGAGTTCGCAGTCGTTCCAGTTCATGGGCCGATTATCCAGAAATGCGAACAATATGTTTGCCGAAAGCCGATTTATCACCGGGCCACACGTTCCTAGACTGCGGCCATCCGCAAAGCCGGGGCCTGGGAGCCCCACGAGATGGCTGTGAACGATGCCGGCGGCGTTCTCATCGACTACGGCTGCTCATGCCGAGGGGCATCGGCCTTGAGCAGTGTGGGGGGCTGTGGAAACGAATCGGCGCCTGGGATTTCGCAAAAACCGGCGCCGATCCACCGTGGTGAGTGCAAGGGCCATGGTGTTCGAGCGGAACAAGGGGCGCGGGGCCTATCGCAAGTGCAAATGTCAGATCAACCGGTAAAGGAAACCGAATGGTGAGCAAGGCGAGCAGGATTGCAATCATTGGCGGAGGGCTGGGCGGGCTCTCTGCGGCGATTGCTCTGAAGAAGATCGCGGGGGTTCAAGCCACCGTATTCGAGCAATCCGGCAAGCACGACGAGGTCGGTGCGGGGGTGACGATCGCACCCAATGCGTGCCGGGTGCTCGACAAGCTGGGTTTGCTGGAACCGATGCAGCGCGCGGGTGCGATCCCGGACGGACACGGTGTTTATCTGGATGCCATGGGCAACGTGGTCACTGACGCCGCCTGGGAAGACACATCAGGGCAGTACCAGAACATCGGCATGTACCGGCCGGACATGATCGACATCCTGGCCAAGGCGGTCGATCCCGCGGCGATCCGGCTGCACCACCGGGCCAAATCGGTCGAAATGCAGGGCGCCGGTGTGCGCGTGCACTTCGAAAACGGCGAGCAGGAAGACTTCGACGCCGTCATCGGCGCGGACGGCATCCGCTCGGTCGTGCGCAAGGCTGTGGGACAACCCACGAATTTCGTTTACTCCGGCTATATGGCCTATCGCGGCGTGATCGATGCCGCCGACCTCCCCAAGGACTGGAAGCGGATCAGTCAAACTTGGATGGGCAACGACCGGCACCTGATGACCTACCCGTTGCAACAGCACAAGCTCTACAACTACGTCGCTTGCGTGCCCAGCGACAGGCCGCTCAGGGGTCCATGGTCCGGTCCTGCGGACGTGGCCGAAGTGCATGCCGAATTCAGTCGCCAGAAGTGGGATCCGAAGGTCGAACGGTTCCTTTCGGCGATCAAGGAAACCTTCTGGTGGGGCCTGTTCGACATCGAACCGCTGACCAACTGGTCACGCGGCCCGATCGCGCTGCTGGGCGATGCAGCGCACTCCATGATCCCGCACCAGGGTCAGGGGGTGAACCAGGCGTTCGAGGATTGCATCACCCTCGCCTTTTTTCTCAAGGAGGCCGAGGGCGTCCGTGACATTCCGGAAGCCTTCAGACGCTATACCGCCGCACGCATGCAGCGCGCGGTGATCCTGCAGGTGGGTTCACGCCGAGCCGGCGCGATGTTCGACTCGCAATGGCAATTCACCAACACCAAAAAGCGCAATGTCGACATCACATCAGGGCGTGACTTTCGCAGGGCGGTGGTTTTTGACTACGACGCGCTGAAGGTGGCCGAGAACACACTGCAACGATTCAAGAGAATTTGACCCATATGACATCCATCAGCATCATTGGCAGAGGCAAGATGGGATCGGCGATCGCGAACATCGCCGAGCTTGCCGGCGCCAGCGTACAAATCGTCAATCGCACGGCCAGGCCCAGCCCGGATCATCCGCATGCCACCTATTCGGTTCTCGGCGACGATCTGACGGGTGATCTCGTCGTTTTCGCCATTCCATACGGCGCTTATTCCGGCGTATTGCAGCACTATCGAAATCGGCTGGGCGGCAAAGTCGTCATCGACATCAGCAATCCCATCGATTTCACCACGTACGAACAGCCGCAGGCCCTGCGGGATTCCTCCACGGCGCTTGAACTGGCCAAGCAGCTCCCTCAGGACGTGGGTGTCCTGAAGGCGTTCAACGTCAATCTCGCGGACACGCTTATCACCCGCACGAACGGCACGACGGCGACGACGGTTCTGTTCGCCGGAGACCATGCGGAGGGGAAAATCGCACTCGCGGATCTTCTCAGGGCAGCGGGACTTCGCGCCGTGGACGCCGGGCCTTTGCAGCGTTCGAAGCAGCTTGAGGCGATCGGCTTTCTGCAGATGGTGTTGGCGTCGTCGGGGAAAACGCGCTTCGAATCGGGCTTCACGCTGCTGCCTTGATGCAGCCATGGCGATTCGCAACGGCGTTGACGTGCGTTGCCCCTGGCGAGCGCGTTCACTTTCACTGCGGGTCAGAGCAGTGGCGAGCCCAGTCGCGCCACCGCCTCGAACAGCTGGTGGTGCGGCGCGACGCGGCGCCGGCGTGGCACCAGCCGGCAGTGCGACAGGTCGGTCTCGAACAGGCGGGCCAGCTGGCGGTTGATCTCGCTGTCGTACAGCACCGCGGCGACCTCGAAATTGAGACGAAAGCTCCGGTTGTCGAAGTTGGCGCTGCCGATCATGCTGTACGTGTTGTCCATCACCAGCGTCTTGGGATGGAACATTCGGCCCTGGTATTCGAACACCAGCACACCGGCGTCCTGCAGTTCCTGGTAGTACGAGCGCGCGGCGGCGGTGACGATGCGTGAGTCGCTTTGCTCAGGAACGATCAGCTTGACCTGCACACCGCGCAGGGCCGCGTTGGTGAGGGCGGTGATGGCGGGCTCGGTCGGCACGAAGTAGGGCGTCGAAAGCCACACGCGCTCGAGCGCCAGACCCAGTGCGTCGATCATCGCGCGGTGGATCGCCTCGCCGTCGCTGTCGGGGCCGGAAGCCACGATCTGCACCGGAATGTGACCCGCCGGCTCGCCCGGCGGCAGCACGTGGTGGTCGTGCTCCAGTTTGCTGCCGCTCGCGTAGTACCAGTCCTGCAGAAACACGTACTGCAGCCAGCGCACGGCTCCGCCGCGCAGCAGCAGGTGGGTGTCGCGATACGCACCTTCGGGGTGCACGTACTCGTTCTCGGCGTCGGTGATGTTGATGCCACCAACCAGGCCCACGCGACCATCGACGATGGCGATCTTGCGGTGCGTGCGCAGGTTCACGAGTGGACGCAGGCGGTCGAACCGGGCGCGGTGAAAGACGGCAACCTGACCACCGGCCTGCCTCAGCGCATCGAGCAACGGGCGCTGGCGCAGCGACAGCAGGCGCAATGAGCCGATCGCGTCGACCAGCAGGCGCACGGTGACGCCCTGGGCGGCCCGCGTCGTGATCGCCTGCAGCACGGCGCGTCCGGTCTGGTCAGGTTCGAAGATGTAGTACTCGAGGTGGATGTGGTTGCGTGCACCGGCGATTTCGCGCAGGAGCGCGTCAAGCGTGACCCCACCGCTCTCCAAGAGCTCCACGCCATGCGCGCTGCAGATGGGCAGACCGCTGGTGGCTTCTATCAGGCGCGCATGCTGCACCGCCCACAGCGGTGGCTCGGGCCGATCGGCGCGCAAGGTGCGCAGGTCGCGCTGGGACATCAGGGTGGCCTGGGTGTGCCAGCGCTTCAGCCGCTGGCGCGTCACCCTCTTGGGGCCAAGATAGGCGTACACCACCAAGCCCACCACCGGCAGCAGGTTGAGCACGATGATCCAGGCGAGCGTGGACACCGGTGCGCGCCGCTGCCAGATGATCCAGGTGGTGAGCACGACGCTGGAGAGGGTCCAGCTCCAGCCCAGCCAGAACGTCCAGGGGTGCCCGCCGAGGGTGAGGCCTGAAAGGGACATGGGCCGTAGGGCGAGCCTCAGCCTTCGAGGATTGCCAGCCACTGGTCCGGCGCAAAACCCACCGTGATGGCACCGACGCCCCACTCGATCACCGGGCGGCGAATCGCGCTGGTGTGCGTTCGCATCAGCGCGCTCGCGGTGAAGGCGTCGGTGACCGCGATCTGGGCGGCCGGGTCGAGCTTGCGCCAGGTCGTGCCCTGGCGGTTGAGCAAGCGCTCCCAGCCGAGCGCGGCGATCCAGCGCCGCAGGTGTTCGGGTGGAACGCCAGCCTTGTTGAAGTCGTGCAATCGGACCTCGACATCGTGAGCCGCAAGCCAGGCGCGGGACTTCCTGACCGTGTCGCAGTTGGCAATGCCGTAAAGCGTGACAGCAGGGCGGGTCATGGCAGGCAATGATGCCACGGCCGTGTGGCGTGCGCGACAATGCGCGCTCTCATGGATACGCTTGAAGAATGGCTCGCGCACTGCGAGCGGCTGCACCCTGCGGCCATCAACCTGGGGCTGGAGCGGGTGCGCCAGGTCGCCGCCCGTTTGGACCTGCGCCTGACCTGTCCGGTATTCACCGTGGCCGGCACCAACGGCAAAGGCTCGACCTGCGCGATGCTGGAGGCCATCTTGCTGGAGGCGGGTTATCGAACGGGCGTCTATACCTCGCCGCACCTGGTGCATTTCGAGGAGCGCTGCCGGATCCACGGCGACGCCATCGATACTACGAAATTGATAGCTTCCATGGCGCGTGTGGAGGGTGCCAGAGGCCAAATTTCCTTGACATATTTCGAGTTCACCACGCTGGCCATCCTCGACGCGATGGCCAATGCGAAGGTGGATGTCGCGATTCTCGAGGTGGGGCTCGGCGGGCGCCTGGACGCCGTGAACGTGGTCGATGCCGACTGCGCCATCATCACCAGCGTCGACCTCGACCACACCGAGCTGCTGGGTGAAACGCGCGAGCTGATCGGGCGCGAGAAGGCCGGCATCATGCGCCCTGGGCGGCCCGTCGTGGTGAGCGACCCGGTCCCGCCGCAAAGCCTGATCGACCACGCACGCGAGATTGGTGCCGACCTGTGGTTGCTCGGTCGTGATTTCAATTACCAGGGCAACAACCCGCAGCAATGGTCGTGGGCGGGGCGTGGGCGGCGATACAGCGGCATGGCGTATCCGGCGCTGCGCGGCGCCAATCAGCTCATCAACGCTGCGGGCGTGCTGGCCGCGCTCGACGCCATGCGTCCGCGCGTGCCGGTGACGGCGCAGGCGGTGCGCAACGGCTTCGCGCTGATGGAGTTGCCGGGGCGTTTCCAGGTGATTCCCGGTTCGCCGCCCGTGGTGCTGGATGTGGCACACAACCCGCACGCGGTGGGGGCACTGGCCGCCAACCTGGACGCCATGGGTCCCTTCACCATCACGCACGGCATATTCGGGGCGATGGCCGACAAGGATCTGGCAGCAATGCTCAGGCACATGGACCCGATCATCGACCGTTGGTATTTCACCGACCTGCCGACTCCTCGTGCTGCGTCGGCGCAGATGCTGGAGGCGCTGTGGCGCTCGATCACCCAGCGTGTCGGGGCCACCGCCGAGAAGCACGGCTCGCCCGCCGAAGCGCTCAACGCGGCGGCCGCGCGAGTGCAGTCGACTGATAGAATTGTCTGCTTCGGATCGTTTTACACCGTCGGCGGTGTGCTCGAGCATGGCGTGCCACACCTGAAGTCCGACGCGCCCTGGCAGCATGCCGGCAGTTGACCGAGCAGCATGGCTTTTTTCAAGTTCCGCCAGACCGCTTCCTCCGCGCCCAAGGCACCCGGTCGTGCCGATGAAACCGCTTCCACCGCTGCCGAGACCGTCGAGTCCCTGCGCAAGCGCGCGCGTCATCGCCTGATCGGCGCGGTGGTGCTGGTGCTGGTGGCGGTAATCGGATTTCCGCTGTTGTTCGATACGCAGCCGCGGCCGGTCGCCATCGACGCACCGATCACCATTCCCGATCGCGATCGAGCGCCGCCGCTTGCGATGCCGGCGGCCACCCCGCCGTCAGCCGGCGCGTCGGCGCCGGGCGTCCCGGCCGCTGCCAGCCTGGGCGAACGCGAGGAAGTGGTGACTTCCGCTGCTCGCGGCAATGGCGGTGCCTCGGCGCGTGCGGGATCGCCACCGGCGCCGGCGGCCCCACCGACTGTCCCCACGGCTGAGGCGAGCGCGAGCGACGGTGCCAAGGCGCAGGCGGCCGACGCACGCACGCGGCAGGATGAGGCCGCTGCCAAGGCCAAGCGCGACGCGGAGATGCGCGCCCGCAAGGACGAAGCCGCGCGGGCGCTGGCGGCGCTGGAAGGCCGACGCATCGACAAACCGGCGACCACCGCGTCCGACACGGGCGGCCGCTTCATCGTGCAGGTGGGTGCGTTTGCGGAGGTCGAAAAAGTGCGCGAGGCGCGCGAGCGCGCCGAGCGAGCCGGCCTCAAGACCTACACCCAGGTGGTCGACACGAGCGCCGGCAAACGCACCCGCGTGCGGGTCGGGCCGTTTTCGAGCCGCGCCGATGCCGAGAAGGCGGCCGACACCTTGAAGAAGGCGGGCTTGCCAGGCAGCATCCTCACCCTTTGAACGGCCGCCGCATCCTTGCCCATGTACGCGCTCGACTGGATCTGTCTTGCGATCCTGCTGTCTTCGCTGCTGTTGGGTGCCTGGCGCGGTCTGCTGTACGAAGCGCTCTCGGTCGCAGGTTGGGTGGCGGCCTATTTCGCGGCCCGCTGGGGCGCCGCGCTTGTGGGTCATGTGCTGCCGATGGGCGACTCCCCCGATGGCCTGCGCTATGCGGCGGGGTTCGCGCTGGTGTTCATCGTCGTGGCGTTCATCGGCGGCATGCTGGCGTGGGCGGCACGCAGTGCGGCGCGTGCGCTGGGCATGCGGCCGGTGGATCGGGTGTTCGGCGCCGTGTTTGGCACCGTGCGCGGATTGCTGCTGCTGCTGGTGCTGGCACTGATGGCGCATTTCATGGCGCTCACGGCCGAACCGTGGTGGCGCGAATCGATCGGTGGACAATGGTTGCAACTGGCACTGGAGCAGTTGCAACCGTGGTTGCCGCAAGTGGTCGGCAAGCATCTGGCGGCGTGACAATCGCGCGCTGAACCTTCACCCTTTCGGGCAGGACTCGTTACAACATGTGTGGCATCGTCGGCGTCATCGGCAACACGCCCGTCAACCAGATCCTCTACGACGCGCTGCTGCTGCTGCAGCACCGCGGCCAGGATGCGGCGGGCATCGTCACGCAGCAAGATCGCAAGTTCTTCATGCACAAGGCGCGCGGCATGGTGCGGGACGTGTTTCGCACCCGCAACATGCGCGCACTGCCCGGCACCAGTGGGCTGGGGCAAGTGCGTTATCCCACGGCGGGCAGCGCCGAGAACGAGGAAGAGGCGCAGCCTTTTTATGCCAGCGCCCCGTTTGGCGTGGTGCTGGTACACAACGGCAACCTGACCAATGCGCACGCGCTGCGGACCGAATTGTTCTCCACCGACCATCGCCACATCAACACCGGCAGCGATTCCGAGGTGCTGCTTGGCGTGCTGGCGCACGAACTGCAAGAGGCCACCCGGGGGGCGCAACTGGGGCCGGACGAAGCGTTTGCCGCGGTCGCGGCCGTGCATCGGCGTCTGCGCGGGTCGTACGCGGTGATCGCCCACATCGCAGGCTGCGGCATGCTGGTGTTCCGCGACCCCTGCGGCATCCGGCCACTGTGCTTCGGTCGGCGTGCCGCGGGCGCCGTGATGGCGGCCAGTGAATCCGTGGCACTCACGGGCACGGGGCATGCGCTCGAGCGCGACGTGGCGCCGGGTGAGGCGCTGTTCGTGGGCCTGGACGGCACGGTGCACGCGCGGCAATGCGCGGCACAGCCGCGTCTGTTGCCCTGCATCTTCGAGTTCGTCTATCTGGCGCGGCCCGATTCGGTGCTGGATGGCATCTCGGTGTACCAGGCACGCCTGAATCTTGGGCAGACGCTCGCCAAGCGGGTGATCTCGACGGTACCACCCAGTGAGATCGACGTCGTGATCCCGGTCCCGGAATCCAGTCGCCCGAGCGCCAACGAACTTGCGCAACTGCTGGGCAAGCCTTATCGCGAGGGTTTCGTGAAGAACCGCTACGTGGGCAGAACGTTCATCATGCCTGGTCAGGCGGTTCGCCGGCGCTCGGTGCGCCAGAAACTGGGCGTCATCGCCAGCGAGTTTGCCGGACGCAACGTGCTGCTGGTGGACGACTCCATCGTGCGCGGCACCACCAGCCAGGAGATCGTGCAGATGGCGCGCGAGGCCGGTGCCCGCAAGGTGTATCTCGCCAGCGCCGCACCCCCGGTGCGTCACCCCAACGTCTACGGCATCGACATGCCGACGCGCCAGGAACTGGTGGCGCACGGCCGCAGCGTCGAGCAAGTGCGCCAGCTCATCGGTGCCGATGCCCTGATCTACCAGGACGTGGAGGCGATGAAGCATGCCGTCGGGCGGCTCAATCCGGCCTTGCACGGATTCGAGGCTTCCTGCTTCGATGGCGTCTATGTCACCGGCGACATCGGTGACGAAGACCTCGCACGCCTGGGGCGCCAGCGCGAGGACGCCGAAACCAGCTCCGCGCCCGCTCGGGATGCTGCGGATTGACCTGCTCGCTGCGATCGACATTCACACCATGACCACCGATCACCCCCTGGATCTCGAACACGCCCTGCCCGATGGCCTGCATTCCGACACGCTGGCACTGCGCGTGTCGATTCCGCGCAGCAGCTATGGCGAACATTCCGAAGCGCTGTACCTGACCAGCGGATTCGTGCAACCCGATTGCGAAACCTCGGCGCGGCGCTTCGCGCTGCAGGAGGAGGGCTACACCTACACCCGCACGGCCAATCCCTCGGTGACCGCGTTCGAGCGCCGCCTGGCCGCGCTCGAAGGCGCCGAGGCGGCAATCGCCACCGCGACCGGGATGTCGGCCATACTGCTGATGGCACTTGGATTGCTGAAGAGCGGTGATCATGTGATCTGCTCGCAGTCGATGTTCGGCTCGACCATCAAGTTGCTGGGCACCGAGTTCGCGCGCTTTGGCGTTACCTGCTCATTCGTGTCGCAGACCGACGTGGCGCAGTGGCGTACCGCGCTGCGCCCCGAGACCCGCCTGCTGTTTGCCGAAACACCGACCAACCCGCTGACCGAGGTGTGCGACATCGCGGCGCTGGCGGCCATTGCCCGGGACGCCGGCGCGCTGCTGGCGGTGGACAACTGCTTCGCCACGCCAGCGTTGCAAAAACCGCTCGCTCTCGGGGCGGATCTGGTGATCCACTCCGGCACCAAATTCCTGGACGGGCAGGGCCGCGTGATGGCGGGTGCAATCTGCGGCTCGCGCAAGCTGATCGACGGCGTGTTCGTGCCGCTCATCCGCACCGCCGGCATGGTGCTCTCGCCGTTCAACGCCTGGGTTGTGCACAAGGGGCTGGAGACGTTGAGCCTGCGCGTGGCTTCGCAGAGCGCCAATGCCCTGCGCATCGCGCGTTGGCTGGAAAGTCACCCGGCGGTCGACCGAGTGTTCTATCCGGGCCTGCCGTCGCATCCGCAGCATGCGCTGGCCATGGCACAGCAATCAGGCATCGGTGGATCGATCATCGCCTTCAGTGTTGCGGCGGGCAGCCCCGAGCAGGCGCGTATGCGCGCCTTCCACGTCATCGACAGCGCGCGCGTTTGCAGCAACGCCACCAACCTGGGCGATGTGCGTACCCTGCTCAGCCATCCGGCGAGCACCTCGCACGGGCGTCTGTCGGAGGAGCAGCGTCAGGTCGCCGGGGTCAGCCAGGGACTCATTCGCCTGTCAGTCGGACTGGAGCACGTTCCCGATATCCTGGCCGATCTGTCGCGGGGCCTGGACGGCTGCTCCGGCGTCACCTGAAATCACATATTCGCAGCACGCGACGCTGTCTCGACAGTCACGACGGCCCTCATATGCCCGACCCATTCGATCCATTGCGACAGCGCGTTCGCACGCGCTTCGCGCCATCACCCACCGGTTTCATCCATTTGGGCAACATTCGCTCGGCGTTGTACCCGTGGGCCTTTGCGCGAGCCAATGGGGGCGATTTCATTCTTCGCATCGAAGACACCGACCTGGAGCGCTCGACCCAGGCGGCGGTCGACGTGATTCTTGAAAGCATGGCCTGGCTGGGCCTGGACCACGATGAAGGTCCCTTCTACCAGATGCAGCGCATGGACCGCTACCGCGAGGTGCTGTCGGGGTTGCAGGCTGCGGGCCACGTCTATCCCTGCTACATGAGCAGAACCGAACTCGACGCGTTGCGCGAACGTCAGCTGGCGGCAAAACAAAAGCCTCGCTACGACGGCACCTGGCGGCCCGAGCCCGGCAAGCGGTTGCCACCGGTGCCGGCGGGCGTGCAACCGGTGCTGCGCTTTCGCAACCCGGTGGGGGGCGCAGTTTCATGGGACGACAAGGTCAAGGGCCGCATCGAGGTGGCCAACGACGAGCTCGACGATCTGGTCATCGCGCGGCCCGATGGCACGCCAACCTACAATTTTTGCGTGGTGGTCGATGACATCGACATGCGCATCACGCACGTCATTCGCGGCGACGACCACGTCAACAACACGCCGCGCCAGATCAACATCTTCCGCGCGCTCGGTCATGAACCTCCGGTTTATGCACACCTGCCCACCGTGCTCAACGAGCAGGGCGAGAAGATGAGCAAGCGCAACGGCGCCAAGCCCGTCACCCAGTACCGCGACGAGGGCTTTCTGCCCGATGCGATGCTCAATTACCTGGCGCGCCTGGGCTGGAGCCACGGCGACGACGAAATCTTCAGCCGCGCCCAGTTTCTCGAATGGTTCGATCTCGATCACCTGGGCCGCAGCGCCGCGCAGTTCGACGAGGCCAAGCTGCGCTGGGTCAACGCCCAACACCTGAAGGCACTGGACAACGCCGCACTCGCGCCGCTGGCGGCGGCGCAACTGGTGGCGCGCGGCGTGGCGAGCGACGAGCGCCTGCCGGCCCTGTGCGGCTTGTTCAAGGATCGCTGCGACACCATCGTGGTGCTGACCGATTGGTTGATGCCCTATTACGCCGATGTGCATCCCGCCGCCGCCGACCTGCAAAAACACGTGAGCGAAGCCGTCAGGCCGGCCATCGCCAGCCTCGCCGAGCGGTTGCGCGCGGCCGACTGGACCACCGAGGCAATCGCCGCTGCGCTCAAGCAGACGCTGGCCGAACACGGGCTGAAAATGCCGCAACTGGCAATCCCCGTGCGGGTGCTGGTGATGGGCCAGACACAGACCCCGTCGCTCGACGCGGTGCTGGCGCTGCATCGGCGCGAAGTCGTTGTCGAGCGGCTGCGGCGAGCGCTCGATTTTTGAATATAATGCGCGGCTTGGCACCGCATTCATGGGGGTATAGCTCAGCTGGGAGAGCGCTTGCATGGCATGCAAGAGGTCAGCGGT
>CAZGOL010000004.1:0-6414 GCA_964527755.1 uncultured Ottowia sp.
AGATGTTCCTGCCGCAGGTGGTCAAGAGCGCGCGCGTGATGAAGCAGGCCGTGGCTCACCTGCTGCCCTACATCGAGGCGGAAAAAGAGCAGCTCAAGGCGAGTGGCGGCGATGTGACCGCCAAGGGCCGGCTGGTGGTCGCCACCGTCAAGGGCGACGTGCACGACATCGGCAAGAACATCGTCACCGTGGTCTTGCAGTGCAACAATTTCGAGGTCGTCAACATGGGCGTGATGGTGCCCTGCCACGAGTTGCTGGCCAAGGCCAGGGAAGTGAACGCCGACATGGTGGGCGTGAGCGGCCTGATCACCCCCAGCCTGGAGGAAATGCAGCACGTGGCCGCCGAGATGCAGAAGGACGAGTGGTTTCGCAGCCGCAACATTCCGCTGCTGATCGGCGGCGCCACCACCAGCCGCGTGCACACCGCCGTCAAGATCGAGCCGCACTACGACGGCCCCGTCATCTACGTGCCCGACGCCTCGCGCAGCGTGGGCGTGGCGCAAAACCTGATCGGCGAGGGCGCGGTCAAGTTCATCGCCGACACGCGCGCCGACTACGCCCATGTGCGCGAGTTGCACGCGCGCAAGAAGAAGCAGCCGATGTGGTCGCTCGAGCGCGCGCGCGCCAACAAGACGCGCATCGACTGGGCGCACTACGCGCCGCCCGTGCCCAAGTTCATCGGCCGGCGGGTATTTCGCAACATCGATCTGGAAGAGCTCACCCGCTTCATGGACTGGACGCCGTTCTTCCAAACCTGGGATCTGGCAGGACGCTTCCCCGCGATCCTGAGCGACGAGGTCGTGGGCGCCGAAGCGACGCGCGTGTACCACGATGCGCAGGCCATGCTGAAAGACATCATCGAGCACCGCTGGCTCACCGCCAACGCCGTGATCGGCTTCTGGCCCGCCAATACGGTGCGCGACGACGACATCGAGCTGTACGCCGACGAGTCACGCCAGGACGTGGTGCTGACCTGGTACGGCCTGCGCCAGCAAACCGAGAAGCAGGAAGACGCCGACGCCCACCTGCGCCCCAGTCGCTGCCTGGCCGACTTCATCGCGCCCCGGGACAGCGGCGTGCGCGACTACCTCGGCGCCTTCGCCTGCACGGCCGGCATCGGCGCGCGCGAGAAGATCGCCGAATTCATGGCCGCGCACGACGACTACAGTGCCATCACCTTCGAGGCCCTGGCCGACCGCCTGGCCGAGGCCTGCGCCGAATGGCTGCACCACCGCGTGCGCACCGACTTGTGGGGCTTCGTGCCGGACGAACGGTTTTCGAAAGAAGAACTGATCGACGAAAAATACCAGGGCATCCGCCCCGCACCAGGCTACCCCGCCTGTCCCGACCATCGCATCAAGCAGCCCCTGTTCAAACTGCTCGGCGCACCCGACGTGGGCCTGCAGGTGACCGACGGCTTTGCCATGATGCCCGGTGCCAGCGTGAGCGGGTTCTATTTCAGCCACCCGGCCAGCACCTACTTTCGCGTCGGTGCCATCGACGACGCCCAGGCCGCCGACCTGGCTGCGCGCAGCGGCGCCACGCTGGACGAAGTGCAGCACGCACTCGCGCCCAACCTGAACCTGTAACCGCTCCCGTACGTCGGAACCGCCCGGTCGGCCAGCGGCGGCCATTGGCGCGGGTGCGCTTCATTCGTGGCGGCGAGCACGCTCGATCGAACTTTCAAATTTCGATTCGCATATAAGAATCGAAGAAAAAAGTATTTTTATTTCTATTCAAGGCTTTCTACCATGCGATTTTCTTGCGACAGCTCAAGGATTTCGCATGAGTCGCCTGCCCATCCACACGCCCGAATCGGCGCCACCTGACGCGCAGCCGCGCCTGCAGGCCGCACTCAAGACGAACGGTTTCCTGCCCAACCTGATCGGGGTGCTGGCTGGCGCCCCCCAGGCGCTGGCGACCTACCAGGAAGTGGGAGCGCTGAACGGGCAAACCACCCTCGGAGCGGGGGAGCGCGAGGTGGTGCAAATCACGGCCGCCACCGCCAACGGGTGCGGCTTTTGCATCGCTGGCCACACCGCACTCAGTCGCAAGAAGCGGTTGCTGCCCGATGAGGTGATCGAAGCCCTGCGCCAGACGCTCGCGCCCGCCGACGCGCGACTGCGGCAACTGGCCGCCTTCACGCTGTCGGTGATGCAGCACAAGGGAAACGTGCCCGACGAGGAGTTTGCCGCGTTCCTGGCCGTCGGGTACACGCGCCAGCAGGCGTTGGAGGTGGTGCTGGGCGTGGCGCTGGCCACTCTGTGCAACTACGCCAACAACCTGGCGCGCACACCCATCAACCCCGAATTGCAGGCGTACGCGTGATGGCCCTCGCATCGCACTCCAAGCCCGCGCTGCGGCACCCGCCCATCGGTGCCAGCGAGCCCGCGACCGGGCTGCTCGAACGCGTGCGCACGCACGTGCGCGCCAGCCTTCATCACCAGGTCGAAGCCATCGACCGCCAAGGCGTTTATCCGCGCGACTGGTTGCTGGAGTTTGGCGCGCTCGGCGGCTTTGCCGCGCTGGCCGGCCCCGAGCACGGCGGCAACGGCCTGGGCCTGGCCACGCAGATCGAGGTGATGGCCACCGTCGGTGGCGAGTGTGGCGCCACGGCTTTCACCTTGTGGTGCCACGGCGCGTGCGCCTGGTATCTGCGCCACAGCCCGCACGCACCGGTGCGCGAGCGCTACCTGGCGCCACTCGTGCAGGGGCGCCTGCTGGCCGGTTCGGGCATGTCCAACACGGTCAAGCACCTGGCGGGAATCGAGCGCCACTTCCTGCAAGCCGCCCCCGACGGCGCTGGCTGGCGTATCAGCGGCAGCCTGCCCTGGGTTTCCAACATCGGCCCCGACCACGTGTTCGCGAGCACAGCCCAGTTGCCCGACGGCAGCTACCTGATGTTCATCGTGCACGGCGATGCGCCGGGCGTGAAGCTCAAGCCCTGCCCCGAATTCTGCGCGCTGGAGGGCACTCGCACCCTCAATGTGCGCTTCGACAACGTGCGCGTCGCCGCCGATGCCGTGCTGGCCTTGCCGCATGAATTCGAGGCGTTCTGCAACCGCATCCGACCCGGCTTCATCCTGCTGCAGGCGGGTATGGCGCTGGGCGTGATCGAAGGCTGCCTCAAGCTGATCGAGGAAAGCAACCTGACGCGCAACGTCACGAACATCTGGCTGGACGATCAGCCCGGGCAGCTCGCGCACGAGCTGGCGACGCTGCGCGAGCGCACCCGAACCCTGGCACTGCTGGCCGAAGCCGGCAACGTGCCGCTCATCGACGTGCTGCGCGCTCGCCTGGCCGCCAGCGAACTGGCGCTGCGCGCCGCACAGTCGTCGGCCTTGCATGCCGGCGCGCGCGGCTACCTGATGCGCCACGGAGCGCAGCGACGCACGCGCGAGGCCCTGTTCGTCGCCATCGTCACCCCCTCGCTCAAGCAGTTGCGCCATGACATCGCGCGGCTCGAAGGCGCCGCTGCCAGCGTGCGCGCTCGTGACCCGTACGCCGGTCTGGCGGCGGTGGCGTGAAGGTGACCGCGATGGGCCAGTGGCTGTGCGCTCCCTGCGGCTTCGTGTACGACGAAAGCGAGGGCCTGCCAGATGACGGCATTGCGCCGGGAACGCCGTTCGGCCGGTTGCCCGATGGCTGGGTGTGTCCGGATTGCGGCGTCGGCCCCGAGGAGTTCGTCGAGGTGCCGCAGTGAACGCCGGAAACCCGACATCGGGCGAGAAATCTTCCGTGCTCGAAGCCCACTCGCTCGCGGTGGGCTATTCGGCCACCGGTGGCCCTCGCCCCAGGGTACTGCACGATTTCTCGCTGCGCGTGGCGGCGGGCGAACTGGTGGTGTTGCTGGGCGCCAGCGGGGTCGGCAAGAGCTCGCTGCTGCGCGTGCTGGCCGGACTGCAGCCCGCGCAGCATGGCGAGGTGCTCCTGTTCGGACAGGCGCTGCAGCAGCCCCACCCGCGCGCCGCCTTCGTGCCCCAGCACCCGGCGCTGCTGCCCTGGTTGGACGTGCGCGCCAACGTGGCCTTCGGGCTTGATTTCAGACACCAGCCGCGGCTGGCGGCCGCCGAGCAGCGCACGCGCGTGGAAGCCGCGCTCGCCGAGGTGGGCCTGGCCCATGCCGGAGATGCGCGCCCGCACGAACTGTCGGGCGGCATGGCGCAACGCGTGGCGCTGGCGCGCGCGCTGGCGCGCCAGCCAAGGGTGCTGCTGCTCGACGAACCCTTCAGCGCGCTCGACGAAGTGACGCGCACGGAAATGCAGGCGTTGCTGCGCACGCTGGTGAGTCGCCATCGAAGCGCGGCCGTACTCGTGACCCACGACATCGACGAGGCGCTGACGGTCGCCGACCGCGTGCTGCTGCTGGGTGGCAGCCCGGCGCGGACGGTCGGCCAGTGGCCCTTGGTCGAGCCATTTCCACGCACCGACGTGGCGCTGACCATGAACCACCGGCGCGTCGAGATCCTGCAGGCGCTGCGAGGCGCATCCACTGCCACGACGCAGGGCGCCATCATCGAATGCCAGATCTGAAAGCACGATACATGAATCGACGCGAACTCATCCGCCTGGCGAGCCTGTTCACCGCAATGGGCAGCCTGCCGCTGCTCCAGGCATGCAGCGAACGCCAGGCCAAGGCACCCGACGCGCCGCTGCGCATCGGCTTTCTGCCCATCACCGACGCCACCCCGCTGCTGGTGGCGCACGGCCTCAAGCTGTTCGAGGCCGAAGGCGTGGCGGTCGAAAAGCCGGTGCGATTTCGAAGCTGGGCGCAACTGGTGGAAGCGTTCATCAGCGGACAGGTCAACCTGGCGCATCTGCTGGCCCCGATGACCGTGTGGGCTCGCTATGGCAGCCAGGCGCCATTGAAGGTGCTGATGTGGAACCACATGGCCGGCTCGGCCCTGACGGTGCGCCCCGGGATCGACTCGATCGCCGCGCTGAATGGCAGGACGGTGGCGATCCCGTTCTGGTATTCGATTCACAACGTGGTGCTCCAGCACCTGCTGCGCGCCAACGGCCTGAACGCCACTGACCAGGAAAACCCGGGTACCGCCCAGGTGCGGCTGGTCGTGATGGCGCCCTCCGACATGGTGGCGGGCCTGGCGGGCGGCACCATCGACGGCTTCATCGTCGCCGAGCCGTTCAACGCGATCGCCGAGACCAAGGGACTGGGCAAGATCCTGCGCTTCACCGCCGACGTCTGGCGCGACCACGCGTGCTGCCTCACCGTTGCCCACGCGACCGACGTGCAGCAACGCCCCGAGTGGGTCCAGAAAGTGGCCAACGCGCTGGTGAAGGCGCAACGCTGGATCCTGGAACACCGTGCCGAGACCGCGGTGCTGCTGTCCAGTGAAGGCCCGGGCGAGTACACGCCGCACGCGTCCGCCGCACTCAAGCGCGTGCTCGCTCCCGAGACCGACGAATGGCAGCGCTACGCCGCCACCGGCGTGATCCGCCACCCCGAGTGGCACGAAGCGCGCATCGACTTCCAGCCCTACCCGTTCCCGAGCTACACCGAGAAGATGGTCGGCATGCTGAAGGACACCTACGTGCTGGGCGACAACGCGTTCCTGAAGACGCTGGAGCCGGCCCGCGTCGCGAGCGAACTGGTGGACGCGCGCTTCGTGCAGCGGGCGATCGAGGCCAGCGGCAGCCAGCAGGTGTTTCACCTGCCGGCCAACTACACGCGCCAGGAAATGGTGCTCGCGTGAGCCGCGTGGTCGGCCTGGCGGCGAACATCCTCCCGGCGCGGGATCCGCGCGCGCCGCACCCGTCGTGGACGTTGCTCGCGCGCGCGATGCGTACTCCATCGGCGCGCGCTGGCGCGGGCCTGATGGTGCTGGTGGTGCTTTGGCAGGTGGGCGTGCTGCTGCTCGCGCAGTCGATTCCGCTGGCGCGCCTGCTGGCGCCCTGGCCCAGCGTGCAGGCGCTGGCCGAACTGGCGAGCGCGCCGCCGCTGTGGAGCCACGCGCTGGCCAGCCTGCAACGCGTGCTGGTGGGGCTGGTGCTGGCGCTCGCCATCGGCGTGCCGCTGGGTCTGTTGCTGGGGCGCTCGCCCGCAGCGGAACAGGCCGCGGGCGGCGCCTTTCAGTTGCTTCGAATGATCTCGCCGCTGTCGTGGATGCCCATCGCCGTGATGCTGCTGGGCGTGGGCGACGCGCCGATCTGGTTCCTGTTGGCATTCAGCGCCGTGTGGCCGATCCTGCTGAGCACCAGCGCCGGCGTGCGCGCGATCGACCCGCGCTGGCTGCAGCTGGGTGCATCGCTCAGCGCGACGCGCTTCGAACTGCTGCGCCGCGTGATCGTGCCCGCCGTTCTGGGTCCGGTGCTGACGGGCGCGCGACTGGCCATCGGGGTGATCTGGATCGTGTTGGTGCCGTGCGAGATGCTGGGCGTGAGCCGTGGGCTGGG
>CAZGOL010000004.1:6514-25205 GCA_964527755.1 uncultured Ottowia sp.
TGATCTGGATCGTGTTGGTGCCGTGCGAGATGCTGGGCGTGAGCCGTGGGCTGGGTTACTTCATCCTGGACACGCGCGACCGGATGGCCTATTCCGAACTGATGGCTGCCGTGCTGTTCATCGGGCTGCTCGGCTGGCTGCTGGACAGCCTGGCGCGGCGCCTGCACCGGCATTGGGCGCGTGCCTGAACCGCGTCCGGTCGCGAGCACGGTCCTGCGCCGTCCTGCCAGTTCCGCACATGCCACCGACGGCTGCGCCAGTCAGCGCTCCGCCCGCGCTTGGCACAATAGCCGTTTCCAAGTTTGCGGCCCACCCCGCTCGCCCGGGGTGGGCCCGCCTCTGACCCACCATGTCCAACACCATCCTGCAATCCCTGCCGGCCGGCCACAAGGTCGGCATCGCCTTCTCGGGCGGCCTGGACACCAGCGCCGCCCTGCTGTGGATGCGCCAGAAAGGCGCCATTCCTTACGCCTACACCGCCAACCTCGCGCAGCCCGACGAGCACGACTACGAGGCCATACCACGCAAGGCGCTTGAATACGGCGCCGAGCGGGCGCGGCTGGTGGACTGCCGGGCGCAACTGGTGCACGAAGGCATCGCCGCGCTGCAGTGCGGTGCCTTCCACATCCAGACCGCCGGCGCCACCTATTTCAACACCACGCCGCTGGGCCGGGCCGTGACCGGCACCATGCTGGTCAACGCGATGAAGGACGATGACGTCAACATCTGGGGTGATGGCAGCACGTTCAAGGGCAATGACATTGAACGCTTTTACCGCTACGGCTTGCTGGCCAACCCCGCCCTGAAGATCTACAAACCCTGGCTTGACCAGCGCTTCATCGACGAGCTGGGCGGTCGCAAGGAAATGTCCGAATTCATGCAAAAGTCGGGATTTAACTACAAGATGTCGACAGAAAATGCCTATTCGACCGATTCGAACATGCTGGGTGCCACCCACGAGGCAAAGGATCTGGAGTTTTTGAACAGCGGTATCCGCATCGTCCAGCCGATCATGGGCGTGGCCTTCTGGCGGCCCGAAGTCGAGATCAAGCCCGAGGAGGTGCGCGTGCGCTTTGCCGAGGGTCAGCCGGTGGCGCTCAACGGCCGCGAGTTTGCCGATCCGGTCGAGCTGATGCTTGAAGCCAACCGCATCGGCGGGCGCCACGGCGTGGGCATGAGCGACCAGATCGAAAACCGGATCATCGAGGCCAAGAGCCGGGGAATCTACGAGGCCCCCGGCATGGCCCTGCTGCACATCGCCTACGAACGGCTGGTGAGCGGCATCCACAATGAGGACACCATCGAGCAGTACCGCATCAACGGCCTGCGGCTTGGGCGCCTGCTCTATCAAGGCCGCTGGTTCGACCCGCAGGCCATCATGCTGCGCGAATCTTCGCAGCGGTGGGTGGCGCGCGCGGTGACGGGCGAGGTCACGCTGGAGCTGCGCCGCGGCAACGACTACAGCCTGCTGAACACCGAATCGCCCAACCTGACCTACGCGCCCGAACGCCTGTCGATGGAAAAGGTGGAAGACGCCCCGTTCTCACCGGCCGACCGCATCGGCCAGCTCACCATGCGCAACCTGGACATCACCGACACGCGCGGCAAGCTGGCCGTGTATGCCAAGAGCGGCCTGCTCGAACTGGGCGCCGGGTCGATGCTGCCGCAGCTCGGCCACGACCTCGGGAACGACCCCAAAGCGCGACACTGAAATGTCGAGTTTCAATTGATTGTCATTTTTGATGACTTTTGTTTTCGACAACATCCTGTCGGTGCGGGGAAATCCCGATGACTCCTGGGCGGCGCGCACCTAAAGTGCCGGCACAAACGCAGGCGCGCCGGGCGCGCCGGCAGTCCGAGGGACCGAGGAGACAGGCAGACCCGCAACAACATCGACGGTGGATACCGTCAGCCCAGGAACAAATGGGTTGGGGCGCTCGACAGGGCGCCCTTTTTGTTGCCTGCACGCTCTGGCCCGCCCGATCGATGAGCCGCCGATCATGCCCTTGAGGCGCGCCAGTCGTGCCGCACAAGCTATCATTCGCATAGCTTCCTGAAACCCCGCCGTCATGGACTTGCTGCTCGTCACGGTGGCCTCGCTGCTCGCCGGGCTGGTCGATTCGATCGTCGGCGGCGGTGGGCTGATCCTGGTGCCCGCGCTGTTCGCGGTGTACCCCAATGCCGCGCCCGCCACCTTGTTCGGCACCAACAAGAGTGCCTCGGTCTGGGGCACCAGCATCGCCACGGTGCAGTACGCGCGCCGCGTACAGATGCGCTGGTCGGTCATGGGGCCGGCCGCGCTGGCGGCCTTCGTCGGATCGTTCTTCGGCGCGTGGGTGGTGACGGTGATCGACCCTTCCTTCCTGCGCAAGGCGCTGCCGGCCATCTTGCTGATGGTGCTGCTCTACACGCTGGCGAAGAAGGATCTGGGCCGGGTGCACGCACCGCGCCACGACCGGGCGCGCGAGACGCTGCTGGCTTGCAGCATCGGCGGCGCGATTGGCTGGTACGACGGCTTCTTCGGGCCCGGCACCGGGAGCTTTTTCATCTTCCTGTTCGTCCGCTTCCTGGGTTACGACTTCCTGAACGCCTCGGCCGCGGCCAAGCTGCTCAACGTCGCCACCAACGTCTCGGCGATTGCGCTGTTCGCGGCCAAGGGCCACATCTGGTGGCAGATCGGGCTGGTGCTGGCGGCCGCCAACGTGGCGGGCAGCCTGATCGGCACGCGCCTGGCGCTCCGGCATGGTGCGGGGTTCGTCCGCGGCGTGTTCATCGTGGTGGTGGGCGCGCTGATCCTGAAGACCGGCTACGACGCCTTCCTGCGCTGACGCGCCGCGTCCAAGTGGGCGAAAATCACGCCCATGAACGCCCCCGACATCGCCGCCTACGCCCGCACCCTCGGTTTGCAGGCCAGATCGGCTTCTGCCATGATGGCGCGCGCCCCGGCAGCTATTAAAAACAAAGCATTGCTGGCGCTGGCCCGGCACCTGCGTGCCAGCCTGGCGGCGCTGCAGGGAGCCAACGAACGCGATCTGGTGCGCGCCCAGGCCGCCGGGCTCGCCGCGCCGCTGGTGGACCGTCTGCGCTTGACGCCGCCGGTGATCGAGACCTGTGCGCTGGGCTGCGAGCAACTGGCGGCCATGCCCGACGTGATCGGCGAGGTCATCGGCCTCAGGCAGCAGCCCAGCGGGATCCGCGTGGGCCAGATGCGCGTGCCGATCGGCGTGTTCGCGATGATCTACGAGAGCCGGCCCAACGTGACCATCGAGGCGGCCAGCCTGTCGATCAAGAGCGGCAACGCCGCCATCCTGCGCGGCGGCTCCGAAGCCATCGAGTCCAATCGGGCGCTCGCCCGGCTCGTGACGCAGGCGCTGGCCGAGGCCGGCCTGCCCGAGCATGGCATCCAACTGGTCCAGGTCACCGACCGCGCGGCCGTCGGCCAGTTGATCACGATGCCCGACTGCGTCGACCTGGTCATCCCGCGCGGTGGCAAGGGCCTGATCGAGCGCATCACCGCCGAAGCCCGCGTTCCCGTCATCAAGCACCTGGACGGTAACTGCCACACCTACGTGGACGAGCCCTGCGATCTGGAGCTGGCGGTGACGGTGGTCGACAACGCCAAGACGCAAAAGGTGAGCCCCTGCAACGCCACCGAGAGTCTGCTGGTGGCGCGTGGCGTCGCCGATGCGTTCCTGCCGCGCATCGGCGCCGTGTTCGCGGCCAAGGGCGTGGAGATGCGCTGCGACGCCGAAGCGCTGGAGATTTTCAAGAAAAAATGGGATTCAACGCCCACCCATCAAGCCGGAGCAGCTATCAATATAGAAGCGAAATTGGTGCTGGCGCAGGAGTCCGACTGGTTCGAGGAATACCTCGCGCCCATCATCAGCATCAAGGTCGTGTCGGGCCTGGACGAAGCCATCGCCCACATCAACCACTACGGCAGCCACCACACCGACGCCATCCTGACCACCGACCACCGCCACGCCCAGCGCTTTTTGCGCGAGGTGGACTCGGCCAGCGTGATGGTCAACGCCAGCACCCGCTTTGCCGATGGCTTCGAGTACGGCCTGGGCGCCGAGATCGGCATCAGCACCGACAAATTCCACGCGCGCGGGCCGGTGGGGATCGAGGGCCTGACGTCGCTGAAATGGGTGGTGCTGGGCGAGGGCGAGGTGCGGGGCTGACGGGTCCGGGCGACCGCGAATTTCGGGCGCCGAAGCCGGTGTCCCGCAAGCGTCCGGTCGGACCCCGGACGAAACCAGCCTCGCCACCGGGCGCCCTTACACTGTGAACAATCGCAAAGGCAGCCGCCCATGGTTCCGCACCTCATCACCGCCCTAGACGGCCCCATCAACGAGCTGGAGCAGCGGCTGCTGGACGCCACGCCGGTGATCGAGCGCTGGTTCCGCCTGGAATGGATGGAGCACACACCACCGCTGTATTGCGCAGTGGCCATTCGCAACGCCGGGTTCAAGCTCGCTCCGGTGGGCACCAACCTGTTCCCGAGCGGCTGGCACAACCTCTCGCCCGACACCCTGCCGCTGGCGGTGCAGGCGGCGCAGGCGGCCATCGAAAAGATCTGCCCCGAGGCGCACAACCTGATGATCGTGCCCCAGAGCGGCAAGCTGTCGAGCTTTTACCTGGCCAGCCTGGCGCGCCTGCAGGAAATCTTCGGGATGGCCGGCCTGAACGTGCGGTTCGGCTCGATCGACCCGGCCCTGCGCCGCAACACCACGCTGACGCTGGCCGATGGCCGCACGCTCACGCTGGAGCCGGCGCAACGCGTGCGCGGGCGCCTGGGCCTGAAGTACTTCGACCCGTGCACCATCCTGCTGAACAACGACCTGATGGAAGGCGCACCGGGCATCCTGGAAGAGCTGCACGAGCAATACCTGCTGCCGCCGTTGCAGGGCGGCGGGACCGTGCGCCGCAAGAGCCGGCACTTCCAGTTCCACGAGGACGTGAGCAAACGCTTCGGCAAGCTGATTGGCGTCGATCCCTGGCTCATCAATCCGCTGCACGCCAACTGCGGCGACCTCGATTTGCATACCGCCGCCGGCGCCGACGCGTTGCGCGAGCACGTCGACGCGCTGCTGTCGAAGGTGCGGCGCAAATACAAGGAATACGGCATCAATGAGAAGCCGTTCGTCGTGATCAAGACCGACCAGGGTCCGTGCGGCATGGGCATCATGACGGTGCGCGACGCGCGGGATCTGCCCAGCGGCAAGCCGGCGGCCAAGCGGGCGGCTGCATCCTTGCCGCAGGGCGAAATGGTGATCCAGGAAGGCGTGCTCACCAACGAGCGCATCCACGACGCCGTGGCCGAACCCGTGGTCTACATGATCGATCGCTACGTGGTGGGCGGGTTCTACCGCGTGCACGCCGAGCGCGGCGTCGACGAGAACCTGAGCGCCCCGGGGGCGCGCTTCGTGCCCCTGCCCTTCGCCGGCAACGCCCACCTGCCGCGACCAGGGGCCAAGGGCGAGGCGAGCACGCCCAACCGCTTCTACATGTATGGCGTGATCGCGCGCCTGGCGATGGTGGCCACCAGTTACGAGCTGGAAGCAACCGACCCGCAACTGGAAATGGCCGAATGACCCGGCGCGACAAAGCGCCCATGGACACCGGCCGCACCCGCGCCGCACAATAGCCACCCACCGATTGCGGGCCCTCACCGCAAGCCGCTCACGGCCCGGACCACCGGCATCTTCCGTGTCCACCCACTCCACGCCCCTGCCCGCGCTGACCCTGGGCGCCATCGGTGTCGTGTATGGCGACATCGGCACCAGCGTCCTCTACACGCTCAAGGAGGTGTTCGGGGCCGGGCACGTGCCGCTCACGCCGGCCAACGTGCTGGGCGTGCTGTCGATCGTGTTCTGGACGCTCACCATCATCGTGTCGGTGAAATACGTGAGCCTGGTGCTGCGTGCCGACAACCACGGCGAGGGCGGGCTGGTGGCGATGCTCGCGCTGGCCTCGCGCTCGGTCGCGCACAAGGCCCCGGCGCTGCGCGGCGGCCTGCTGCTGATCGGCATCTTCGGTACCTGCCTGTTCTACGGCGACGGCGTGATCACGCCAGCCATCACCGTGCTGTCGGCGGTGGAGGGCCTGGACGTGGTGTCGCCCCTGTTTCGCAAGGCGGTGATTCCGCTGACGCTGCTGATCCTGCTGGCCCTGTTCTGGGTGCAAAAGCGCGGCACGGCGGGCATCGGCCGTTTTTTCGGTCCGGTGATGGTGTTGTGGTTCGTGGCCATCGCGGCGCTGGGCGTGTGGCACATCGCCAGCCATCCGGAGGTGCTGTGGGCGCTCGGGCCTCAGCATGCGGTGGGCTTCATCGCGCGCCAACCCGGCACCGCGTTCATCCTGCTGGGCGCGGTGGTGCTGTGCGTGACCGGTGCGGAGGCGCTGTATGCCGACATGGGGCATTTCGGTCGCCAGCCGATCCGCATCGCCTGGTTTGCCATCGTCATGCCGGCGCTCACGCTCAACTACTTCGGGCAAGGCGCCCTGCTGCTGGCCAATCCGCAGGCAGTGCAGAACCCGTTTTTCATGCTGGCTCCCGAGTGGCTGAGATTGCCGCTGGTGGGGCTGGCCACGGTGGCCGCCGTGATCGCCTCGCAGGCGCTGATCTCCGGTGCGTTCAGCGTCACGCGGCAGGTGATCCAGCTGGGCTACCTGCCACGCCTGCAGATCCGCCACACCAGCACGCGCGACACCGGGCAGATCTACCTGCCGTTCGTCAACTGGATGCTGTTTTCGATGATCGTGCTGGCCGTGGTGCTGTTTCGCTCGTCCAGCAACCTGGCGGCGGCCTATGGAGTCGCGGTGACACTGGACATGACCATCACCAGCGTACTGACGTTCTTCGTCATCCGCTACGGATGGGGTTACCCGATCACCTTGTGTCTGGCGGCCACCGCGTTTTTCCTGAGTATCGATCTGGCGTTTTTCGGCTCCAACCTGCTCAAGCTGGCCGACGGTGGCTGGTTTCCGATCTTGATCGGTGGCGGCATGTTCCTGTTGATGACCACCTGGAAGGAAGGACGCGCGCTGTTGGACCAGTCCCTGCGCGAGAGTTCGGTGGACCTGAAGTCCTTTCTCGAGGCGGTGTTCGTGGAGCCGCCCACGCGCGTGCCCGGCACGGCCGTGTTCCTGTCCGCGCAACCGGACATCGTTCCTAACGCGCTGATGCACAACCTCAAGCACAACAAGGTGCTGCACGCGCAAAACCTGTTCGTCACGCGCCGCAGCCACGAGGTGCCGTGGATCGGCATGGAACGGCGCCTGCAAGTGCAGTCGCTCGGACACGATTGCTGGCAGGTGACGGTGCATCACGGTTTCAAGAACGACCCCGATCTGCCCAAGGCACTGGAGCTGCTGGCCGGCCGCGGCATCGACCTGGACCCGATGACCACCAGCTTTTTTCTCTCGCGCGACATCGTCACCCCGACCGTCGGCTCGGGGTTGGCGCCCTGGCGCGAAAAGCTGTTCGCCTTCATGCACCACAGCGCCAGTGCCGCAGCGGACTACCTGAATATCCCGAGCAACGCAGTGGTGGAGCTGGGCAGCAAGGTGGAGATTTGAGTCACGCGGTGGTGGGCGCCGCCAAACCATCGCCCGGCACCGCGCGGCGACGCACTGCCTTGGGCACAATCGAGCGATGAGGTTCTTTCGCGATCTGAGCGTGTCGGCGGCCAGTGCTGGCTTCGTGGCCGTGCTGGTGGGCTTCACCAGCTCGGTGGCGCTGGTGTTCCAGGCGGCACAGGCCTTCGGAGCCTCGCAGGAGGTGATCAGCTCGTGGATGTGGGCGCTGGGCATCGGCATGGGGCTGGCCAGCGCACTGCCTTCGCTGCTGTTGCGCCAGCCGGTGATGATCGCCTGGAGCACGCCCGGCGCCGCGGTGCTGGCCAGCGCGGGCATGGGCTTCAACCTGGGTGAGGCCACCGGTGCCTTCATCGTGTGCGCGCTGCTGATCCTGTTGTCGGGCGTGACCGGCTGGTTCGAGCGCGCGATGAACCGCATCCCGATGGCGATCGCCTCGGCCCTGTTGGCCGGCGTGCTGGCGCACTTCGGCATGGCGGCCTTCAGCGCCGCTCACACGGCACTGCCGCTGGTGTTGGCGATGCTGGCCTCGTACCTGCTGGCACGGCGCTGGTTGCCGCGCTATACCGTGCCGGTCACGCTGGTCGTTGGCACCGCGTTGGCCGCCTGGCAGGGCTCGATCGCCTGGGCCGAGGTGCGCTGGGAATGGGCGCGACCGGTGTGGACCACGCCGGTGTTCACGTGGCAGGCGGCGATCAGCCTGGCGCTGCCGCTGTTCGTGGTGACCATGGCGTCGCAGAACCTGCCGGGAGTGGCGGTGATGCGCGCCACCGGCTACCGGATGCCCGTGAGCCGGCTGATCAGCCTGAGCGGGTTGACCACGCTGGTGCTGGCACCATTCGGCGGCTATGCCTTCAACCTGGCGGCGATCACGGCGGCCATCTGCATGGGCCCCGAGGCACACGAGAACCCGGCGCGGCGCTATACGGCGGCGGTGAGCTGTGGGCTGATCTACGTCGTGATCGGCCTGTTCGGGGCCGCGGTCGCGGGCATCCTGACCGCCTTCCCGAAGGAACTGGTGGCCGCCATTGCCGGACTGGCGCTGCTGGGCACCATCGGCTCGGGCCTGGCCACCGCGCTGCACGACGAGGCGCACCGCGAGGCCGCGATCATCACCTTCCTGGTAACGCTCTCGGGCGTGACGATCGCGGGCGTCGGCTCGGCCTTCTGGGGTGTGGTGGCCGGCGCGGTGGCGCTGGCGGTGGTGCAGGCGCGGCGCAAATCCGCGCCGCCGGTGCAGGATGGAGCGCGCTGAGGCAAGATCGGCGCACACGCCTCTTTCATCACCCACCCGCCATGAAACTGCTGTTCGTCGCCGATCCGCTGGAACACTTCAAGATCCACAAGGACACCACGTTCTCGATGATGCGCGAGGCCCAGCGGCGCGGTCATCGCATCGCGGCGTGCCGGCCCGAGGATCTGCACTGGCAGCGGGGCGATCGGGTGCAGGCTCGCGTGCGCCCGATCCACCTGAGCGGACATGCGCTCGACTGGTTCGACGAAGCGCCAGCCGAGCTCGTGGCGCTGAAGGATTTTTGCGCCGTGCTGATGCGCAAGGACCCACCGTTCGACGCCGAGTACATCTACGCCACCCACCTGCTCGAGCAGGCCGAGCGCGAGGGTGCACGCGTGTTCAACCGGCCGCAGGCGCTGCGCAACCACCCCGAGAAGCTGGCCATCATGGAGTGGCCACAGTTCATCGGCCCCACCCTGGTGACACGCAAGGCCGACGAGATCCGGCGCTTTCACGCCGAGCACCACGACATCATCCTCAAGCCGCTGGACGGCATGGGTGGCATGGGCATCTTCCGCGTGCAGGCCGATGCACTCAACCTGGGCTCGATCATCGAGACTCTCAACCACGGTGGCGCCACCAGCGTGATGGTGCAGGGTTATCTGCCCGAAATCGTCGATGGCGACAAGCGCGTGCTGATCATCGACGGCCAGCCCGTGCCCTACTGCCTGGCGCGGGTGCCGCAGGGCAGCGAGATTCGCGGCAACCTGGCGGCGGGCGCCAAGGGAGTGGCGCGCCCGCTCACCGACGGCGATCGCGCCATTGCCGAAGCCATCGGCCAGGTGCTGGCGCCGCGCGGGCTGCTGCTGATCGGACTGGACATCATCGGCACGCACGTGACCGAGATCAACGTGACCAGCCCGACCTGCTTCCAGGAAATCCACGAACAGACCGGCTGCGACGTGCCGGCCCTGTTCATTGATGCCCTGGAGCGCGCGCTCGGCGCCGACTGAGTTCCATGGTCGGCGCGCCGGATCGGAACCCGCCGGCGCACGCGCCACCGCACCCGGATGCGGACCTGGGCGCGCTGGCGCCTTTTCGCCACCGCGTGTTCACCATGCTGTGGAGCACCTGGCTGATCGCCAACCTGTGCATGTGGATGAACGACGTGGCATCGGCCTGGCTGATGACCACGCTGACGGCCAAGCCGATCTGGGTGGCGCTGGTTCAGACCGCCGCGACGCTGCCCGTGTTCCTGCTGGGCCTGCCCTCGGGCGCGCTGGCCGACATGCTTGATCGCAAGCGCTTCCTGCTGCTCACCCAGTTGTGGGTGGCGGGGGTCGGCACGCTGCTGGCCATCGCCATTTTTGCGGGTGCGGTGACGCCACCGCTGCTGCTGTTGCTGGTGTTTCTCAACGGCGTCGGGCTGGCGTTGCGCTGGCCGGTGTTTGCCGCCGTCGTGCCCGAACTGGTGCCGCGTGCGCAACTGCCGGCGGCGCTGGCACTCAACGGCGTATCGATGAACACCTCGCGCATCATCGGCCCGCTGGTGGCCGGCAGCATCATCGCCGCGCTGGGCAGTGCCTGGGTCTTCCTGCTCAACGCCTTGCTGTCGGCCGTAGCCGCCGTGGTGATCACGCGCTGGCGGCGCGAGCACACGCCGCACCCGCTGGGGCGCGAGCCGTTCGGCGGCGCCATGCGCGTGGGTGTGCAGTACCTGATGCAGTCGCGGCACCTCAAGGGGGTGCTGCTGCGCATCGCGATCTTCTTTTTCCACTCGACCGCGCTGATGGCCCTGCTGCCGCTGGTGGCGCGCCTGATCGAAGGCGGCGGCGCCGGCACCTTCACCGTGCTGCTGGCGGCCATGGGTGCGGGCGCGGTGGCCTCGACCTTCGCGTTGCCGCGGCTGCGCCAGGTGCTGGCGCGCGATCACCTGGTCATGGGCGGTGCAAGCCTGCAGGCGCTGGGCATGGCGGTGATGGCCGTCAACAGCAACGTGTGGCTGGGCGTGGTGGCCATGGCGCTGGGCGGCGCGGCGTGGTTGGCCACCGCCAACTCGCTCAGCGTATCGGCGCAACTCAGCCTGCCCGACTGGGTGCGCGCGCGCGGCATGTCGATGTTCCAGATGTCGATCATGGGGGCGGCCGCGCTGGGTGCCGCGGTGTGGGGGCAGGTGGCCACCTGGAGCAGCGTGCCGTGGGCCCTGGGTCTGGCGGCGGCCAGCGGCGTGGCCACGATGGCGCTGGCGCAGCGGCGCTGGCCCGACCGCGGCGTGATGGAAGACCCGACCCCCGCCGGCCCCCTGCCGCGCCCGAACGTGAGCGCACCCCCGGAGTCGGGGCACGTGCTGGTGACGGTGGAATATCACATCAACCCCGAGCAGGCGGCGGCCTTCCGCGAGTTGATGGACGAAAGCCGCCGCTCGCGGTTGCGCCAGGGTGCGCTGGGCTGGGATCTGCTGTCGGACATCAACGATCCGGGGCGGTTCGTCGAGGTGATCGAGGATGCATCTTGGACCGAGCATCTGCGCCGCTTCGAGCGCGTGAGCGCTGCCGACGCGGCGCTGCGCGAGCGCAAGCTCGCCTACCACGTGGGCGAAGCGCCACCGGTCGTGCGACGCGCCCTGCGCGAGAGCACCGTGCGCGGTCTGCGCAGCGGCGCACTTTCAAGCGAAAAATCACCTCAACCCTGACCTGACAAGCCGCAACAGCTACAATTTGTGTAGTAAATGAAAACCGTTTCAGGCCAGCAACCGCGCGCTGGCGCCATCAACTCATCCGCCGCGCGCCGTCCACGAACACCTCCAGCACACCCGGCGTGAAAGGCGTCCACGCCTCGTCACTGGTGAGCGGCGTGGTGGCGATGACGGCCACGCGATCGCTCGGCCTGGTGTGCGCTGCGAAGTCGATCGACAGTTCATCGTCGGCCAGCCGCGCCGTGGTGAACGGGTGCTGGCGCACCACGTGGCACAGCGCGGTCGAGGCGTGCGCCCACAGCGCCTGACCGTTGGACAGCAGCAAGTTGAACGTGCCATGGCGCGCCACCTGAGGCACCAGTTCGCGCAACGTGCGCGTCAGCTCGTCGACGGGCGGAACGCTGGCGTGCGCCTTGGCCAGTTCCTGCAGCAGCCAGCAAAACGCCAGTTCGCTGTCGGTGTCGCCGACCGGCCGGAAGTGACCATGCAGCCGCGGGGCGTAGTTCTTCAGGTCGCCGTTGTGGGCGAAGACCCAGCAGCGCCCCCACAGCTCGCGCATGAAGGGGTGGCAGTTCTCCAGCGCCACCGCGCCCACGGTGGCCTTGCGGATGTGCGAGATGACGTTGCGGCTCTTGATCGGGTAGCGGCGAATCAGGTCGGCCACCGGCGATTCGGCCGCCGCTCCGGTGTCGATGAACAGGCGCGCGCCGCGCCCTTCGAAGAAGGCAATGCCCCAGCCGTCGGCATGCTGGTCGGTGTGGCCGCCCCGTTCGGCAAAGCCGGTGAAGCTGAAGTTCACGTCGGTCGGCGTGTTGCAGTTCATCCCGAGCAACTGGCACATGGCGGCGAGTATGCACCGCCGCAGCGCGTCGCCAGCTCAATCGGCCCAGGCAAAGTGCGCGGTGAAGTGGCGCAGAAAGGGCGGTTGGTGCACGATGCGCACGCCGCGGATGTCCGCGGCCGCATCCTTCACCTCGGCGATGACCTCGGCCGCGTAGTCGAAGTGCGACTGCGTGTACATGCGGCGCGGAAAGGCCAGGCGCACCAGCTCCATGCTGTGATAAGTCTCACGCCCATCGTCCAGGCGCTTGCCGAACATCACCGAGCCGACCTCGACGCCGCGAATGCCGCCCTGGAGGTACAGCGCGTTGCACAACGCCCAGGCCGGGTAGTGCTCGATCGGCATGTCCGGCAGCACGGTGCGTGCGTCGATGTACACGGCGTGCCCCCCGGTCGGCTTGACAAAGCCGATACCCGCCTCCTGCAGCCTCTCGCCCAGGTATTCGGCGGTGCGCAACCGATAGCGCAGGTAGTCTTCCTGCAGGCCCTCTTCCAGGCCGACGGCCATGGCAGCCAGATCGCGCCCGGCCAGACCGCCGTAGGTGGGGAAGCCCTCGGAGAGGATCAGCATGTTGCGCGCGGCGTCCAGCCAGCGATCATCGCGCAGGGCGATGAAGCCCCCTATGTTGACCATCGCGTCCTTCTTGGCGCTCATGGTGCAGGCGTCGGCGTACGAGAGCATCTCCTGCGCGATGGCACGCACCGGCGTATCGGCGTAGCCGCTCTCGCGCATCTTGATGAACATGGCGTTCTCGGCAAAGCGACACATGTCCATCACCAGCGGCTTGCCGTGCTTCTTGAGCAGCGCGGCGTAGGCGCGGATGTTGGCCATCGACACCGGCTGGCCACCCCCGGTGTTGTTGGTGACGGTGATCATGCCGAACGGGATGGCGTCACCGCGCTCCTTGAGCAGCACCTCGACGCGCGCCAGGTCGATGTCGCCCTTGAATGGGTGCACCAGCGCCGGCTGCAGGCCCTCGGCAATCACCAGGTCGAGCGCCTGCACGCCCAGATATTCCAGGTTGGCGCGCGTGGTGTCGAAGTGGCAGTTGTTGGGCACCACGTCGCCCTTCCTGCAGGCGGCCGAAAACAGCACCTTCTCGGCCGCGCGTCCCTGGTGCGTGGGAATGAAGTTGGGCATGCCGGTGAGCTCCTGCACCACCTTCTGCAACTGGAAGAAGCTGCGCGCGCCGGCGTAACTCTCGTCGCCCTCCATCACCGCGCCCCACTGGCGCGCCGACATGGCGCCGGTGCCCGAATCGGTCAGCCAGTCGAGCAGCACGTCGTCGGCGTGCAGCAGGAACACGTTCAGGTGCGCGGCCGCCAGCAGCTGCTCGCGCTCGGCGCGGGTGGTCACGCGGATGGGCTCGACGCTCTTGATGCGAAAGGGCTCAATCAGGGTCTTGGGCATGGTGGACTTCCTCGGTTCGCTGCAAAGACCGAGAGGTTGTCACCAAGCACTGGGGTGTGGTGTCGGTTATTTCCAACGCAGGGCGACTTTTCGCGCCACGCCGGTTGCGGTCAGCCGTCGGTCGGGTGCTCGCCCGCGCAGACGGGGCAGATGCAGGCCAGGCCGCGCGCGCCAGCGGGCAACCGCACGCGCAGCAACGGGGCAATGCGCACCCGCGTGCACCAGCACGGCGGCTGGGTCTCACCGCTGGCCCGTTCCCGTTCCATCGCGCAATGGTTGGCGCCGCCGCACAACGGGCAGCGCGCGGGGTCGATCGGGTCCGGGGAATCGCTCATGCCGGTGGTATTCTGCGACGAGAACTCCACGCCGCGTGCGGTGTGCCGATGCAAACCTTGTCGGAGCCACGAACCATGACGACGGATCAACCCCTGACCCCCACCCAGCTTGATCAACTCAGGCAGCTGCTGCTGACCCGCCGCGCCGCGCTGCAGGAGCAGATGACGCAAAACCGCGCCAACCTGGAGCCGGCCGAGAAGACCGCAGCCAGCGTCTCGCAGGACGACAACGCGCGCCTGTCCAACCAGATGCGCGAGGTGGACTCGCGCCTGACGGCCTTCGACGAAGACGAGCTGGCGCGCATCGACCGCGCCCTCGAGCGCATCGCCGACGGCAGCTACGGCCTGTGCGGCGAATGCGGCTGCACCATCCCGTTCGCGCGCCTTCAGGCCGAGCCGATGACCCAACACTGCGTGGCCTGCAAGTCGCGCTGGGAGCAAAAGCAGGCGGCGCGCTGACGCCAGCACCTTTTGCAAAAAATCGGGCCCTGCGGCCTCCCTGTCAAGCCAGCGCAGCTCTCGATTTGATAGTAAATCGAGGGTGCCGCGCCCCGTCAGGCACCCGCCTTGACCTTCTGCCGCCAGGCGTGCAGCAGCGGTTCGGTGTAGCCGCTGGGTTGCGTCAGACCCTTGAAGATCAAATCGCTGGCGGCCTGGAAGGCGGCGGATTTTTCGAAATTGCCGTGCATCCTGCGGTACAGCGGATCGCCGGCGTTTTGCTGATCGACCAGCGCCGCCATGCGCTGCAGCGTGGCGCGCACCTGACCTTCGCTGACCACGCCGTGCAGCAGCCAGTTGGCGATGTGCTGGCTGCTGATGCGCAGCGTGGCGCGGTCTTCCATCAGGCCCACGCCGTGGATGTCGGGCACCTTCGAGCAGCCCACCCCCTGGTCGACCCAGCGCACCACGTAGCCCAGGATGCCCTGGCAGTTGTTGTCCAGCTCCTGCTGGCGTTCTTCGGCCGTCCACCTGGCTTCGGGCACCACGGGAATGGTGAGCAGGCCCGCCAGCAGCTCGTCGCGCAGGGCCCTGGCGTCGGTCTGTGCCTGCTCGGCCTCGAGCCGCTCCTGCACCTGACTGACCAGCACCTGGTGGTAATGCATGGCGTGCAGCGTGGCGCCGGTGGGGCTGGGCACCCAGGCGGTGTTGGCCCCGGCCTTGGGGTGGCCGATTTTCTGACGCATCATCTCGGCCATCAGGTCGGGCATCGCCCACATGCCCTTGCCGATCTGCGCCTTGCCCCGCAGCCCGCAATCCAGGCCCACCAGCACGTTGTTGCGCTCGTACGCACCAATCCAGGCGCTGCTCTTCATGTCGCCCTTGCGGTACACCGGGCCGGCGCGCATGCAACTGTGCATCTCGTCGCCGGTGCGGTCCAGAAATCCGGTGTTGATGAAGGCCACGCGCGACTTGGCGGCGGCGATGCAGGCCTTCAGGTTGACGCTGGTGCGGCGCTCCTCGTCCATGATGCCCAGCTTGACGGTGCTCTCGGGCAGGCCAAGCAATTGTTCGACGCGGCCGAACAGCTCGCTGGCAAAACCCACCTCGGCCGGGCCGTGCATCTTGGGCTTGACGATGTAGACGCTGCCGGTGCGCGAGTTGCGGATGCCGGCGGCGCCCTTGCGCTGCAGGTCGTGCAGGGCAATGGCGGTGGTGACCACGGCGTCCAGGATGCCCTCGGGGATCTCCTGGGCGCTGCCGTCGGCCGCCTTGTACAGGATGGCCGGGTTGGTCATCAAATGGCCGACGTTGCGCACGAACATGAGCGAGCGGCCGTGCAGCCGGACGCTGCCCCGGCCCGTGGGTTTGGTGTAGATCCGGTCGGGGTTCAGGCCGCGCGTGACGGTACGCCCGTCCTTGTCGAAACTCTCGGTCAGCGTGCCGCGCACGATGCCCAGCCAGTTGCGGTAGCCCAGCACCTTGTCCTCGGCGTCCACCGCCGCGATCGAGTCTTCCAGATCCAGGATGGTCGACACCGCCGCCTCGACCACCACGTCGGCCACACCGGCCGCATCGGTGCGGCCGATGGCCGACTGGCGATCGATGCGGATGTCCAGATGCAGACCGTTGTGCACCAGCAGGACGCTCGAAGGCGTCTGGGCATCGCCCTGATAACCCACCAGCTGCGACTTGTCCAGCAGCTTGCTGCGCTTGCCACCAGCCAGCTTGACGACCAGTTCGCCGTCCCTGATCTGGTAGCCCACCGAATCGACGTGCGAGCCCTTCTTGAGCGGTGCCGTGCGGTCGAGCATGTGACGCGCCCACTCGATCACCTTGGCGCCGCGCCGGGCGTTGTAGGCCTTGCCCTTTTCCAGTCCACCTTCCTCGGCAACGACATCGGTGCCGTACAGCGCGTCGTACAGACTGCCCCAGCGTGCGTTGGCTGCGTTCAGCGCGTAGCGCGCGTTGAGGATGGGCACCACGAGTTGGGGGCCCGCCTGCACGGCGAGTTCGGAATCGACCTTGGTGGTCGTGACTCTCGCCTGGCCGGGCACCGGCACCAGGTAACCGATGCCCTCCAGGAACGCGCGGTAGGCACGCATGTCCTTGATGGGGCCGGGGTTGGCCCCGTGCCAGGTATCAAGTTCGGCCTGCAGGCGCTCGCGCTCGGCCAGCAGCGCGGCATTCTGGGGTGCCAGATCGGTCACGATCGCCGAGAAGCCGCTCCAGAAGCGGCCCTGATCGACGCCGACGTCGGGCAACACCTCGCGGTTGATGAAGTCGTGCAGATCGGTGGCGACCTGCAGGTCACCGGTCTTGATTCGTGGGGTCATGACGTGAAGCCTCGGGAACGCGAAGACATGGAATCCGCCGATTTCGCAGGGTCGACGATGGCTGACTGTATTCGATTTGTTTCAGTCAAAAAAGTCGCTCTGAATTCGAGAACAATTGACTTTTTTGCAAAACTGACACCCCCCGATGGGAGCACGCCCGAGCGCCGGGCCGGTTATTCCAGCGGCTCGCGCACGGCGGGCAATGCCATCCACAGCGCGGCGAGCACGACCGGCGCCGACTGCACCAGCGCCAGCAAGGCACTGCCCCCGCGCCAGGCCCATCCCAGCGCGAGCAGCGCCAGCACGCCGTGCACGGCGAACGCCCAGCGGCTTCGACGCATCAGCAGGGCACCCACGGCAGCGCAGGCGACACCGCACAGCAGGTAGTAGCCGCCGCCACCACGCGACAGCATCATCAGGCCGCCCAGCCCCACCATTGCACCCCAGACCGACAGAACCAGGCCCACCAGACGGGGCGGGCCGTCGGCACGCGCGCGGTCCTGCTCCTGCTTTTCGACCAACTGCAACTGGTGGATGAGCGCCTGCGTCGAGTCAGCCTCTGGGGTTGCAGTGGCCGGCGCACTCTTTGGAGACAACGCCGCGAATGCCGCCGGCAGCTCGGAGGGCGACGAGGCGGCTGGCAGCCCGGCGCGCGAAACTGGTGACTGCGGCAGTTGCCCCTCCGGCGTCGACAGCGCGGCCTGTGCACGCAGGCGCTTCTCGAGTTCGGCACGCGCGCGGCGGCTGCCGCGTTCCGCCAGCCGGTGCAGCTGAACCAGGCTGATCGAACGCGGGTCAACGCGCGGCGGGGAAGCGAGCAGGGACTTTTCGGAAGTCAAACCAACGGTTCGCGAGGAACGGAGGATGAAATGATGGCACAGCGGGCGCTGCATGACCAGTCAAGGCGCGCTCGCGGCCCCGACTGCGCCAGTGCCATTGGGGATAATCGGCGCATGGACAAGCTGAAGGCCTACGAGACATTTGCCTCGGTGGCCGCCCGCGGCTCGCTCAGCGCGACGGCGCGCGCGCAAGGCGTGGCACCAGCCGTCATCGGGCGTCGGCTGGATGCGCTTGAGCAACACCTGGGCGTCAAGCTGCTGGTGCGCAGCACGCGACGCCTGGCGCTGACCCACGAAGGCACGGCCTTTCTGGACGACTGCCAGCGCATCCTGGGCGAAGTGGCGAATGCGGAAGCCAGTGTCACGGCTGGCGGCGTGCAAGCCAGCGGCCACCTGCGCGTCACCGCGCCCGCCGGTTTCGGAAGGCGTCACGTGGCGCCTCTGGTGCCGGCGTTTCATGCGGCACACCCCAGGCTGCGCATCTCGCTGAACCTGTCGGACCGCGTGATCGACCTGGCAGCCGAGGGCTACGACTGCGCGGTGCGCGTTGGCGACCTGGCCGATTCGTCACTGGTCAGCATTCGGCTGGCCGACAACCGCCGGCTGACCGTGGCAGCACCGGCTTACCTGCGCCGGCGCGGTGTTCCGCGCCACCCACGCGATCTGGCGCGCCACGACTGTCTGGCGCTGTCCAGCGACGCGTCGCAGACCCGCGGCTGGGCGTTTTGCGTGCCGCGCACCACCCGGGGACCTGGTGTTGAACGAACCCTCGAACGGACGGACGAGCGTGCCGGGCGCACCGACGCCCGCGAGCCTGGCTACGAGGTGATCCACCTGCGCCCCAATGGGCCGCTGGACTGCAGCGACGGTCAGGTGTTGCACGACTGGTGCCTGGCCGGTCACGGCATCGCGTGGCGCTCGACCTGGGAAGTCGAGGCCGAAATCACCGCCGGCTTGCTGG
>CAZGOL010000004.1:25305-39926 GCA_964527755.1 uncultured Ottowia sp.
ATCGCGTGGCGCTCGACCTGGGAAGTCGAGGCCGAAATCACCGCCGGCTTGCTGGTGCCGGTGCTGCAGGCGTTTGCCGCACCGCCAAACGGCATCCATGTGCTGCTCCCCCACGCCTCCCGACATCTGCCGTTGCGCGTGCGCCTGTGGGTCGATTACCTCAGGCAGCGCTACGCGGAACCGGGCTTCTTCGCGCGCACAGTCACGCCGTCGGCCTCCGCCATCGATTGACGCAAGGGCCCACGGTCCCGGCCCGTACCTCTCGTACACTGCGCGCCCCACGTCCGCTCGTCTGCTGCATGCCCGCCCCGACTTCCTCGCGCCGCGACTGGCTGCTGTTGGTTGCACCTTGCCTGCTGTTGCTGCTCCTTGCGGGGCTGCGTCCCCTGGCCGTGCCCGATGAAGGACGGTATGGCGACGTCAGCCGCTGGATGCTGGTTTCGGGCGATTGGCTGATTCCGCGGCTGGACGGATTGCCGTTTTTCCACAAACCGCCGCTCACGCACTGGCTCCAGGCGACGAGCATGGGGTTGCTGGGTGTCAGCCCATGGGCTGTTCGCGTGCCGGGCGTGCTGCTGGCCAGCCTGATGCTGGCGGCCACCCATGTGGCGGTGCGCCAGTTGGCCGGCATCACGCTGGCGCATCGGGCGGCGTGGATGCTGGGCACCGGCGGCGGCTTTCTGGCGGGTGGCCAGTACGTCAACCACGACATGGGCGTGGCGGCATGGATCGCGTGCAGCGTCTGGTGCTTCGCACTGGCCCTGTGGCGGGGCGAACGCCCGCACGCGGGTTGGGCGCGCGCCGGCTTTGCCGCCGCCGCGCTTGGCCTGCTGACCAAGGGCCTGATCGGCATCGTGCTGCCGGCGCTGGTGATTGGTGCGTGGATCGCATGGACACGACGCTGGCGTCTCTTGATGCGCCTTCCGTGGTTCAGTGGTCTGGCACTGTTCGGCGCCCTCGCGCTGCCCTGGTTCTGGTTGGCCAGCGAACGCTACCCCGGGCTGTGGCGATATCTGTTCGGCGTGCAGCAATTTGCGCGCTACACCAGCGATCACTTCAACAACCCACAGCCTTGGTGGTTCTATCTGGCGGCTTGCCTGCTGCTGATGTTTCCCTGGGCTTTCTGGGTGATCGGCGAAGGCTGGGCGCGACTGCGCGAAGTGATTCGCCAGGGCGACAAGACTCGCGCCACGGACGCGCACGCGCTCGCCACGTTGTGCTGGATCTGGCTGGGTGCGATCTTGCTGTTTTTTTCCGTGCCACGTTCGAAGCTGATCGGCTACGCGCTGCCACTGCTGCCACCGCTGGCGGTGCTGGCCGCACTCGGATGGGAGCGCCTGATGGTCCAGCGGCGAAGGCAGCGGATCTGGCTCTGTGCGTCCGCGGTGGCGGCGGTCGCGTTGCCGGTGGCCCTGACGGTAATGGCGCCGCACGTCGATCCAGGCGATCGGGCGGACGACGTGGCGGCCGTCCTGGCCTGCCGAGCCGCGCCATCGGACGAGATCCACGTGGTGGGTGGCTACCCGCAGGACCTGGCGTTCATGGCGCAGACTCAGAAGCCCTTGCGCGTGGTGCAGGACTGGACGCGACGGCGCACGGCCACCGAAGACAACTGGGCGCGCGAACTGCTGGACGCTGGCGAGTTCGAGCCCGGTGTGGCCGCTCGGGTGCTGCTGGTGCCAACGCAACTCGCGCCCGCCAGGCACCAACCGGATGCCTGGCTGCTGGCGCCGACCGAACTGGACGACGACGATGCGCGCGCGCTCGTGGAGGGATGGCGTCTCGTTGATCGAGGACGCGCCTGGACCCTGTACCACTCGCCGGTCGCCGAGGCGAGCCTCCCGGAACAAACCCTGCCTGGCTGCGCGAGTCGAGGCAAGACGCCGCGCCTGCGGTGAACCGTCTGGTGGAAACCCAGGGCAGCGCACAACGCCACGCGCCGCAGGGCTTTTGCGGGCCGCAAGCGCGCGCCCTTAACATCGCCTCATGCTCGAAGCCGTCCTTGCTTTCCTTCACATCAGCGCCTTCATCGGCTGGATCGTGTTCGCCACCGCGCAGTCGGCCGTGTGCCGGCGCGACTGGTTCAACGCCGCCTGCGTGCCTCGTCTGGTGCGGCTGGACACCATTCTGTGGATTACCACGGCAGTCGTGTTCGTGACGGGGTTTGCCCGCACCTGGTGGGGTTCCAAGGGTTTCGGCTGGTACTGGAGCAATCCCCTGCTGCACATCAAGGTCACCTTGTTCGTGATCGCGGTGCTGCTCCAGATCGGGCCAGCGCGCCGCTACCGTCGCTGGCAGGCGGCGCTCGATGCCGGCGAGGGACTGCCGGGCGACGCCGAGATCGGCGCGGCACGCCGACCGGTGATGCTCGGCACGCATCTGGTCGCCATCATTCCGCTGCCGGCGGTGTTCCTGGCGCGCGGCTGGTGGTGAGCGCACCGCGTCGCCACCGGGAAGGTGGCAGCGTCGATCCGACCCGATTCAGTCCTTTTTCAGGCACTCGCTCATGAAGGTCTTGCGCTCGTCGCCCTTCTTGCCGGCGGCCTCCTTGTTGCAGGCCTTCATCTTGTCTTGCTGGGTCTTTGCCTGGGGTGCAGCCGCAACCGGCTTGTTGCTCAGGCACTCCTTCATGAACGCCTTGCGCTCGTCGCCCTTCTTGCCGGCGGCCTGCTGGTTGCAGGTCGTCATCTTCTCCTGCTGCGCGGTCTTGGCGCTCGCCAGCGCGGGCGCCAAACCCAGGGGCAGGGCGATGGCGGCAGCGGCGATCAGTGAAACCAGCTTGTTCATGTGGACTCCTCGTTGGGATTGTGGGTGGGTCAAATGACGCCCGGCGCCATTCTGCCGCGACCGGACTGTTGGCTACAACGCCAGAGTACGGCCGGCGGATGACCGGTGGTAATAAGACGGGCGGGGCACGTGCTGCGGGTTCCCGCTCAAGGGATGACGAATGCTCTGGATGCGCGCCGACGGCAAGAGTCGGAATCCGCCATGCGCTCAGGCGTCGCGCACAAACGGGTTGTGCCGGCGTTCCTCGCCAAAGGTGCTTTCCGGACCGTGGCCGGGGATAAACACGGTGTCGTCCCCCATCGGCCACAGGCGATCGCGGATACTGGCGATCAGTTGCTCATGGTTGCCGCCCGGGAAATCCGTGCGCCCGATGCTGCCGGCGAACAACACGTCGCCCACAAAGGCGCGTTTGGCCTGGGCACTGTGAAACACGACGTGCCCGGGCGTGTGGCCCGGACAATGGCGCACAGCAAGCACACACGCTCCAACCTGAACCTGATCGCCATCGTGCAACCAGCGCGCCGGCGTGAACGGCTCGGCGCCAGGAAAGCCGAACATCACGCCCTGCTGGGCCAACCCGTCGATCCAGAACTGATCGCCTGGATGCGGCCCGATGATGGGCAGCCGATGGGTACGGCTGAGCTCGGCCGCACCGCCCGCATGGTCGATGTGGGCGTGAGTCAGCCAAATCTGTGTCAGGGTCACGCCCAACTGTCGCACGGCGGCTTCCAGCCGCGGCAGGTCACCCCCGGGGTCGACGATGGCCGCCTCGCGCGTGGCGTCGCACCAGAGGATGGAGCAATTTTGCGCGAATGCGGTGACGGGAATGGTGCGGTACTGCAGGATGGCGGGGTTGCCGGGCATGACGGGTTTCGTGGGGAAGGATTGGATTCTTGATCGGATCGGGCCGGTCGCATGCGGGTACGCCGTGCCGTCACCTTCGCTATCGGGCCCAATCAGGCCAGCTTCAGGTCATAGTCGATGGTGATCGGCGCGTGATCCGAAAATTTGCGCATCTTGTAGATCGACTCAGTCAGCGCCGTGGCCGCGGTGGCGGGCGTGGCCAGGTGGTAGTCCAGCCGCCAGCCGACATTGTTGGCATAGGCCTGTCCACGATTGCTCCACCAGGTGTAGGACTCGCCGGTCGCCGTCGGGCACAGGCGCCGATACACATCCACCAGCTGGAGTTCATCCAGCACGCGGGACAGCCAGGCGCGTTCCTCGGGCAGAAAGCCGCTGTTCTTCTGGTTGCTCTTCCAATTTTTCAGGTCGATCTCCTGGTGTGCGATGTTGACGTCGCCGCACAGGATGAACTCGCGCTGCCTGGCCAGGCGCTGCAGCACCGGGTAGAACGCGGCCAGGAAGCGGAACTTGGCCTCCTGACGCTCGGGTCCGGACGAGCCGCTGGGGAAGTAGCAGCTGATGATCGAAAACTTGCGCCCGGCCGTGTCGAAGCGGGCTTCCACATAGCGGCCCTCGGCATCGAATTCGGCCGAGTCGAAACCGGCGATCACGTCGCTGGGCTCGCGCCGGGTGTACAGGCCAACGCCCGAGTAGCCCTTCCGCTCGGCCAGATGAAAATGACCGCGCAAACCGGCCAGTGCCTCGAAACGCCCCGCCAGGTCCGCCTGCTGGCCTTTGATTTCCTGCACGCAAATACAATCGGGTGCATGCTGCGCGAGCCAGCCTTCCAGCCCCTTGGCCGCAGCCGAACGGATGCCATTGAGGTTGAGACTGGTGAGCTTGAACAAGAGGGAGTCTCTCCAATGAACGCACCGCAGGCGGCCACCGAGGACCGTGACCGGTTGGCGCAGGAATTCGTGCAGTTCGCCATCGATGCAGCCGTGCTGCGCTTTGGCGAATTCAGGACCAAGGCCGGGCGCCTGTCGCCCTACTTCTTCAACGCCGGTCTGTTCGACGACGGCGCCAGGCTGGGGCGCCTGGCGCAATTCTATGCGCGCGCCCTGCTGGCCTCCGGGATCGAGTTCGATGTGATCTTCGGGCCGGCCTACAAGGGCATCCCGCTGGGTGCGGTGGTGGCGGTCGAACTGGCACGCCTGGGCGTCAACAGGCCGTTCGCCTACAACCGCAAGGAGGCCAAGGACCACGGCGAAGGCGGCTCGCTGGTGGGCGCTCCGCTGAAGGGTCGGGTGCTGATCGTGGACGACGTGATTTCGGCAGGCACGGCCGTACGCGAATCGATTGCACTGATCCAGGCGGCCGGGGCCACGCCGCATGCCGTCGCGATCGCGCTGGATCGGCAGGAGAAAGCCACCGAAGGCGGTCACGACGTGTGCTGGAGTGCCGTGCAATATGTCCGCAATCAGCTGGGGCTGGAAGTCTGCGCCATCGCCAAACTGGCCCACTTATTGCATTATTTGAGTACTTCGGACCAACTTCAGCAACATTTTGGAGCCGTATCCGCCTATCGGGCGCGATATGGTGTCGACTGACGCACGTCATGAATCAACCGTCGGCAGCCCGCACATCAACTCCTGCGATCGCATTCGCGGCGTGGTTGCTGCTGGGCGTTGGTGGCGCGCTCGCGCAATCGGGCATCTACACCTGCATCGATGCCCAGGGCCGGCGGATCAGCTCCGACCGACCGATTCCCGCTTGCAGCGATCGGCCCCAGCGCGAGCTCAACAGCAGTGGCACCACCAAGCGCGTCGTCGAACCCGTGCTCACGGCCACCGAGCGCGAGGCCAAGGAAGTTCGCGAGCGCAAGGAGGCGATCGAGCGTCAACGTGCCCGAGAGCGCGTGCAACGCGACCAGGCGCTGGTCGTGCGCTATCCGGACCTCCAGACGCACGAAGCGGCCCGCCTCGAAGCGCTGGCCCAGAGCCAGACGGTGGTCGACGCCGCCCAACGGCGCATTGCCGATCTCATCGGCGAGCGCAAGAAGCTCGATGAAGAGATGGAGTTTTATCAGCGCAACCCGTCGAGCGCGCCAGCACGGCTGCGGCGCGCCATCGAGGAAAACGCGCAGGCGCTGGAGGTGCCGCGCCGCGTCATCGCCGGCCAGCAGGAAGAGCGCGACCGCATCAACGCCCGCTTCGACGAGGAGGCGACGCTCCTGAAGCCGCTTTGGCAAGCCGCCGGGGCAGCAGCCTCCGCCACCACCGGCGCACCCACGTCGCGTTGAACGACCTCAGGAAGCAAGCCGCGAGCGCAGCAGCGCGCCGGCTTGATGCGGGTTGGCCTTGCCGCGACTGGCCTTCATCACCTGGCCGACCAGGGCGTTGAAGGCCTTGTCCTTTCCGGCCTTGAACTGCGCCACGTTGTCGGGGTTGGCGGCAATCACGTCGTCGACAATCTGCTCAAGCGCGCCGACATCTTGCATCTGGCGCAAACCCCTGGCATCGATCACCGCATCCACCTCGACACCCTCTCCCGTCCACAGCGCGTCGAACACCTGACGCGCAGCGGCGCTGCTGATCGTGTCGTCCTGGATGCGGCCGATGAGCTGGGCCAGTTGCGTGGCCGACACCCGCGTCGCCTCGATGCCGACCCCCTCGGCGTTCAGGCGCCGGGACACCTCGCCCATCACCCAGTTGCTCGCGAGTTTGGGCTGGCCACTGATCTTGGCGGCCTGTTCGAAGTACGCGGCCATTGCCGGCGTCTGCGTGAGCGTCGCGGCATCGTACTCGGGCAGTTGGTAGTCGACCACGAAGCGTTCGGCCATCTTGCGTGGCAGTTCGGGCATGTTCTCCCTGGTGTCCTCGATCCATTGTTCCGAGATGCACAGGGGTGGCAGATCGGGGTCGGGGAAGTAGCGGTAGTCGGCCGAGTCCTCCTTGCTGCGCATGGCGCGCGTCTCGCCGCTGTCGGGGTCGAACAGCACGGTGGCCTGCTCGATGTCATGGCCGTCCTCCAGCTGCTCGATCTGCCAGCGAATCTCGTAGTCGATCGCCTGTTGCATGAACCTGAAGCTGTTCAAGTTCTTGATTTCGCGGCGCGTGCCCAGCGGCGCACCGGGTTTGCGCACGCTCACGTTGGCGTCGCAGCGAAAGCTCCCCTCCTGCATGTTGCCGTCACACACACCGATCCAGGTGACGATCTTGTGCAGTTCGCGCGCATAGGCCACCGCCTCTTCGCTGGAACGCATGTCGGGCTCGGTCACGATCTCCAGCAGCGGCATGCCGGCACGGTTCAAATCGATGCCGGTCATGCCCTGATAGTCCTCGTGCAGCGACTTGCCGGCGTCTTCCTCCAGGTGGGCACGCACCAGGCGCACGGTCTTTTTCTCGTCACCAATGAAAAACGCAACTTCACCACCCCGCACCACCGGATGCTCGAACTGGCTGATCTGGTAGCCCTTGGGCAGGTCGGGATAGAAGTAGTTCTTGCGGTCGAACACGCTGCGCCGCGCGATCGTCGCACCCAGTGCGAGGCCCAGCTTGATGGCGCACTGCACGGCTTCGCGGTTCATCACCGGCAGCGTTCCAGGCAGGGCGAGATCGACCGCGCTCGCCTGGGTGTTGGGCAAAGCGCCAAACGCAGTGGCGGCGCGCGAAAACAGCTTGCTGCGCGTCGACAGTTGGGCATGCGTCTCGAAGCCGATGACGACTTCCCAACCCCGAATCGGTTTCGCGGCACCCATCTCAGAATCCTTCCGGACAGCGCAGATGCCAGTCGGTGGTCTGCTGCAGGCGGTGCGCGACGTTGAGCAGGCGCGCTTCCTGCAGGTAATTGCCGATCAGCTGCAGCCCCACCGGCAGCCCTCCGACGCCGAAGCCCGCAGGGGTGCTCATTGCCGGCAGGCCGGCCAGCGAGGCCGTGAGCGTGTAGACGTCGGCCAGGTAGGCTGCCACCGGATCGCCGTCGTGCGTGCCAGCGGGCCACGCCACACCAGGCGAGACCGGGCCGGCGATGACATCGCACTCGCCGAACGCGCGCTGGAGATCGTCGGCCACCATGCGGCGCAATTTTTGCGCCTGCACGTAATAGGCATCGTAGTACCCGTGCGAAAGCACGTAGGTCCCGATCATGATGCGGCGCTTGACCTCGTCGCCAAAACCTTCCCCGCGGCTCTTCTTGTAGAGATTCTCCAGGTCGAGGACCTCGCGCGCGCGATGGCCATAGCGCACGCCATCGAAACGGCTCAGGTTGGTGCTGGCCTCGGCCGGCGTGAGGATGTAGTAAACCGGGATCGACAGTTCGGTGCGCGGCAGGCTGATGTCGACCAGGTTGGCGCCGAGCTTGCGCAGCTCGGTCAGCGCCCCATTGATCGCCTTGCGCACGTCATCGGCCAGGCCATCGCCGAAGAATTCCCTCGGAATGCCGATGCGCAGGCCGTCGATCGAATCGTTCAGCGCGCGGGTGAAATCCTCGGTCGGCACGTCGAGTGAAGTCGAGTCGCGGTCAAGGTCGGCACCGCTCATGGCCGACAGCAGCAGCGCGCAGTCTTCCGCGCTGCGCGCCAACGGCCCCGCCTGGTCGAAGCTGGAAGCGTAGGCAATCATGCCCCAGCGGCTCACTCGGCCGTAGGTGGGTTTGATGCCCGTGAGACTGCAAAAGGAGGCCGGCTGGCGAATCGAACCACCGGTGTCCGACCCGGTGGCCGCCGGCACCAGACGCGCCGCCACGGCCGCCGCGCTGCCGCCAGAGGAGCCGCCAGGCACCCGAGAAGTGTCCCAGGGATTCTTCACCGGGCCGAAGGCGGAGTTCTCGTTGGACGACCCCATGGCGAACTCGTCGCAGTTGAGCTTGCCCAGGCACACCATGCCGACAGCGGACAGCCGGGCCGTCACCGTGCTCTCGAAGGGCGAGCGATAGCCCTCCAGCATGCGCGAGCCGGCGGTGGTGGGAAAGTCGGTGGTGACGAACACGTCCTTGTGCGCCACCGGCACGCCGGTGAGCAAGGGTGCGGCGCCCGCGGCCAGCCGGGCATCGGCCGCGCGCGCCTGCGCCAGGGTCACGTCTTCGTCCTGCGCCAGGAACGCACCCAGATCGGCGTGCCGATGCCCGCGCGCCAGAAAGTGCTGCGCCAGTTCGACCGCGGAAACCTCGCGCGCCTGCAGGCGGCTCGCCAACCGCGCCACGCCCAGTTCGTGCAGTGCGGTCATTCGATCACCCGGGGCACCAGGAACAGGCCGTCCTCAACGGCCGGCGCGTTGCTTTGATACGCCTCGCGCCGGTCGGGCTCGCTCACCACGTCCTCGCGCAACCGCAGGGACAAGTCCTGGACGGCGGCCATCGGCTGTGCCAGCGGCTCGACGCCACGGGTGTCCACCGACTGCATCGCCTGGGTGATGGCAAAAAATCCATTCAACTGGGCGAGCATGCGCGCGTGCTGCCCGGGGTCGAGTTCGAGCCGCGCCAACTGGGCGAGCCGGGCAATGTCTTTTGGGGTCAGTGCCATCAAAAAGCCAAGGCGAAATCAGCCGTGAAACCGCCCTTCACACGCGCTCCACCACGGTGGCGCGCGAAGGCGATGCGTTATTATCCGATCTTTGGCGCGCGCGCCCTTCAGCGGGCCTCGTTTGCGCCCAATCACGCTCATTTCGCACTGAAACAGCGAGCCGCGGCGCTGGTGCTGGCTGGCGCTCGGAGAAGGATTTTTCATGTTTGGAGCTTTCCGCCGGTACTTCTCTACCGACCTGGCGATCGACCTGGGCACCGCCAACACCCTGATCTACGTGCGCGACAAGGGCATCGTGCTGAACGAGCCTTCGGTGGTCGCGATCCGCCACGAAGGCGGCCCGCAGGGCAAGAAGACGATCCAGGCCGTGGGCAGCGAAGCCAAGGCGATGCTCGGCAAGGTGCCGGGCAACATCGAGGCCATCCGTCCCATGAAGGACGGCGTGATCGCCGACTTCACCGTCACCGAGCAAATGCTCAAGCAGTTCATCAGGATGGTGCACCCGCGTGGCATGTTCCGGCCCAGCCCGCGCATCATCATCTGCGTGCCCTGCGGCTCCACGCAGGTCGAGCGCCGCGCCATCCGCGAATCGGCCCTGGGCGCGGGCGCCAGCGAGGTCTACCTGATCGAGGAACCCATGGCCGCGGCCATCGGCGCCAGCCTGCCGGTCAGCGAGGCCAGCGGCTCGATGGTGGTGGACATCGGCGGTGGCACCACCGAGGTGGGCGTGATCAGCCTGGGCGGCATGGTCTACAAGGGCAGCGCCCGCGTGGGCGGCGACAAGTTCGACGACGCCATCATCAACTACATCCGCCGCAACTACGGCATGCTGATCGGCGACCCGACGGCCGAGGCGATCAAGAAGCAGATCGGCAGCGCCTTTCCGGGCAGCGAGGTGCGCGAGATGGAAGTCAAGGGCCGCAACCTGTCCGAGGGCGTGCCGCGCAGCTTCACCATCAGCAGCAACGAGATCCTGGAGGCGCTGACCGAGCCGCTGAACTCCATCGTCTCCGAGGTGAAAAAGGCGCTGGAGGAAACCCCGCCCGAGCTGGGCGCCGACATCGCCGAGCGCGGCATGATGCTGACCGGCGGCGGTGCGCTGCTGCGCGACCTGGAGCGCCTGCTGGCCGAGGAAACCGGCCTGCCGGTGCTGGTGGCCGAGGAACCCTTGACCTGCGTGGTGCGCGGCTGCGGCCTGGCACTGGAGCGCATGGAGCGCCTAGGCAGCATCTTCACGAGTGAGTGAGCCGGGCCGCGTGAGCAGGGTGCAGGGCCGGTCGGCAGCGGCAACTCGTGCTGCATGGGAGCTTTTTCGTTTCAGCGGCATCCCGGCGCTTGTCAATCCTGCCCAACCAGCTATTTTTTGTGTAGCATTCCCACGCTGCTTGCAGGTGGATGCCCGGTCCGGCGCGCGTTCGGCCCGGCGCCGCCGCTGAGTCGCCATGCCGCTCGACACGCTCGACCGCACCCCGCCACCCTTCTTCAAGCAGGGGCCGTCGGCACTCTCGCGCCTGTTGCTGGCGGCGGCGCTGGCGTTGTTCCTGATGGTGGCCGACGCGCGCTTTCACGTGGTGCAGCCGCTGCGCGCGGTGATCGCCACCGTGCTGTATCCGGCGCAATGGCTGGCGCTGCAGCCGGTGCAGGTGGTGCAGGAGTTCAGCGGCTACCTGACCGATCTGAAGACCGCGCGCAAGACCGAAGAGGCTGCACGCCAGCAACTGGTGGAGCAGTCCAGCCGGGCCGGCCAGGTCGAGCAGCTGCAGCTTGAAAACGCCCGTCTGCGGCAGCTGCTGGAGCTGCGCGCGCGCCTGACGGTGCCGGCGCAGGCGGCACAGGTGCTGTACGACGCGACCGACCCCTACAGCCGCCGCGTGGTGATCGACAAGGGTCAGGTGCAGGGCATCGTGCCCGGCTCGCCGGTGATGGACGAAGCGGGTGTTCTGGGACAGATCACGCGCGTGTACCCGTTCGTGAGCGAGATCACGCTGCTGATCGACCGCGACCAGGTGATTCCGGTGGTCAATACGCGCACCGGCGCGCGCAGCGTGGCCTATGGCGATCCGTCAGCCAGTGGCGGCGCGCTGGAGCTGCGCTACATGTCGGCCACCGAGGATGTGAAAGAGGGCGACCTGCTGACCACCAGCGGCGTCGATGGCGTCTACCCGCCGGGCCTGCCGGTGGCGCGCGTGAACAGCGTCGATCGCCGCAGCGACTCGAGCTTCGCGCGCATTCGCTGCCAGCCGCTGGCGCAGGTGCAGGGCGTGAGCCACGTGATGGTGCTTACGCCGGTGTCCGAGGTGCCCGTGCCGGAGCCAGGCCAGGCCGCGCGCGGCAAGCCGACCCCCGAGCTTTCGCCGGCTGCGGCCGAGCGCAGCGCGCCGCCCAGCGCCCGCCGCGCGCGCGCGGCCAGCCGCAGGAGCGCGCCATGATCATGCCGCGCGGTCAGCAACTGCTGCTGCCGGCACGCCCGGGATTCATCTGGGGCAGCCTGCTGGTGGCGCTGATGCTGGACCTGCTGCCGCTCGGACGCGTGCTGTGGATGCCCGACCTGCTGGCCGTGGTGCTGGTGTTCTGGAGCATCCACCAGCCCCAGCGCGTGGGCCTGAGCGCGGCGTTCGCGTTCGGCCTGGTGCTGGACGTGCACCAGGCCTCGCTGCTGGGCCAGCACGCGCTGGCCTACGCGGTACTGATCTACTTCGCCATCATGCTGCACCGGCGCATCCTGTGGTTTCCGGTGCCGGGCCAGGCGATCCAGTTGCTGCCGCTGTTTGCCGCCGCGCACGCCATCACGATCGTGCTGCGCCTGATCGGCGGCGCGGTGTTTCCGGGCTGGGAGGTGCTGCTGGCGCCCGTGCTCGAAGCAATGCTGTGGCCGGTGATCGGCGCGCTGCTGCTGGCACCCCAGCGACGGGCGCCCGACCCCGATGCCAACCGACCCCTGTGATGATGAATGAATGCCCGTTCAACCAACGTCCCGCTTGCCGCATCAACTTCGTTTTGGATAGCATTGCATCCTTCTGAACCGCCATGACCGAACTGCGGAACGTCGAGGCCGAGCTGACCCGCTTTCGGGTGCGGCTGGCCGTGCTCGCGCTGCTGGTGCTGGTGGCGTTCGGCCTGCTGGGCTGGCGGCTGTACACACTGCAGGTGGAGCGTCACGACGAGCTGTCCCGTCAGGCCGAGACCAACCGCACGGCGGTGCTGCCGATCGTGCCCAACCGCGGCGAGATCCTGGACCGCAACGGCGTGGTGCTGGCCACCAACTACAAGGCCTACACGCTGGAGATCACGCCCGCGCGCATCGACCGTCCGTTGGACGACTTGATCGACGCGGTGGGCCAGGTGGTCGACATCACGCCACGCGACCGCCGCCGCTACAAGCGCATGCGCGACGACTCGCGCGGCTTCGACTCGCTGCCCATCCGCATGCACCTGTCGGACGAGGAAGTGGCGCGCTTTGCCGCGCAGAACTACCGCTTTCCGGGCGTGGACATCAAGGCGCGGCTGTTTCGCCGTTACCCGCTGGGCGAGACGGGTGCGCACGTGATCGGCTACATCGGCCGCATCAACCAGAAGGAAAAGGACCGCATCGACGACTCGGACGACGCGGCCAACTACCGCGGCACCGACTACATCGGCAAGCTGGGTGTCGAGGCCAGCTACGAGCCGCTGCTGCACGGCGCCACCGGCTGGGAGCAGATGGAAACCTCGGCCGGCGGCCACGCGGTGCGCCGCCTGGGCAGCCAGCCGGCCACGCCGGGCGACTCGATCCGGCTGTCGATCGACATCCGGCTGCAAAAGTTGGTGGAAGACATGTACGGCGAGCGCCGTGGCGCGCTGGTGGCGATCGATCCGCGCAACGGCGAAATCCTGGCGCTGGTGAGCAAGCCCACGTTCGACCCCAACCTGTTCGTCGAGGGCATCGACCAGGAGAGCTGGGCCGAGCTGAACGAGTCGATCGACAAGCCGCTGCTCAACCGCGCGCTGCGCGGCACCTACCCCAACGGTTCCACCTACAAGCCGTTCATGGGTCTGGCGGGGCTGGAGAGCGGCAAGCGCAGCGCCGGCACGGTGGTGATGGATGGCGGCTCGTGGAACTTCGGCGGCCACACCTTCCGCTCGGGCCACGCACTGGGGCCGGTCGACCTGCACCGCAGCATCGTCAAGTCGAGCAACGTGTACTACTACCAGCTCGCCAACGATCTGGGCGTCAACGCCATTCACGACTTCATGAAGCCGCTGGGCTTTGGCCAGATCACCGGCATCGACATCCCGGGCGAGGCGCGCGGCGTGCTGCCTTCCACCGACTGGAAGCGCCACGCCTACAAACGCGCCGAGCAGCAGAAGTGGTACGCGGGCGAAACCATCTCGCTGGGCATTGGCCAGGGTTACAACAACTTCACCATGCTGCAACTGGCCAGTGCCACCGCCACGCTGGCCGACGGCGGCGTGCGCCACGTGCCCCACTTGGTGAAGGCGCGGCAAGACCCGATCACGCAGCAGTTCATCGAGGTCGCTCAACCGGCCGGCGAGCGGCTGGGCTACAAGCCCGACAACGTGGCTGCCGTGCTGCGCGCCATGGTCGGCGTGACGCAGGAAGGCACCTCGCGCGCGGTCTTTGCCGGCGCGCCCTATCTGTCGGGCGGCAAGACCGGCACCGCGCAAGCCGTCACCATCGGGCAAAAGGGGCGCTACAACGCCGCCAAACTCGAAGAGCACCAGCGCGACCACTCCTTGTACATCGCCTTCGCGCCGGCCGACAAGCCCCGCATCGCCGTGGCCGCCATTGTCGAGAACGCGGGCTTCGGCGCCGTCGCCGCCGCGCCCATCGTGCGGCGCGTGATGGACTACTGGCTGGCCGGCCTGGCGCCCAGCGCCGACGATCTCCAGGCGGTCCAGCGCGGCCAGGCCTCGGTCCCGATCGGCACGCCGCGCCCGGTCAGCGAACTGCCTGCGCACTGACCCGGCCCGGTTTGGTGGCGCAGTCCCAATCGTCGAGCTATCGGGAAGATAGTCACGATTGATTTTCAAGATCGCATGGTTTCTCCTACCATCGGTCCATGGGGCGCGCAAACCCCCGATCCGATGCAACCCAACCGCTGGAGCCAGCCATGACCGATCACGCCAAGCAATGCCCCGTCACGCACCTCACCACCGCCTTCGGCGCGCCGGTGGCGAACAACCGCGACAGCCTGACCGCTGGTCAGCATGGTCCGCTGCTGGCACAGGACGTCTGGCTCAACGAAAAGCTGGCCAACTTCGTGCGCGAGGTGATTCCGGAGCGGCGCATGCACGCCAAGGGCTCGGGCGCGTTTGGCACCTTCACCGTCACCAAGGACATCACCCGCTACACCCGCGCCAAGCTGTTTGCGAAAGTCGGCAAGCAGACCGAGATGTTCGCCCGCTTCACCACCGTGGCCGGCGAGCGCGGCGCGGCCGACGCCGAGCGCGACATCCGCGGCTTTGCCCT
>CAZGOL010000005.1:0-37014 GCA_964527755.1 uncultured Ottowia sp.
TGCGCTGGTTCATGAACACCAGCTTCTCGAACAGCGTGGTGTCCTGCTCGTTCTTCAGCAGCGCGCCCACCAGCGGCGGCACGGCCACCTTGTCGTCCTTGCTGTGCAGCGCCTCGGCCGGGATGTCCTCGGCCACCAGCAGTTTCAGCCAGTCGAGCAGCTCGCTGGTGGAGGGTTTTTTCTTCAGGCCGGGCAGCCCGCGCACGTCGAAGAACACCTTCATCGCGGCACTGAGCAAGTCCTTCTTGAGGTCGGGGAAGTGCACGTCGACGATCTGTTTCATCGTCTCGGGGTCCGGGAATTTGATGTAGTGAAAGAAGCAGCGGCGCAAAAACGCGTCGGGCAGCTCCTTTTCGTTGTTGGAGGTGATGAAGACCACTGGGCGATGGCGCGCCACGATGGTTTCGCGCGTCTCGTAGCAGTGGAACTCCATGCGGTCGAGTTCGCGCAGCAGGTCGTTGGGAAACTCGATGTCGGCCTTGTCGATCTCGTCGATCAGCAGGGCGACCGGCGCCTCGGCGGTGAAGGCCTGCCACAGCACGCCGCGCACGATGTAGTTGTGGATGTCCTTGACGCGGTCGTCGCCCAGCTGGCTGTCGCGCAGGCGGCTGACGGCGTCGTACTCGTACAGGCCCTGCTGCGCCTTGGTGGTGCTCTTGATGTGCCATTGCAGCAGGGGCAGCTTCAGGGCGTCGGCCACTTCCTCGGCCAGCATGGTCTTGCCGGTGCCCGGCTCGCCCTTGACCAGCAGCGGGCGCTTGAGCGTGATGGCGGCATTGACGGCCAGCATCAGGTCTTGCGTGGCGACGTAGGTATCGGTGCCTTGGAATTTCATGGAAACGGGGGTGCTGGGCGATGGAAAACCCGGGGGGTCGGGTGACAGGGCGGCTTGATTACAATCGGCCACTGATCTGGATCAAACATCATGGATTGTGCGCGCAAAATGAAAATCAACCTGTCTCCGATGTTCGCTGCACTCACCGTTGTCTGCGCGCTGCTGGCGTTGCCGGCGCAGGCCCAAGTGACGGGCAATGCCGAGGCGGGAGGTGGCAAGGTCGCCATGTGCATCGGCTGCCACGGCATCTCGGGCTACAAGACCAATTTCCCCGAGGTCTATCACGTGCCGAAGATCGCCGGGCAGAACCCGAAGTACATCGTCGCCGTGCTGAACGAATACAAGAAGGGGACGCGCAAGCACCCGAGCATGCGCGGCATCGCCGGCTCGCTCTCCGAGCAGGACATGGCCGATGTGGCGGCTTATTACGCGACGTTGGGCGAGGTCAAGGGCGCACCCGAGTTGCCGGCGCCCACCCAGCCGAGCGCCGGCGTGGGGGCGTTGCTGCAAAAGGGCGCCTGCGTGTCGTGCCACGGCGACAACTTCAGCAAGCCGATCGATCCCAGCTACCCGAAGATTGCCGGGCAATACCCGGACTACCTGTATGCAGCCCTCAAGTCCTACAAGGACGACACGCATGCCACATGGGGGCGCGGCAATCCGATCATGGCTGGCATGGCCAAGCAGTTTTCCAACGCCGAGTTGAAGGCGATCGCCCAGTACATCGGTTCGCTGCCGGGCGAGGTGAAGACCGTCACCGAGCCGCGCTTCCGCTGATCGGCGGGTTTCGTGCCAAACCCGCCGGCAGGCGGGTTTTTTGATTTCAGCCCCAGTCTCAGTCGCGCGTGGCGTGGCGGCGCACGCACGCGATGTAGGACTCGCCGTCGGGCGCGGCGTGGCGTGCCTGCGCATCGGCCAGCATCTGGCCCAGGCACTCCATCACTTCATGGTGTGCGGCGTGCAGGTCGCCTCGGCGCGCTGCCAACAGCTCCACGGCCTGGCGGATGCCGCGCGGCTGATCGATGCTGCACTGTTCACTGATGGACAGGTGCATCGACAGGTGCAGGAACGGGTTGGTGCCGATGCTCCCTTCGCCGTAGTCACGCGCGATGGCCGCGTCGGCATCGGCCAGCTCGGCGTGCCATTCGGGGTGCTCTGCCACCCAGCCGGCGGCCAGGGTTTCGATCGCGTCCAGCGCTTGGCCCTGGTGCGACTTGTTCCACGCACCGCAGAAAAAGCGGCGGACGTCTTCTTGGCTTGGGGTGAACATGGAACGCAAAGTTATCATGCCTGCACGCCCGCTGCGGCGGTGCTCGCCCTCCAGGAATCGACCCGCATGAAAGCCGCCACGTTGATCATTGGCATCGCGTTGATCCTCGCCGGCCTGGCGGGCCTGGTGACGGGCGGCTTCACCGTCACCCGGGATACCACGGCGGCCAAGCTCGGGCCGCTGGAGCTCAAGCTGGAGCAGAGCCGGCGCGTGGACGTCCCGCCGTGGGCCAGCGCAGGCGTCATGGCGCTGGGCGTCGTGCTGGTGGTACTGGGCGCGCGCAAGCGGTGAGGGGACACGCAGCATGATCGACAAGATCGCTGACTCGGTGGCACAGGCACTCGCGGGTGTGCAGGACGGTGCGACGGTGCTGATCGGCGGTTTCGGGACCGCCGGGATTCCGGACGAACTGATCAACGGGCTGATCGAGCAGGGCGCGGGGGATCTCACGATCGTCAACAACAACGCTGGCAACGGTGACACCGGCCTGGCAGCGCTGCTGGCGACCGGGCGTGTGCGCAAGATCGTCTGCAGTTTCCCGCGCCAAGTCGACAGCCACGTCTTCGACGGCTTGTATCGCGACCGCCGGATCGAACTGGAACTCGTGCCGCAGGGGAATCTGGCCGAACGGTTGCGCGCCGCCGGTGCCGGCATCGGCGCATTCTTCACGCCGACGGGTTGGGGTACCGAACTGGCGCGCCAACCCGACGGCACACCCAAGGAGACGCGACGCATCGACGGGCGCGAGTACGTGCTCGAATATCCCATCCGTGGTGACGTGGCGCTGATCAAGGCCGAGCGCGGCGACCGCTGGGGCAACCTGACGTACCGCATGGTCGCGCGCAATTTCGGTCCGGTGATGGCGATGGCCGCGCGCTTCACGGTGGCCAGCGTGCACGAGGTGGTCGAGCTCGGCGAGCTCGACCCGGAGACGATCGTCACACCCGGGATCTTCGTCAGTCGGGTGGTGCGGGTCCCGCGCTCGGTCACCCGCGCAGGCGGCTTGAGAAAATCGGCCTGATCGGCTGCTGTGGCAAGGCGGACAGGCGTGGTCAATCATCAACGTAGAAGCAAGGACGAGTTGGCCCGGCGCGTTGCCGCGGACATCCCGGACGGCTCGTACGTCAACCTGGGCATCGGCCAGCCGACGGCCGTGGCCAATCACATTCCGCCCGGACGCGAAATCGTGCTGCACAGTGAAAACGGCATCCTCGGCATGGGTCCGGCGCCGGCGGCCGGCCACGAGGATTACGACCTCATCAACGCGGGCAAGCAGCCCGTCACCCTGCTGGCGGGTGGCGCGTTCTTTCACCACGCCGACAGCTTCGCCATGATGCGCGGCGGTCACATCGACGTGTGCGTGCTGGGTGCATTCCAGGTGTCGGTGACGGGTGACCTGGCCAACTGGAGCACCGGCGAGCCGGGCGCCATCCCGGCCGTCGGCGGCGCGATGGACCTGGCCGTGGGGGCGCGGCAGACCTGGGTGATGATGGACATGCTGAGCAAGACCGGCGAGTGCAAGATCGTCGGGCGTTGCACCTACCCGCTCACCGCCGTCGGTTGCGTGCGGCGCGTGTACACCGACCTGGCGACCTTCGAATGCACGCCCGACGGGCTGCAATTGGTCGATGCGGCACCCGGGGTCTCTCATGCCGATCTGGAGCGCCTGATCGGTTACCCGATCGCACCATGAACCACCCCCGCCGCAGCGCGGTTGTCCCATCCCACCCTTCCTGCGAGAACTGCCATGAAACAAGCCTTTGTCATCGACGCCATCCGCACCCCCTTCGGCCGCTACGGCGGCGCGCTCGCCGGCGTGCGCACCGATGATCTGGGCGCGCTGCCCATCAAGGCGCTGATGGAGCGCAACGCCAAGGTCGATTGGGCGGTGCTGGACGACGTGCTGTACGGCTGCGCCAACCAGGCCGGCGAGGACAATCGCAACGTCGCGCGCATGGCCGCCCTGCTGGCTGGCCTGCCCACCGATGTGCCGGGTGGCACCATCAACCGCCTGTGCGGCTCGGGCCTGGACGCGCTGGGCACGGCGGCGCGCGCCATCCGCGCGGGCGAGACGCGGCTGATGATTGCCGGCGGCGTGGAGAGCATGAGCCGCGCGCCCTTCGTCATGCCCAAGGCCGAGAGCGCCTATGCACGCGCCAACGCGGTGTACGACACCACCATCGGCTGGCGCTTCGTCAACAAGCTGATGAAGGCGCAGTACGGTATCGACTCCATGCCCGAGACGGCTGAAAACGTGGCGGTCGACTACAAAGTCGAGCGCGCGGCGCAGGACAAGATGGCTCTGGCCAGCCAGCAGAAGGCTGCAGCAGCGATCGCCGCCGGCCACCTGGCGCGCGAGATCGTGCCGGTGAAGATCGCGCAGAAAAAGGGCGACGCCATCGTGGTGGACACCGACGAGCACCCGCGCGCCACCAGCCTGGACAAGCTGGCCGCGCTCAAGGGCGTGGTCAGGCCCGAGGGCAGCGTGACGGCGGGCAACGCCAGTGGCGTGAACGACGGCGCCTGCGCGCTGCTGCTGGCCGACGAGGCCACGGCCGGACAGTACGGCCTGACACCGAAGGCGCGCGTGATCGGCATGGCCGTGGCCGGCGTGGCCCCGCGCGTGATGGGCATCGGCCCCGCGCCGGCCACCGAGAAGGTGCTGGCGCAGACGGGCCTGAAGCTGGCGCAGCTGGACGTGATCGAGCTGAACGAGGCCTTTGCCGCCCAGGGCCTGGCGGTGCTGCGCCTGCTGGGCCTGGCCGACGATGATGAGCGCGTGAACGCCTGGGGCGGTGCCATCGCACTGGGCCACCCGCTGGGCGCCAGCGGCGCGCGCCTGGCCACCACGGCCGTCAACCGCCTGCACGCCACGGGCGGGCGCTATGCCCTGTGCACGATGTGCATCGGCGTCGGGCAGGGCATCGCCGTGGTGCTGGAGCGGGTTTGAGCCTTGAGCATTGGCGTCACGTCGCCGGATCGCCCGGGCGCCAACCCGGAACCTGCCAGTCGCGGTAGACCGACAGCAGACGTGCACCCGCCGTGGTGGTGACGGTGAGCGTCAGCACCAGCCAGGGCGCCAGCTGCACGCGCTCGAGCAGCACGTACAGCCAGCCACCTGCAAACGACCACAGCGCGTAGGGCCGATGATCGCTGAGCGCGCGCGGCAACTCGTTGCACAGCAGGTCCCGAATCACACCGCCAAACGTGCTGGTGATCACACCCATCAGCACCGCCACCAGCGCCGGTTGATCCAGGGTCAGTGCCAGATCAACACCGACGGCGGTGAACAGGCCCAGACCGAGGGCGTCGGGCCACAGGAGGGCTCGCTCGGTCAACGCAAGGTGCCGTTGGCGCACGAAAACGATGGCCAGTGCGCACAACGCCATCAAGGCCCACAGGAACTCGACGTGCCGGACCCAGAAAAAGGGACGCTGGTCCAGCAGCAGATCCCGCACCGTGCCGCCGCCAAAAGCGGCTGCGAACGCCACCACGCACACGCCCACGGCATCGAGGCGCTGGCGCGCGGCCTCGATCACGCCCGACAGGGCGAACGCCAAGGTCGCGGCGACTTCCAGCATCAGTCGCAGGGCATCGGCCCACGCGGGTGGCAACGGGTTCATGCTTGGAGGTTCGGGCCTGGAAAAGAGGGATTGATACTACAGTTTATATAGCTGGCTTGGCAACTGGAGCAAGCGTCGTAACCATTTTTTTGCATCAACTGCGGAGCCCGCTAACATCATGGCCCAATCGCTGTCTCAGGAGGGCAGGGCATGCCAGTGATCGTGATCGCCAATCCCAAGGGCGGCGTGGGCAAGTCCACGCTGGCCACCAACATCGCTGGCTACTGGGCCAGCCGTGGTCACGCGGTGATGCTCGGCGACGTCGACCGCCAGCAGTCGGCGCGGCTGTGGTTGAGCCTGCGGCCCGCTGCGGCTCGCCCGATCAGCACCTGGGACGTTCAACCCGATTTCATGGTGCGCCCGCCGCGCGGTACCACTCACGTGGTGCTGGATACCCCGGCCGGTCTGCACGGCCTGCGGCTCAAGGATGCGGTTCGCCTCGCCGACAAGATTCTGGTGCCGCTGCAGCCGGGGATTTTCGACATCTACGCGACCCGCCAGTTCATCGACGAATTGCTGGAAATCCGCGCCAGCCATCCGCCGCGCGTCGGCCTCGTCGCGATGCGTGCCGACGAACGCACGCTGGCGGTCGAGCAACTGAGGCACTTTACGCACGACCTCGGCCTGCCGGTGCTGGCGACACTGCGTCCGACGCAGAACTACGTGCACTTGGCAGCGCGTGGCCTGACGCTGTTCGACGTGGCACCCGGTCGCGTGCAGCGCGATCTGGAGCAGTGGCAAGGGCTGTGTCGCTGGCTCGACGAGTCGCCCGCTTGACTGGCGCGGTCGCGCGCGCAGACCAAAAAGATCGCTATGAGAACCTTCGATACCCTGTCCGAGCTGGCCGCCTGCGTGGGCCAGGAAGTCGCCGTGAGCGATTGGCACGTCGTGACGCAGCAGCACATCGACCAGTTCGCAGACGCCACGGGCGATCACCAGTGGATCCACGTCGATCCGCAGCGCGCCAGCAAAGGCCCGTTCGGTGCCACGATCGCGCATGGTTTCCTGACACTGTCGCTGATCGCCGGTCTGGCCCAGCGCACGGTGGAGGTGTGCGACGTGCGCATGGGCGTGAACTACGGGCTCAACAAGGTGCGCTTCACCGCGCCGGTGCCGGTGGGCAGCCGATTGCGCCTGCGCATGCACTTGCTCGAAGCCGCGCCGATCGAAGGCGGGCAGCAGCTTACCTGGAAAAATACCATCGAACGCGAAGGTTCGGATCGGCCCGCCTGCGTGGCGGAGTCGGTGGCGCGGTACTACACCTGAAGTCCCGGCCATCCGCGCCGGGTCGTCGCGGCGCAACGGCCCGGGTTCAGGCGCCTGCGAATCCGTTTTGTCGCCAGGCTTCGAACACGCTCACGGCGACCGCGTTGGACAGGTTCAGGCTGCGCTGGCCGGGCCGCATTGGCAGGCGCAATTGCTGGGCGGGTGCGAGGCTTCGGCGCAATGCCGGCGGCAGGCCGCGCGACTCGGAGCCGAACACCAGCCAGTCGCCCGGGCAAAACGCCACGTCGTGCAGACGTCGCGCGCCGTGCGTAGTCAGGGCGAACAGGCGCGTCGGGTCGGGCGTCTCGGCCGACAGGAAGGACTCCCAGTCGGCGTGGCGACGCAGTTCGGCGTATTCGTGATAGTCCAGGCCCGCGCGACGCAGGTGCTTGTCGTCGATCGAAAAACCGAGCGGTTCGATCAGGTGCAGGCGGCAACCCGTGTTGGCCGTCAGACGGATGATGTTGCCGGTATTGGGCGGGATCTCGGGTTCGAACAGGACGATCTGAAACATCGAGCGATTGTCATCGCCCAGGAAGGCGGGTGCCAGACGCCGCCTGCGCTCCCAGCCTCGCGTCGGGATCAGGGTTGCCCGGTGCGCGCCAGCACCAGCGCTGTGATCCGGCGAGCACCAGCCCGCCGCAGGGCGCGTGCCGCTTCGTGCAGGCTGGCACCGGTGGTCATGACGTCGTCCACCAGAGCCACGTGCCTGTCGTGCAGCGCGGATGCGCGCAGCGGATCGACGGTGAAGGCACCGCGCACGTTCCTCAGGCGCTCGGCACGCTCGAGTCCGCGTTGCGGTGGAGTGTGGCGTGAGCGCAGCAACAGATCGGTGCGGCAGCGATCCGTGCGCAGATGACGCGCCAGCAACAGCGCCACGTTGTAGCCGCGTTCGGCCAGACGCTCGGCGGATGACGGGATCGGCAGCACCCAGTCGGCGTCCATCAGCACCTCGGCCACGCCCGGTGTGGCGGCGAGCATCCCGGCCAGCGGCGCAGCCAGACCAACGTCCTGCTGGAACTTGAGGCGCGCGATGCACTGGGTCCAGGGCCACTGGTAGGACAGCGCGGCCAGACACCGATCGATCGGTGGTGGCTGCGCCAGACAGGCGCCACAACGCGTGACACCGATCGCGACGGGCAGCGCGCAGCCGTCGCAGCGGTTCAGTGGCAAGGCGAACCGGCCGTTGCAGGCCGGGCAGATCGTGCGGGCCGGCCACGCGCCGCAGATCAGGCACTGGCTCGGCCAGCCGTGGGTCGCAAAAAGACCTCTGAACATCCGGGACAAGGGCCTGTGTGTCGGTCGGCGGGTCGGGCGGGCTCAATATACTGCGGTCAGCCACCATGCCCCAGGAATCCCCACCGACGATCGATGTCGTCGCCGCCCGACACTGGGCCGCGCGGCCGCAAACCGCATCCCCCTGGCTGCATGAAGAAGTGGCGCGGCGGATGGCCGAGCGCCTGTCGTGGATCCAGTTGCCGGTTCAACGCTGGGCGCATTGGGAGCCGGTGCGCACCGGCCTGCGGTCAGGCGCGCTGCTGGCCAAGAGCTACCCGGATGCCCAGTGCGTTCGGGTGACCCGCGGCGTCGATCCTCTGCCACCCGGGGAGAGCAGGCCAGCCAGGCGCTGGTGGCAGCGGCTGGGTCGGCGCCCTGCGCCCGCTTCCGTCGAGATCACCGTGCCGGAGCCAGCCGATGGATCGCTGCAACTGATCTGGGCCAACATGCTGCTGCATCAGGAGGCCGATCCGCGCGAACTGATGAAGCGCTGGTTGCGCGCCCTGGCGGGCGGTGGATTCTTGATGTTTTCGTGCCTGGGGCCCGACACCGTTCGCGAGTTGCGCGTCTTGTACGCCGACCTCGGCTGGCCGCCTCCCGTCCAGGATTTCACCGACATGCACGACTTGGGTGACCGGCTGGCGCTGATGGGCTTTGCCGATCCGGTTGTCGACATGGAGCACATCACGCTGTCGTTCGATTCCCCGGCCCGATTGCTGGCAGAATTGCGCGAACTCGGGCGCAATCTGCATTCGGGGCGTTTCGCCGGGTTGCGCACCCCGCGGTGGCGCCAGCGGCTCGAGGCTGCGTTGGACGAGCGCCTGCGACCGAGCGTCGGTGCCCCGCTTGTGCTCACGTTCGAGGTGATCTACGGCCACGCGCTCAAGCCCGAGCCTCGGCAGCCTGGGTCTTCGCGCGCACCGATCACGGTGCATCGCCTGCGCGGCGGGCAAGATCAAAACTCAAATGCGCATTCGACGCCTTGAGAAATGTCACGGAATGTCGTGATTAGGGTTGCAAGTCGGTTAAACTTGCTTCGAGGGTTGGCAAGGTCAGCCAACGCACAGGCGGCGCAGGCCCGGCACTCCAGGTGCACAGTGGCATGCGAATGTTCGAGTTTCAACAAGACGTGACACGATGAAGAGCATTGCAAAGACCTTGATCGGCTTGCCGCGCCATGCGGCGGTCGCAACGACGGCTTGGGCAGCCACCGCCGTGCAGGCGGCCAGAGTAGGCGACCTCCCGGGCGGCCCGGGGGTGAACCAGCTCAACCTGCATGAGGGCGTCACGAAGATCGCTCAAGCGCAGTACGACCTGCACTGGATGCTGCTGATCATCTGCACGATCATCTTCATCGGCGTGTTCGGCGTCATGTTCTATTCGATCTGGCAGCACCGCAAGTCGCGCGGGGCGAAGGCTGCGAACTTCCACGAATCAACGGTGGTCGAGATCACGTGGACGGTGATTCCGTTCCTGATCGTGATCGGCATGGCGGCGCCGGCCACCAAGGTGATCGTGGCGCAGAAGGACACCACCAACCCCGACCTGACCATCAAGGCCACCGGCTATCAGTGGAAGTGGGGGTACGACTACCTGAGCGGGGAGGGCGAAGGCATCTCGTTTCTCTCCACGCTTGATGCCGCCCAGCGGGCACTGTCCAGCGCCGGCACTCCCGAAGGCGACAACTACCTGCTGAAGGTCGACAACCCGCTGGTGGTGCCCGTGAACAAGAAGGTGCGCGTGATCACCACCGCCAACGACGTCATCCATTCGTGGTTCGTGCCGGCGTTCGGCGTCAAGCAGGATGCGATCCCGGGCTTCGTGCGCGACACCTGGTTTCGCGCCGAGAAGGCTGGTGACTACTACGGTCAATGTGCCGAGCTGTGCGGCAAGGAGCACGCCTACATGCCGATCCACGTGAAGGTGCTCCCGGCGGAAGAGTACACAGCCTGGGTCGAGGCGCAGAAAAAGCGCACCGCCGCGTCCGCGGGTCAACCCACCACCGGGGGCTGAGGCGGGCTTGCCCGACACCCGCAGCCTGTCCCTCTTCGATCCAGCCAGTCATCCGGAGACCTCTCCATGAGCGCAGTACTTCCCTCAGTCCACGGCGGCCACCACGACTCCGCGCACGATGTCCACGACCACCACGCGCCGACGGGTTGGCGCCGCTGGGTGTTTGCGACGAACCACAAGGACATCGGGACGATGTACCTGCTGTTCTCGTTCACCATGCTGATGGTCGGTGGCACGCTGGCGATGCTGATCCGTGCCGAGTTGTTCGAGCCGGGGTTGCAGATCGTCAATCCCGAGATGTTCAACCAGTTCACCACCATGCACGGCCTGATCATGGTGTTCGGCGCCATCATGCCGGCCTTCGTGGGCTTTGCGAACTGGATGATCCCACTGCAGATCGGGGCGGCGGACATGGCGTTCGCGCGCATGAACAACCTCAGCTTCTGGCTGCTGGTGCCCGCCGGGATCATGCTGTCGGCGACCTTCTTCATGCCGGGCGGCGCGCCTGCCGGTGGCTGGACGCTGTACGCACCGCTGTCGCTGCAGATGCCGATGTCGCTGGATGCGGCCATCTTTTCGCTGCACATCATGGGCGCCTCCTCGATCATGGGTGCCATCAACATCATCGTCACTCTGCTGAACATGCGCGCGCCGGGCATGACGCTGATGAAGATGCCGATGTTCTGCTGGGGCTGGCTGATCACGGCCTACCTGCTGCTGGCCGTGATGCCGGTGTTCGCCGGCGCGATCACGATGACGCTGACCGATCGCCACTTCGGCACCAGTTTCTTCAACCCGGCCGGGGGCGGTGATCCGGTGATGTTCCAGCACATCTTCTGGTTCTTCGGACACCCCGAGGTCTACATCATGATCCTGCCGGCCTTCGGCATGATCAGTCACATCGTGCCGGCCTTCGCGCGCAAGAAGCTGTTCGGCTACACCTCGATGGTGTATGCGATCGCCACCATTGCCACCTTGTCGATGATCGTCTGGGCGCACCACATGTTCACCGTCGGCATGCCGGTCACCGGGCAGCTGTTCTTCATGTACGGCACCATGCTGATCGCCATTCCCACGGGTGTGAAGGTGTTCAACTGGACGGCCACCATGTGGCGCGGCTCGATGACGTTCGAAACCCCCATGCTGTGGGCGGTGGGCTTCATCTTCGTGTTCACCATCGGCGGCTTCACCGGCGTGATTCCCGCCGTGGTGCCGGTCGACACGCAGATCCAGGACACCTACTACATCATTGCCCACTTCCACTACGTGCTGGTGGCGGGCTCGCTGTTCGCCATCTACGGCGCGTTCTACTACTGGGCACCCAAGTGGAGTGGCGTCATGTACAAAGAGGCACGCGGAAAGATCCATTTCTGGTGGTCGATGATCGCATTCAACGTCGCATTCTTCCCGATGCACTTCCTGGGTCTGGCCGGCATGCCGCGCCGTTATGCCGATTACCCGATGCAGTTCGCCGATTTCAACATGATCGCATCGCTCGGCGCGTTTGCATTCGGCCTGGCGCAGGTGTACTTCTTCTTTGCAGTCGTCCTGCCCATGTTGCGCGGCCAGGGCGAGAAGGCGCCGCAGCGCCCGTGGGAAGGAGCCGAAGGCCTGGAGTGGGAGGTGCCTTCTCCGGCGCCCTTCCACACCTTCGAGACACCGCCCAAGCTGGATTCCACCGCCACGCGCATCGTCGGCTGAATGCCGAGGTTATGCAAGCGGTGAGTACCCCATGACCGAAGATCAGCGCAAGCGCAACGCCCGCCTGGGCTGGATCCTGGCGGCGGTGGCGGTGGCGTTGTACGTGGGGTTCTTCCTGCGTCGCATCTGGTTGCAGGGTCATTGAGCGGCGGGGTGCAAGATGGGTCTGCGCGCCGAGAACATCAAGATGGTCGGCAAGCTGGTGGTGGTGGCCGCCGGCATGTTCGCCTTCGGCTACACGCTGATCCCGTTGTACAAGGCAATCTGCGAGGTGACCGGCATCAACATCCTGGCTCGCACCGAGCGCGACGTTCCAGGCAATGGGCTGTCGGTTGAGGCGGCGCGTCGAGTCGCCGGCAACACCCAGGTCGATACCAGCCGCACGATCACCATCGAGTTCGACGCCAACGCACGCGGCCCGTGGCGGTTCAAGCCGGCACAGCGATCGCTGCAGGTTCATCCGGGCGAACTGGCCACCGTGATGTACGAGTTCGAGAACGTGCAGGATCGCCGGATGGCCGCGCAGGCGATCCCAAGCTACGCACCGCGCCAGGCGGCGCCGCACTTCAACAAGCTGGAGTGCTTCTGCTTCAGTCAATACACGCTCGATCCGGGAGAAAAGCGCGAATGGCCAGTCACGTTCGTGATCAGTCCGCGCATTCCCAAGGACGTGACCACGATTACGCTCTCCTACACCTTCTTCGAAGTGGGCGGCAAGACGCCGCCGGCTCCGGATACCAGCAGCGCGCGCGCAGCGCAACCGACGGGGCGGGGTGCATGAGCAAGCCAACCGTGGCCGAGCAGGCGCAGCAGGCCAGACCGACCGCAGTGGCCTCGTTGGCGCGATCGGTCAAGGTGGTCGCCTGGGGTCTGTTGGGCATCCGCAAGGCCAGTTCGCACCACGCCGATCTGGCGCGGCTCAATCCAGCGCACATCGTGCTGGTGGGCCTGCTGGGTCTGCTGGCGCTGGTGGCGATTCTGGTGGGCGTGGTTCGATGGGTGGTGGCGGGGGCCTGAGCCGGTGCTCGAGCCGACCGCATGGATGGGTGACGACCGCAGGACAATCGACAAGATCGAAAGCACAGGAGTAACGTTGACATGAGCAGCACCGCAGCCGGCACCGCGCCGCACTACTTCGTTCCGCATCCGTCGCGGCACCCGATCATGGCGGCCCTCGGCCTGTTCCTGATGATCATTGGCGCCACGTTGTGGATCAACCTCATCGAGCCTGGTCACTGGATCTTCCTGGTCGGGATTCTGGTGTGGCTGTTCACCCTGTTCGAGTGGTTCCGCGACACGGTGCGAGAGAGCGAGGGTGGCTTTTATGGGCGCAAGGTGGACGTGTCGTTCCGCTGGAGCATGAGCTGGTTCATCTTCTCCGAGGTGATGTTCTTCGGAGCCTTCTTCACGGCCCTGTGGTTTGCCCGGGTCCACTCGGTGCCCGAACTCGGCGACCTGGAAAACGCGCTGCTGTGGCCCGACTTCAAGGCCGTGTGGCCGAGCCTGGCGGCCGGGACCACGGCCTCCCCGGCTGGCACCATCGAGCCGTTTCAGACCATGGGGCCGTTCTGGCTGCCGACCATCAATACGGCGTTGCTGCTGTCATCGGGTGTCACGCTCACGATCGCCCACCATGCGCTACAGGGCAACCACCGTGGTCGCGCGATCGGCTTCATGTGGATCACGGTGCTGCTGGGCTTCACGTTCCTGTGCGTGCAGGGCTACGAGTATTTCCACGCGTACTCCGATCTCAACCTCAAGCTGAGCTCGGGTGTTTATGGCTCGACCTTCTTCATGCTGACGGGCTTTCACGGCTTTCACGTGCTGGTCGGCATGCTGATGCTGTTCTTCATCACGCTGCGGCTGATGAAGGGCCACTTCACTCCACAGCGCCACTTCGGTTTCGAGGGCGCCGCTTGGTACTGGCATTTCGTGGACGTGGTGTGGTTGGGTCTGTATGTGCTGGTCTACTGGATGTAGACGCGGACGGCATCGGAGCCATCCGACCGGGGAGCGCCGCAAGGCGCTCTTTTTCTTGTGCACCAGGGGACGACTCAGGAGGCCATCGGCACGCCCGAGGGGTGGATGTAGCCCAGCTTCCAGGCCACCAGGATGCAGATGAACAGGAACACCGAGAGCCCGACGCGCAGCGCCAGCGACCAGAACATGCGCCGCGCACGTTGCGGATCGTCGCCGGCGGGGCCGTTCTCGCCTCGGCGCATCATGAAGAACAGCGCGGATCCCAGGCTGGCGACGATGCCCAGGAACGCCAGCGCGAGCAACAATTGTTTCATGCGTCGAATTATCCGGCGAGCGAGCCGACCGTGAGACCGAGGCAGGTGTTGTTGCTGCTGGCCACGGTGACGGGCGTGGTTGTGACCGCGACGCTCGGCATCTGGCAGCTCTCGCGAGCCGGCGAGAAAGAGGCCTTGCAGGCGGCCATCGAGCAGCACGAACGGCAACCTGCGCTGGATGGAGTGGCCCTTGCGATTGCGCTGCGCGAGCAGCCGATCGAATCGCTGTTGCATCGTCAGGCAGTGCTGCACGGTCAATGGGTGGGTGATCGAACGCTTTTCCTGGACAACCGGGCCATGGAACATCGCAGTGGCTTCTACGTGCTGACGCCCCTGCGTCTGGCGCGTGGCGCGGGAACGGTGCTGGTGCTGCGCGGATGGGCGCCGCGCGACTTCGCCGATCGTGCGGCGTTGCCCCCGGTCGAGACGCCCTCGGGCGAGGTCAAAGTGCGGGGCCTGTTGATCGAGCGGCCTTCCCCCGTTTTTGCCCTTGGTCATGAATCGGGTGGTCCGATCCGGCAAAATCTCGACTTGGAGGCCTTCCGTCGTGAAACCGGGCTGCCGCTGGCCAGGGTGGTCGTGCAGCAGACTGGGGCAGCTTCCGAAGGGCTTGACCGCCGTTGGCCGCCACCGACGCTGGGCGTCGAGAAGAATTACGGCTACGCGGTTCAGTGGTTCGGCCTGTGCGCCCTGTTCGGCGTGCTCTATTTGTGGTTTCAAGTTGTCCGACCTTTCCTTGCGCTCCAACGCCGCCGGGGCTGATGCGATCCAGGCCGAACCCCTCGGCCTGACCGTGCACGCCATGCCCGAGCCTGAGGTCGTGGCCGCACAGGATGCTGGCCGCACGCGCGCCGGGCGCTGGAAGATGCTGTTGCTGGCGCTGGTGTGCGCCGCGCCCGTGGCGGCCTCGTATTTCAGCTACTACGTTATCCGCCCGGGCGGACACACGAATTTCGGCGTGCTCATCGATCCGCAGCGTCCACTGCCTCCAGTGCTCGCGACCGACCTGAGCGGCCGTTCCGTCCAGTTGTCGAGTCTCAAGGGCCAGTGGTTGCTCGTCAGTGTTGCCGGAGGAGCCTGTGCCATCGGCTGCCAGAACAACCTTTACCTGCAACGCCAGTTGCGCGAGAGCCTGGGCAAGGAAAAGGAGCGGCTCGACTGGGTGTGGCTGATCGATGACCAGCACGCGGTGCCCGATGCGATCCAGCCCGGACTGGCACAAGCGACCGTGCTGCGGGTGCCCCGAGCGCAGCTGGCGGACTGGCTGATGCCCGAATCCGGCCATGCTCTGGACGAGCACCTGTACCTGATCGATCCGATGGGCAACTGGATGATGCGCTTTCCACCGGACCTGGACAAGGCCGGGGCCGGCAAGGCGCGACGCGACCTGGAGCGACTGCTGCGTGCGTCTTCGAGCTGGGACACTGCCGGACGGGCGACGCTGGCGCCCGCCGATTGAATCGCCATGGAAACGACGGCCGCCCTGTACAACCTGAGTCCCACCCTGCGTCTGATGGGAATGGGGCTGGTGGTCGCGATGGGGCCGCTGGCGTGGCTGTGGCTGCGGCATCGCGGGGCCTCGCCGGCGCACCGGCTGCGCATGCTCACGCTGCTGACGCTGTTCTTGACGTTCGATCTGGTGCTGTTCGGTGCCTTCACGCGACTCACCGATTCGGGGCTGGGTTGCCCGGACTGGCCGGGCTGCTACGGCCACGCCAGCCCCGTGGGTGCCAGCGAGCACATTGACGCGGCGCAGCGGGTGCTGCCCTCGGGTCCGGTCACCCATGGCAAGGCGTGGGTGGAGATGGTGCACCGATACCTGGCCACCGGCGTGGGGGTGCTGATCGTGGTGCTGACCGCCGCAACGCTGCTGTGGTGGCGTCGGCGCGAGCGAGGTGGGGTCGACGCGCGGGCGGTGAGTCCCTGGTGGCCGACCGCCACGCTGATCTGGGTTTGCGCGCAAGGGGCGTTTGGTGCGCTGACCGTGACCATGAAGCTGTTTCCGGCCATCGTCACCGCGCACCTGCTGGGTGGGGTGGGTCTGCTGATCCTGCTGCTGTTGCAGGCCGAGCGTTATGCCCAGGCCGCCGGTGAAAGCCGGATCGAGCCGCTGGCACGGGGCCTGCGTGCGCTGCTCGGGCTGGCCGCCGTGCTGACCGGCGTGCAGATCGCGCTGGGTGGCTGGGTGAGCACCAACTACGCTGTACTGGCCTGCAACACCTTTCCCATGTGCCAGGGCAGTTGGTGGCCGCCGATGGACTTCGCGCAGGGCTTCGAGCCGTGGCGCCCGCTCGGGCAGACGGCCGATGGATCGTTGCTCGGATTTTCGGCGCTGACCGCGATCCACTACACCCATCGCCTGTTTGCCTATCTGGTGTTTGCCGTGCTGCTGCTGCTGGTGGGCGCACTGCATCGCGCCGGGCGGCTGGCGGTGCAGCGGCGCTGGGTGCTGGTGCTGGCCATCCTGCAACTGATCACCGGGCTATCGAACGTGGTGCTGGACTGGCCACTGGTGGCGGCGGTGCTGCACACTGGCGGGGCCGCGGCGCTGCTGACGGTGCTGGCGTGGGCGCTGATGGCCAGTCGCACGCAGCCCGTCGAGCGGCCAGCGGGTGTGCCGTCTGCCGCGCGAGCCGGGAGGGCCACGACATGAACCCCCAACACGCCGCGGCGCCCGCCGCGTCACCAGTGGCCGCTGCGTTGCCCGTGCTGCCGGTCTGGCGCCAGTATTACGAGCTGACCAAACCGCGCGTGGTGCAGCTGATCGTGTTCTGCGCGCTGATTGGAGCGGTCCTGGCCGTGCCTGGCGTGCCCAGCCTGGCGCAACTGGGCCGGATCATCGTGGCGTCGTTGGGCATCTGGCTGGTGGCGGGGGCGGCCGCCGCGTTCAACTGCCTGATCGAGAAGACCATCGACGTGCACATGAAACGCACGTCCTGGCGTCCGACCGCACGGGGGCAATTGTCGGACCTGCAAGCGCTGGTGTTTTCCACCGGGCTGTGCATCCTGGGTTCGGCGATCTTGCTGGTGTGGATCAACCCGCTCACCATGTGGCTCACCTTTGCCACCTTCGTGGGCTACGCCATCGTCTACACCGTGATTCTCAAGCCGCTGACCCCGCAGAACATCGTGATCGGTGGGGCCTCCGGGGCCATGCCGCCGGTGCTGGGCTGGGCGGCGATGACCGGCGACGTGGGACCCGAGGCGCTGATCCTGTTCCTGATCATCTTCATCTGGACGCCACCGCACTTCTGGGCGCTGGCGCTGTACCGGGTGGAGGACTATCGCAAGAGTGGCCTGCCGATGCTGCCGGTGACCCACGGCAACGAGTTCACGCGGCTGCAGATCCTGCTCTACACGCTGATCCTGCTGGCGGCGTGTCTGCTGCCGTTCATCTACGGCATGAGCGGCTGGTTGTACCTGGTGGCGGCGTTGCTGCTCAACGGCGGCTTCATTGTCTACGCGTTCAAGCTGTGGCACACGTATTCCGACGCACTCGCGCGCAAGACCTTCCGTTTTTCGCTGATCCACCTGTCGCTGCTGTTCGCGGCGCTGCTGGTCGATCACTACCTCCAGTGACCACCGATTCCATGTTTCGTCGATTTGCTCTCAAAAAAATAGCTGCCATGGCGCTTCTGGTGGGCGTCAGTCTTGGTTTTTCTGCTTGTTCTCCGAGCAAGCCGGCTTTCCACTCGACCGACATCACGGGCGTGGACTACGCCAAGGATTTCCAGCTCGTCGATTTCGATGGTCGCCCGCGCACGCTGGCGGACTTCAAGGGAAAGGTGGTGGTCGTCTTCTTCGGCTATACGCAGTGCCCGGACGTGTGCCCGACCACCATGGGCGAGCTCGCGCAGGTCAAGAAGGCGCTGGGTGCCGACGGTGACAAGCTTCAGGTGCTGTTCGTCAGCGTCGACCCCCAGCGCGACACGCCGGCGGTGCTGAAAGCCTACATGCAGCCGTTCGACCCGAGCTTCCTGGGGCTGTACGCCGAATCACCGGACAAGCTCATGGCGATGGCGCGGGACTTCAAGGTTTTCTTCCAGAAGGTGGACGGCAAGGAGGCGGGGCGCTACACCATGGACCACACCGCCTCCAGCTACATCTACGACCCTGAAGGGCGCCTGCGCCTGCTGGCGCGCTATGGGGCCAGCACGCAGGACCTGCAGGCCGACATCAAGCTGCTGCTGGGCGGCGCGTGAATCGCGCCCGAGATGGCGCAATACTATTGAAACAATAGCTATTGCGGCGCCATGGATGGGCGTTATGGCCTGATTTGATCAAAAAATCGCCGCAGGCAGTGGCAGATTGCCGCAGCCGGTCGTTGCCCCGGCGTTCAGGCGTACGCGGTCAGCGCAGCCTTCATTTTCTTCATGGCGGCCACTTCGATCTGGCGGATGCGTTCGGCGCTGACGCCGTACTCGGCAGCCAGCTCGTGCAGCGTCATCCCGCCCGAGCCGTCGTCGTTGACGTTGAGCCAGCGCTCGGTGACGATGCGGCGGCTGCGCTCGTCCAGCCCTTGCAGCGCGGTGGCGACGCCCTCGGTGGCCAGCACGTCGCGCTGGGCGGACTCGATCATCGCGGTCGGCTCGTTGCGTTCGTCCGACAGCCAGGTGATCGGACCGAAGGCGTGCTCGCCATCGCCTTCGGCGGGTGTCGGGTCGAGCAGCACGTCACCACCGGCGAGGCGCGTCTCCATCTCGCGCACTTCTTCGGGCTTGACGTTGAGCTCGCGTGCCACCACGCCAATCTGCGCTTCGGTCAGCATGTTGCCGTGCGTGTTGTCCTCGACTTCTTCGGCCCGAAAACCCTGCTTCATCGAGCGCAGGTTGAAGAACAACTTGCGCTGGGCCTTGGTGGTTGCCACCTTGACCAGGCGCCAGTTCTTGAGGATGTACTCGTGGATCTCCGCCTTGATCCAGTGCAGCGCGTAGCTGACCAGGCGCACGCCCTGATCGGGGTCGAACCGCTTGACCGCCTTCATCAGGCCCACGTTGCCTTCCTGGATCAGGTCGGCGTGCGGCAGGCCGTAGCCCAGATACTGGCGCGACACCGACACCACCAACCGCAAGTGCGACAGCACCAGGCGGCCCGCAGCTTCCAGGCTGCCTTCGTCGCGCAGTTCGCGCGCGTAGCGCTGCTCCTCTTCGAGCGTGAGCAACGGCAGCCGGTTCGCGGCCGTGATGTAGGCGTCCAGATTGCCCAGCGGCGGCACCACCGCCCACGGGTTGGCGACCGCCACCGCAGTGACCGGGGAGTGCTTGTCCTGTTGGGTCATGGTTGGAATCCTTTTTTGATTGCAAGTCATTTTAGCACTCGATTCGATCGAGTGCTAACGACAAAGTTCGCTCGACGACGACGCTTTGCGCGCGCTGGCGTGACGGGTCTCAGCGGCGCCCTACGGCGGGGGTGGTCGCACGCCGGCAGTCAGTGCCACCAGATCCGCTTCGTCCAGCGTCTCCTTGGCCAGCAGTTCGCGGGCGGCGCGGTCGAGCACGTCGCGGTGACGCTCGAGGATGGCGATTGCCCCGGCAAAGCCGTCCATCACGATGCCGCGCACGGCGCTGTCGATGTGCTGCTGCGTCTGCGGACTGATCGCGGGGCCACTGCTGCCGCCGTAGCCGGGCACGTCCAGGAAATGCGGGTGCTGCGTCTCGTAGGCCACGTAGCCCAGAGCCTCGTCCATGCCGTAGCGCATCACCATGTCGCGCGCGATGTCGGTGGCCTTGGCCAGATCGTCCGAGGCGCCGGTGGACAGGTGGTCGAACACGAGCTTCTCCGACGCGCGCCCGCCCAGCAGCACCATGACCTTGCGCTCGAGTTCGACGCGTGTCATCAGGAAGCGGTCCTCGGTGGGCCGCTGGATGGTGTAGCCCAGCGCGCCGATGCCGCGTGGAATGATCGACACCTTGTGCACCGGGTCGGTGCCCGGCAGCGCCAGCGCGACCAGCGTATGGCCCATTTCGTGGAAGGCCACCACCTCGCGCTCGCGCGGGTTCAGCACCCGGTTTTTCTTCTCCAGACCGGCCACGATGCGCTCGATGGCGGTGGTGAAGTCGGCCAGCGTGACGTCTTCGGCATGGCGGCGCGTGGCCGCCAGCGCCGCCTCGTTGCACAAGTTGGCCAGGTCGGCGCCCGAAAAACCCGTGGTGAGCGCCGCCACCTGATCGAGGTCCACCCCAGCGGCCAGCCGGATTTTTCTGCTGTGCACTTTCAGGATTTGCACGCGCCCGATCTTGTCGGGCCGGTCCACCAGCACCTGGCGGTCAAAGCGTCCGGCGCGCAACAGCGCCGGGTCGAGTATTTCGGGGCGGTTGGTCGCCGCCAGCAACACCACGCCCGACGAGCCGTCGAAACCGTCGAGTTCCACCAGCAGCTGCTGCAGCGTCTGCTCGCGTTCGTCGTGCCCGCCGACCATGCCGCCGGCGCCGCGCGCGCGACCCAGCGCGTCGAGCTCGTCGATGAAGATGATCGCCGGTGCCTTCTGCCGGGCCTGCTCGAACAGGTCGCGCACGCGTGCGGCGCCGACGCCGACGAACATCTCGACGAACTCGCTGCCACTGATGCTGAAGAACGGCACCGCCGCCTCGCCAGCCACCGCCTTGGCCAGCAACGTCTTGCCCGTGCCCGGCGGCCCCACCAGCAGGATGCCCTTGGGCATGCGCGCACCCAGGCGCCCGTGGTCTTGCGGGTTCTTCAGGAAGGAGACGATCTCCTGCAACTCGGCCTTGGCCTCTTCCACGCCGGCGACGTCGGCGAAGGTCACGCCCGTGTCGGTTTCGACGTAGACCTTGGCGCGGCTCTTGCCGATGCTCATGAAGCCGCCCAGGCCGCCCGCCTTGTCGGCAAAGCGCCGAATCAAAAAGAACCACAGGCCGAAGAAGATCGCCGCCGGCAGAACCCAGGACATCAGGTCGCGAAGCCACGTGCTTTCGACCACGCGGGAATACGGCACGTCGTACTTGTTCAGCCAGTCAGCCACCTCGGGGCCGACCCGATTGGCGATGATCACCGTCTTGCCCTTGTCCGGGTTTTTCAGCTTGCCGGTGATGGTTGTGTCGCCAATCACCACTTCGGACACGTGGCCCGCGGCCAACTCCTTCTGGAACTCGCTGAACGGGACCGGTTCGACGGTCCGCGCCTGCCACAGGGTCTGCACGAACATCAGCGCCAGCAGCGCCAACAGCCAGTAGCCGACGTTCCATTGCGTCTTGGGATCGGGTTTTGGCATCGGCATGGCGGTTTCTCGCTTCGGCGGGTGGTGGCGGCGACGCGCCCTGGCTCGTGGTGCCCGCGAATCGGGCATGCGCCCGGTGGCATCGTCCAGTCGGGAGTTTAAACAGCGCGGCGCCAGGGCGCTGTCGGGCCGGCTGCCGACTGGGAGCCTTCGAATCAGAGGCGGTGCTGGTGTTCGAGCTCGAAGCGCTCGCGCAGTCGATCGGTCCACTCGCGCTGCTGGCGTTCGTTCGCGAAACTGGCCGTGAAGCTGTTGGCCGCCAGTTGGTAGGCGGCCTGGGCATCCAGCCCGGTGGCTTCGAAGACGGCCTGGAAGTTGGCGTTGACGTAGCCGCCGAAATAGGCCGGGTCGTCGCTGTTGACCGTGGCGCACAGGCCACCGGCCAGCAGCTGCGGCAGGCTGTGTTTTGACAGGTCGGGGAACACCTGCAGCTTCTGGTTGGACAGCGGGCACACGGTGAGCGGGATGCGCTGGCTGGCCAGGCGCTGCATCAGCGCGGCGTCGTGCACCGCCTGCACGCCGTGATCGATGCGCTCGGCCTTGAGCACGTCGAGCGCGCCCCAGATGTAGCTGGGCGGGCCCTCTTCGCCGGCATGGGCGACGATGCGCAGGCCCAGCTCGCGGCAGCGCGCGAACACCCGTTGGAATTTCTCGGGCGGGTGGCCCAGCTCGCTGGAGTCCAGGCCGACACCAATGAATTGATCGCGCAGGGGCAGGGCCTGCTCCAGCGTCTCGAAGGCCTCGCGCTCGCTCAGGTGACGCAAAAAACTCAGGATGAGCGCGCTGGAGATGCCCCACTGGCGCCGGGCGTCCTCGCAGGCGCGGGCCAGCCCGCGGATCACGGTATCCATCGCCACGCCGCGCGCGGTGTGGGTCTGCGGGTCGAAGAAGATCTCCGCGTGCACTACGTTATCGATAGCGGCTCTGGCAAGATAGGCAAGCGCGAGGTCGTGAAAGTCCTGTTCGTGCAGCAGCACGGCAGCGCCCTGGTAGTAGATGTCCAGGAAGCTCTGCAGGTCGGCGAAGGCGTAGGCGCGGCGCAGTGTCTGGGCGTCGGCATGGGGCAGCGCGATGCCGTTGCGCGCGGCCAGCGCAAAGGCCAACTCGGGTTCGAGCGAGCCCTCGATGTGGATGTGCAGTTCGGCCTTGGCCATGGCGCCGAGCAGCGCCGGCAATTGCACCCGGGGGATGGGCGGGACGGTCCAGGTCATGATCGGTCCTTGGCGGGCAATGAAAAAAGGCGACGGCGAGTGTCCCCGCCGTCGCCCGGTTCAGGCGTGGGCCTGACGGCTTACTTGTTGCTGGGCACCTTGCCTTCGACGCCCTTGACGAAGAAGTTGATGCCGCGCAGGAAGTCGTCGTCGCCCACCTTGTCGGCAGCCAGCACTTCCTTGCCTTCGTTGTCCTGGATCGGGCCTTTCCAGATGGCGTAGGTGCCCGCCTTCAGGCCGGCGCGCACCTCGTCGAGCTTGGCCTTGGCCTCGGCCGGCACGTCGTCGGCGACCGACACCAGGTCGATCGCGCCCTCCTTGACGCCCCACCACTGGTTGGGCCCGGTCTTCCAGGTGCCGTCCAGCACTTCCTTGACCGACATGATGTAGTAGGGAGCCCAGTTGATGACGGCCGAGCCCAGGTGCGCCTTGGGCCCGTAGGCGGTCATGTCCGAATCCCAGCCGAAGGCGCGCTTGCCCATGGATTCGGCGGTCTTGAGCACCGAGGGCGAATCGGTGTTCTGGAACAGCACGTCGGCGCCGCCGTTGATCAGCGAGGTGGCGGCCTCGGTCTCCTTGGGCGGGTTGTGCCACTCGTTGATCCACACCACCTTGGTCTTGATGTTGGGATTGGTTTGTTGCGCCCCCAGCGTGAAGCTGTTGAGGTTGCGGATCACCTCGGGGATCGGCACCGTCGCCACCACGCCCAGCACGTTGGCCTTGGTCATGGCGCCGGCGATGACACCCGCCATGTACGCGCCCTCGTAGGTGCGGCTGTCGTAGGTGCGCATGTTCTCGCGGCTCTTGTAGCCGGTGGCGTGCTCGAACTTGACGCCCGGGTTGTCCTCGGCCACCTTGTACAGCGGCTCCATGAAGCCGAAACTGGTGGCGAAGATCAGCTTGTTGCCCTGCGCCACCAGGTCGCGCGCCACGCGCTCGGTGTCGGCGCCCTCGGGCACGTTCTCGACGAAGCTGGTGACCACCTTGTCGCCGAACTCCTTCTGCACGGCCTTGCGCCCGTTGTCGTGCGCAAAACTCCAGCCGCCGTCGCCCACCGGGCCGACGTAGATCCAGGCGGCCTTCAGCGGCTCGGCCGGCGCGGGCGCCGCAGCCGCGGCGGGTGCCGGGGCCGGGGCCGCCGCCGTGGGCGCCGCCTCTTCCTTCTTGCCGCAAGCGGCTGCCATCAGGGCCGCCGCCGACAGTGCGGCCAGGCGCAGGGCGGTGCGTTTGTTCAGATCGATCATCGAAAAGCCTCCGGAAGGACAGGGGGATGAAAACCGCGATTCTAAGAACTTGCGGCGGCTCAGCCGGGATGGAACGGTTTGCCCAGGGACGCCGGCATGTTGATGCGGATCCAGGTGGCGTTGCGCGAGATCAGCGCCAGCACCACGATGGTGGCCAGGTAGGGCAGCGCGGTCAGCACCTGGCTGGGCACCTGCACGCCCTGCGCCTGCAGGTGAAACTGCAGCATGGTCACGCCCCCGAACAGGTAGGCGCCCAGCAGCACGCGCGCCGGCCGCCAGGTGCCGAACACCACCAGCGCCAGTGCGATCCAGCCCTTGCCCGCCACCATGCCTTCCATCCACAGCGGGGTGTAGATGACCGACAGGTAGGCGCCGGCCAGCCCCGCCATGGCGCCGCCGAACAGCAACGCCGCCAGGCGGATGCGGCGCACGGAATAGCCCAGCGCATTGGCCGACTCGGGCGATTCGCCCACCGAGCGCAGCACCAGCCCGGCGCGCGTGCGATACAGCCACCACAGCATCAGCGCGGCAAGCGCGATGGTGCCGTACACCAGCGGATGCAGCCGAAACAGCGCCGGGCCGATCCACGGCAGCTCGCCCAGCCCCAGCCAGTTGAAGCGCGGGCGCTGCGCGAGCGTGGCCTGCACGTAGCCCACGCCGACGAAGGCCGACAGGCCGGTGCCGAACAGCATCAGCGCCAGGCCGGTGGCGTACTGGTTGGCGTTCAGCCAGATCACCAGCCAGCCAAAGGCCCCCGCCAGCACCGCGCCGGCCGTCATGCCGGCAAGAAAACCCAGCGTGTCGCTGCCGGTGTGCACGGTGGTGGCAAAGCCGGCGATGGCGGCGCACAGCATCATGCCTTCCACGCCCAGGTTGAGCACGCCGGCCTTCTCGCTGATCAGCTCGCCCAGCGCCGCCAGCGCCAGCACGGTGCCGGCGTTCAGCGTCGAGGCGAGCAGCAGGGCGTAGGTGTCCATTCAGGGGTTCCTTCGGGCGCGGCGCAGCCGGAAGTTGATCAGGGTGTCGCACGCCATCAGGGCGAACAGCAGCAGGCCCTGGAACACGTCGGTGAGCGACTTGGGCAGGCCCAGGCGCGACTGCGCCAGCTCGCCGCCGATGTAGAACATGCTCATCAGGATGGCGGCCAGCACCATGCCCAGCGGGTGCAGGCGCCCGACGAAGGCGACGATGATGGCGGCAAAACCGTAGCCGGCCGGCACGTAGGGCGTGAGCTGGCCCACCGGACCGGCCACCTCCAGCGCGCCGGCCAGGCCGGCCGTGCCACCCGACACCAGCAGCGCCGTCCACAGCGCGCGACGCGAGGAGAAACCCGCGTAGCGTGCCGCCGCCGGCGCCAGTCCGCCCACCTGCAGCGCAAAGCCGCTGCGCGTGCGAAACAGGTACAGCCACAGCAGCGCCGCGCCCGCCAGCGCCAGCAGCGCGCCGATGTTCACGCGCGAGCCCGCCATCAGGCGCGGCACGCGCGCGGCGGCGTCGAAGGTGCGCGTCTGCGGGAAGTTGTAGCCCGCCGGGTCCTTCCAGGGCCCGAACACGAAGTAGTTGAGCACCTGGATGGCCACGTACACCAGCATCAGGCTGACCAGGATTTCGTTGGCGTTGAAGCGATCGCGCAGGAAGGCGGTGACGCCGGCCCACAGCATGCCGCCCACCACGCCCGCCAGCAGCACCGCCACGATGATCCAGCGACCGGTGTCCTTGCCGGCCAGCAGCGCGATGCCGCCGGCGAAGATGGCGCCGATCACGTACTGCCCTTCGGCGCCGATGTTCCAGATGTTGGAGCGAAAGCACAGCGCCAGGCCCAGCGCGATCAGCAGCAGCGGTGTGGCCTTGATGCCCAGCTCGCCCAGCGCGTAGGCCGACTTGATGGGCTCCCAGAAGAACACGCCCAGCCCGCGCACCGGGTCCTTGCCCAGCGCCAGGAACAGCAGTGTGCCGAGCACCACGGTGATCGCCAGCGCCAGCACCGGGGAGGCCAGCGCCCACAGGCGCGACGGGCTGGGGCGCAGTTCAAGGCGCAGCATGCGCCTCCTCGTTGGCGGGCAGTTCGGCGCCCGGCCACAGGCCACTCATCCACTGGCCGATCTGCTCGACGCTGGCGGCCTGCCGCGCCACGCTGGGCGACAGGCGCCCCTTGGCCATCACGTGCAGACGGTCGCAGATCTCGAACAGCTCCTCGAGCTCCTCGCTCACCACCAGCACCGCGCAGCCGGCGTCGCGCAGGGCCAGGATTTCGCCCCGGATCTGCGCCGCCGCGCCCACGTCCACGCCCCAGGTGGGTTGCGAGACGATCAGCAGTTGCGGCCGGGCGTCGATCTCGCGGCCCATGATGTACTTCTGCAGGTTGCCGCCCGAGAGCGAGCGCGCTGCTGCCTGCGGACCGCCGGCCTTGACCCGAAAGCGCTCGATGATGCCCGCCGACTGCCGGCGCAGCGCGCGCATCTTCAGCCAGCCGAGCGGCCCCACGCTTTCGCGCCGCGTGAGCAGCAGGTTGTGCGCCAGGCTCAGCTCGGGCACGGCGCCCCGGCCCAGGCGCTCCTCGGGCACGAAGTGCAGGCCCAGCGCCCGGCGTCGAAACGGCCGCAGCCGCCCGCCCGGTTGCCCGGCTATGGTGATGGCGCCCGCCGGTGCGCGGCGGTCCTCGCCCGAGAGCGCGAACAGCAACTCGCGCTGGCCATTGCCCGACACGCCGGCGATGCCCACCACCTCGCCGGCGCGCACCTGCAGCGACACGCCGGCCAGGTCGACGCCGAACAGCGACTCGCGCGGCAGGCGCAGATCTTGCACCGCCAGCAGAGTCGCGCCCGGCGCGCGCTCCTGGTGGGCCAGCGGCGGCGGCTCGGCACCGATCATCAGGCGCGAGAGCGAGGCGTTGCTCTCCTGGCGCGGATCGCACACGCCGCTCACGCGGCCGGCGCGCACCACCGTGCAGGCGGTGCACAGCGCGCGGATTTCGTGCAGCTTGTGGCTGATGTACAGGATGGAGCAACCCTCGGCCGAGAGCTGACGCAGCGTGACGAACAGCTTCTCGACCGCCTGCGGCGTGAGCACCGAGGTCGGTTCGTCCAGGATCAGCAGGCGCGGCTGCGACAACAGCGCGCGGATGATCTCCACGCGCTGCATCTCGCCCACGCCCAGCGTGTGCACCGGGCGTTCGGGGTCCACGTCCAGGCCGTAGGTGGCGGCCGTGTCGCGAATGCGGCGCGTCACCTCGGCCAGCGACAGCGTCCTGGCTAGGCCCAGCCACACGTTTTCGGCCACCGAGAGCGTCTCGAACAGGCTGAAGTGCTGGAACACCATGGCGATGCCGAGCTGGCGCGCCTCCTGTGGGCTGCGCACCGCCACCGGCTTGCCGTCGACGCGGATTTCGCCCGCGTCGGGCTTGACCGAGCCGTAGATGATTTTCATCAGCGTGCTCTTGCCGGCGCCGTTTTCACCCAGCACGGCATGGATCTCGCCGGGTTGCACCGCCAGCGCGATCTGGTCGTTGGCCAGCACGCCCGGGTACCGCTTGGTGATGCCCGTCAGTTGCAGGCGGGGTGGAGACGCGTCGGCTTGCACGGCGGGTGTCAGCGATTGGGTGGCCTCAGGCCCTGGCTTCCTTGACGATCGCCAGCGCGTCCGCAGCCAGCAGCCCACCGGTCACGGTGACGCCCGGCTGCGCCGCGCCCAGCACCTCGATGCAACGTGCGGGCAGTTGCGGATCACCCAGCGCAGCCACCAGGTCAGGCTGCGCCGCGGCGAACACGATCTGGCTGACGCCGGCCCAGAACAGCGCGCCGGCGCACATGGCACAGGGCTCGCCGCTGGCGTACACGGTGGCGCCGCGCAGCGCGGCGGCACCCAGTTCGGCCTGTGCCCGGCGCACCAGCACCATTTCGGCGTGGGCGGTGCAATCGTGTTCGGAATGTTGCCGGTTTCCAGCCACCATCAACACCCGACCGTCGGTGGCCACCAGCGTCGCGCCGAACGGTTCGTTGCCGTCCGCCAGCGCCGCGCGCGAGGCGTCGATCGCCAGCCGCATCGCGTCGTGGGGGTCGTGGTTGCTCATGGCTTGGCGGGGACGGTGGATCGGGGCGCAGGCAATGTATCACGGTGCTGCGGCTTCACGATGCCCGGGAAAACGCCCGGATGGGCCGGATGCCAGTGTGAGAAACTACAGAAAGAGGAGCTTGCTGGGCAGTTGCACCGTGGGTTGGCACCGGAATTGGTCCTGAAGCGGAAGCGTCGGTGATGAGCCGAACGGCTCCGAAGTGGGGGGACATGATTGATTTGATTCGTCACTACCGCGGCCGCCTGCCCGACTGGGTTCAGGACTGGCTGGACGTGCTGATCCCGGCGCTGCAGATCGTGGCGATCGTGGCGCTCGCGTGGCTGCTCAACCGCCTGATGCGGCACCTGGTCACGCGGCTGGCACGCCACTACAGCCTGCTGCCGCGGTGGCAAATGCTGCTGCGCGCGGTGTTCCGCTGGCTGATCGGCGTGGCCGCGCTGCTGCTGGTGCTGGGCCGCCTGGGGGTGTCGGCGGCAGTGCTGTGGACCGCCTTTACCGGCTTTGCGGCGGTGGGCGCGGTGGCATTCTTCGCGGCCTGGAGCGTGCTGTCCAACCTGTTTTGCGCGCTGCTGATCGCCGTCGTGCAGCCGTTTCGCCTGGGCGACGATGTCGAACTGCTGGACAGCGCCGAAAAGCCTGGCGCCAAGGGCCGCGTGACGGACGTCAACCTGCTGTACACCACGCTGCAGGAAGCCGGTGGCGAGCGCCGCCTGCTGCAGATTCCCAACGCGCTGATCTTCCAGCGCGTGCTGCGGCGCTGGCCCGGCGGCGCGCCGGCCGAGGCGCCCGCGCCGCAGCCGGCCCCCGAGACCCCGCCGCCGTTGTCCTGAGCGGCGCGTGCCGGCCCGCTCTCAGGCCTGCGCGAAGAAGCCCTCGGTGTGGATCAGTTGCGGCTGCGCGCCCAGCGCCCTGGCGGCGGCCACGCAGTCGTCCACGAAGCCGGTGGTGCCGGCCACGAACACGCTGAAGCCGCTCAGGTCGGCGAAGTGCTCGCGCAAGATGGCCGGGATGCGGCCGTGCACGATGCCTTCGGCGGCCACGCGGGTGGTGGTGGGCAGGTAGCGGAAGTTGGGATAGCGCATCTCCCAGTAGCGCATCAAGCCGCGGTCGTACAGCTCGGCCGACTCGCGTGCCGAAAACATCAGCGTCACCGGCGGCTTGTAGCCGCGCCGCAGTGCCGCCTCGGTGAGCGAGAGGATCGGCGCCAGTCCCGAGCCGGCGGCCAGGCACAGCACCGGCGTGTCCACCGCCGGATCACCGATGAAGGTGCCGTGCGGGCCCGAAAAGCGCAGCGTATCGCCCAGTTGCACCTGGTCGTGCAGCCAGCGGCTGGTGCGGCCTTCAGGTGAGTCGCAGGCGTCGGCGTCGACGCGCGTGACCTGCAGCCGCAACTCGCCGTCCGGGCGTGGCGCGTTGGCCAGCGAATACGAGCGCACCGGCACACCGGCGCCGGCGTCGCCCAGTTGCACGTACTGGCCGGGCCAAAAGCGCATCGGCTCGCCCAGCGGACGCAACACGAACTCGGTGATGCGCGGCGTGCGCGCGATGCGGTCGACCAGCACCGCGTACTGCGAGGCGCGCGGCGGAAACAGCTTGGGCTTGGCGTCCTCGGTGCCCCACTCGATTTCCATCGCCTCCAGCGGCTTGGCCATGCACATCAGGCCGAAGCCCTGCGCGCGCTCGTCCTGCGAGAGCGCCATGTCGAGCACGAAGCCCTGGTCGAACTGACCATCGCGCACGCGCACCTTGCATTCGCCGCAGGCGCCGGCGCGACAGTTGTTGGGAAGCGCGTAACCGGAGCGTTCCAGCGCCTCGAGGACGGTTTCGCCGTCCTCGCAGGTCACGACCTGTCCGGACGGGTACAGCTTGACGTCTTGCGGCATGCGCAAATTAGAACACCGGGATGATGTCTTCCATGTCCACGTCGGTGATTTCCTGCCCCGTGATACCCACTTCGGGGATGGCCGGGAACGGGATGTCGTACTTGTCCAGCGCGCCCTTGAGGTTGAGAATGGCCGCGCGCCAGTTGTTTTTCTTGGCTTCGTAGGCCGGGATGGCAAAACCGGCCTTGCGCGCCACTTCCTCGCCCGCGCGCTGGTTCTCGATGAAGTCGGCGGGCAGGTCCCAGAAGTCCATCGGAGGCTCGAACAGCACGGCCGACAGGAACAGGTATCCAGCGCGAATCTGCTTGGTGATCAGAGGCTTGTCGGACAAGTCCAGCTTTGGATAGTCGCGCTCCATCAGCGCCAGGCAAATGCCCATGTGGCGTCCCTCATCCTTGCCAATGTTTCGGAAGGCTTCCTTGAACAGCGGCTCGGTGCAGCCGGCAGCCATCTGGTGGAAGATGGTGGCGGCGGCGATCTCGCCCATCAGGAACGAGGAGAACAGCACGGCCAGGCTGTACTTGGGCACCGCCTGCTTGTAGCCCGTCCAGTAGCGTCCGCCATTGAAATAGAGCCACTTGGCGTTTTTCTGCAGGCGCTTGCCCAGGTCGGTCTTGGGCTCGTAGGTCAGCGGATCGGGGTGGCCCAGGAACTTGGTGATGGCCATGCCGCACATCTGCTCGTGGTTCTGCTCGTCGCGCGTGACGCTGAAGAAGCACCGGCGCACGGCATCTTCCTCGTGGGCCTCATAGGTCTTGATCATGGCGGAGGCGAACACGGGGGGGGCCGACGCGTCGAACACCGACAGCAGGGTCCACCAGTAGGCGATCGCTTCCCGCTGCTCCCACGTGTATTTTTCGACATTGAACGTGTCCCACGGCAGTTTTTTCACGTCCCAGTACTCGCGCTGCGACGCGTCCCAGATCTCCTCCAGTTTTTTCGTGTGCTGGTGCCAGGACAGGGGGTAGACGTTGGGTTGCTCCGTCGCGGGAGGAAACTCCATCTTCTGGGCCAACTTTTCCTTGTTCATGGTGCGCTCGCTTTCCTTGCGGGTGTTGAATAATTAGCCGACCGACCGGTCGGTTTAAATATACACCAGATTCTTTAAGGTTGAACAGTCAATGCCCCGCTACTTTGCAGGGCATACTGCCGCCGCCGTCGGATACCCAGCCATGACCATCGACGCACCGGCGGTTGCGTCCGACGGCGGTCATGGTCCAGGCGCTCCCGCGGACGATCCGTGGCGATCCTGATGCGAGCCCAGCGCTCCGACAGTCACAATGCGCGGCATGGCCAAGACCCGACTGTCGGCGCAGGCGCTGGGTTACGCCCGCGCCGACAAGCGCCTGGAAATCCTGCAACTCGTGGCTGGTCACGGTTCGATTTCGCAGGCGGCTCGCGCGGCGGGCGTCAGCTACAAGGCCGCGTGGCAGGCGCTGCACACGTTGACCAACCTGGCGGGTGAGCCATTGGTCGACGGCAGCGTGGGTGGCGCGGGTGGCGGAGGCGCCCGACTGACCGCGGCCGGCGAGCGCCTGCTGCGTGCCGCACGGCTGGTCGAAGGAGCGCGCCAGAGCGCGCTGGCGCGACTGGACGGCGCCGGCACGTTGGCCGCCGTCGTCGCGCCGCGCACGAGCATGCGCAACCACCTGCGCGCCAACGTCGACCAACTGACCGTGGACGCGGTGCGCGAGCCGATGATGTGCGTGCGCCTGGCCGTTGACGGTGGTGGAGCACTCGACTCGCTCATCACCCATGAGAGCGCCGAACTGCTGGGTCTGGCACCCGGGCTGCCCCTGCTCGCGTTGTGCAAGGCGACCGCCGTGCGCGTGGAGGCGCTCCCGCGCAGCACGAGCGCTTTGCCTGACAACAGCCTGCCGGGCCGTGTCGCGAGCGTGACGCGCGGCGCCCGTAACGACGAAGTCACGCTGACTCTGCACGGCGGGCAGCAACTGGTGGGCTTTGCCGCACGGCCCAACAAGTTGCGCATCGGCGCGCGTGCGCTGGCCTGGGTGGAACCGAGCGCCGTGGTGCTGGCGTTGGCCTGAACGGGGCCCGATCCGGCGCCGTGCTTCATTCCCGTCCGAGGGGACGGTCGCCTGGCCGCCATCTCGGCGGATGGCAAAAATTTGATACGATTTACATAAAAAGAACTATTCAAAAAGCCAAGGCAGTCATGAAGGTCAGCGCTCGCAATCAGTTCGAAGGCGTGATCACGGCCATGAAGGTCGGACCCACCACGGAAGAAGTGCAAATGACCACGGCGGGGGGCGTCCGGATCACGGCGGTCATACCGCACGAGAGTTCGCTGCGGTGGGGATTGGCGCTCGGCGCGCCGATCGTCATGATCGTCAAGGCCGAAGCCGTGATTCTGGTCACCGATGCGGGCGGCATGAAGTTCACCGCCCTCAACCGGCTGGATGGGACGGTCGTGAGCCTGCGACCCGATGTCATCATGACCGAGGTCGAGGTTGAGGTGCCGGGCGGCGTTCGCGTGGTGGCGGTCGTCACGCGCGGGGGCACCGAGCGCCTCGGTCTGGAGGTTGGAGCGCCGGTCACCGCGTTGTTCAAGGGCTGGAACGTGCTGGTCGGAGTTGCCAGGTAGGTGCCGGCGCGACGGTGCGGCCATCGGCGGGTTCGCATGACAAGACCATGATCCCTGTAGCAGCTTTTTGCGAGAGTAGCCTGATCCGAACGAACCGGTAGCAGCCGCGACCGTGCGGTCGGCTGATCGGGGAGTGACCAAGGAGATCAGCATGCTGCACCAGCGTTCTCATTTGTTACCGGCCATTTTGGGGGCCGCCATTGCCATCGCGTCGGCCACTCCGGCGCTCGCCCAGGACGTAACGCTGGGTGCCTCCGTTCAGCTCACCGGCCCAGTAGCCAATACGGGGCGCTACTACCGCGACGCCTACCAGATCGCGATCGACAAGATCAACGCCGCCGGCGGGGTCAAGGTGGCGGGCAAGGAACACAAGCTCGCCCTCAAGCTCTACGACAACCAGTCGGACGTGAACCTCTCGGTGCGCCAGTACACGCAGCTCGTCACGCAGGACAAGGTCAATCTGCTGCTGGGCGGTTTTGCCAGCAACTTCCAGCTCGCCGATTCGGTGGTCTCGGAAAAATACAAGATTCCGATGGTGCAGGGCGGCGGCGCCTCCAACGAAATCTTCTCGCGCGGCTTCAAGTACATCTTCGGCACGCTGGCACCGGCCAGCAACTACTTCGGCAGCACGGTGGAGATGATGAAGGCGCTCAAGGACGGGCCGAAGAACGTTGCGCTGCTGTACGCCGATGATTCGTTTGACGTCTCCACCGCCGACGGCACGCGGCCGCTGCTCAAGGCCGCAGGCCTGAACCTGGTGATGGACGAACGCTACAGCAGCAACACCAGCGACTTCAGCACGCTGCTGTCGCAGGTCAAGGCGAAGAACGTCGATGCGGTGCTGGTCGCCGGTCACGAAACCGAAATCCTCAACTTCGTGCGCAACGCCAAGAGCCTGGCAATCGCGCCCAAGATGTATTCGTTCACGGTGGGCGTGCCGAGCGAGGACTTTCGCAAGGCGCTGGGCAAGGACGCCGACTACGCTTTCGGCATGACGGCCTGGTTGCCCGAGGCTTCGCTGAAAGACCGCTGGTTTGGCGATGCGTCCAAGTTCGCCGCCGAATACAAGGCCAGGTTTGGCTATGACCCCGATTACCATGCCGCCTCGGGCGCGGCCGACGTTGAGGCGCTGGTGATGGCGATCGAGAAGGCCAACAGCCTCGATCCGCAGAAGGTGCGCGACGCGCTCGCCGCGATTGACTTTGAAAGCCTCTACGGTCCGATCAAGTTTGCCGCCAACGGCCAGATCAACCTGCCGCAGCTCGTGATCCAGGTGCAGGGCGGCCAGGTGGCCGAGGTCTACAACGCCAAGGGCTTCGTGCAGCAGCCGCACTACCCGATGCCCGCGTGGAGCGTTCGCTGAGCCTCTTCAAGCACGACGCCCGCCGGGAGGGGACGCCTTGGATCTGCTGACCCAGGTGCTCGTCAACGGCCTGCTGCTGGGCGGGCTCTACGCCGTGATGGCGCTCGGGCTCGCCCTCGTGTGGGGCGTGCTCAACATCGTCAACCTGGCGCACGGCTCGTTCATCATGCTGGGGGCGTACTGCTCCTGGCATCTGTTTCACTACCTGCACATCGATCCGTTTCTCGGGCTGCCGCTCACCGCAGCGGTGATGTTTGCGCTCGGCTACGCGGTGCAGCGCGGCATCCTGAACCTGATCGTGCGCGCGCCGATGTTCAACACGCTGCTGCTCACCTTCGGGCTGGACGTGGTGCTCACCTACCTCGCGCAGCTCGCGTTCTCGGCCGACTTTCGCACCATCAACCCGGGCTACGCCGGGCACCAGTGGCACTGGGGCGCGGTGGTGCTGCCGGCGGTTCGCGTCGCGGCCTTTGGCGCGGCGCTGGTGCTCACAGTCGGCATGTGGCTCTTTCTGCTGCACACGCGCCTGGGCCGGGCGATCCGCGCCACGGCGCAAAACCTGGTCGCCGCGCGCCTGTACGGCGTCGAGCCGCGTCACCTGTACGCGATGACGTTTGCCATCGGCGTGGCGCTGGCCGGCACGGCGGGCGGACTGTACGGCACGGTCTCGCAGATCAACCCCTACATCGGCGCCTCGCTCACGCTCAAGTCGTTTGCCATCGGCATCATCGGCGGGCTGGACAACCCGCTGGGCGTGCTCGTCGGCGGCCTGTTCCTGGGCGTGGTCGAGGCGCTCACCATCCTCTACATCGGGCCGACCTTCGTCGACGTCGCGAGCTTCGGCATCCTCGCACTGGTGCTGATCGTGCGGCCCACGGGCCTGCTGGGGAAGACCGCATGAAACACTGGCGCATCACCACCGTCGTCATCGCCTTTCTGCTGCTGGCCAGCCTGCCGTGGTGGGGTTCGGACGTGCTGGTGCAGTTCGGCATCAACGCGCTCCTGCTCGCGGTGCTGGCGCAGGGCTGGAACGTCATCGGCGGCTACACCGGGTATCCATCTTTCGGCAACTCGGTGTTCTACGGCCTGGGCAGCTACGGCGTCGCGATCGCAATGGTGCAGTGGCATTTGCCGTTCGCCGTCGGCCTGCTGTTCGGCGTGCTGCTGGCCGTCGCCTTTGCGCTGCTGCTGGGCGTGCCGGTGCTGCGCCTGCGCGGGCACTACTTCGCGATCGCCACGCTGGCGCTGGCGGGCGTGATGGCGGCCATCGTCTCCAACATTCCGCTGGCGGGGCAAAACATCGGGCTGGTGCTGCCACCGCTCAATGACGACCGCCTGTTCTACGGCCTGGCGCTGGGCCTGCTGGTGCTCTCCACGTTCGTCGTCTGGTGGCTCACGAGGAGCCGTTTCGGCTTCGGCCTGATCGCGATCCGCGAGAACGAGGACGGCGCTGCCGTGATGGGCGTGAACACCACCGCGTACAAGGTCGCGGCGTTCACGATCTCGGGCGCGATGAGCGCGCTGGCCGGCGGCATACACGCCTACTGGATCACCTTCCTCGACCCCGAAAGCGCCTTCGACATCGGCTTGAACGTCAAGATGATCATCATGGCGGTGTTCGGCGGCGCGGGCACGGTGTTCGGCCCCATCATCGGCGCGTTCTCGCTCTCGGCCATATCGGAATGGCTGTCGAGCGAAATCACCAGCGTCGCCAGCCTGTTCTTCGGCGCGGTGATCGTCGCGGCGGTGGTCTTCATGCCGCACGGCCTCACTCATCTGGCGGCGCGCATTCGCACATCGGGCTGGCGCTACTTCGGCGAGAACGTGCGGGAGAACCGGCTGTGAACGCGGACGCAACCGCCCCGTCGCTGCTGGAGCTGCGCCACGTGACGCAGCGCTTTTCAGGGCTGGTCGCCGTCTCTGACGTGAGCTTCACGCTCGCGCCTGGCGAAATCCTTGGACTGATCGGCCCCAACGGCGCAGGCAAGACCACGCTGATCAACCTGATCAGCGGCACGCTGCGCCCCACCGAAGGCGAGGTGCGCTTTGACGGCGCGGCGATCACGCACCTGCCGGCGTTTCGGCGCGCGCGCCTCGGGATCGGGCGCACCTTCCAGATCATGCAACCCTTTCCCGGCCTCTCGGTGCTGGACAACGTTGCCATCGGCGCGCTCTTCGGCCACGGCGGCGGCCAGGGGCAACTGGCCAAGGCCCGAGAGCAGGCGCGCCAGAGCCTGGAATTCGTCGGCCTGGGTGCCTTCATCGATCAGCGCGCCGACGAGCTCGGCGGCCCGGGCCGCAAACGCCTGGAGCTGGCCAAGGCGCTGGCGATGAAGCCGCGCCTGCTGCTGTGCGACGAAGTGATGGCGGGGCTCAACCACGTCGAGATCGAGGAGGTGATCGCCGTCATCCGCAAGGTGCGCGAGGCCGGCATCAGCGTGCTGGTGATCGAGCACGTGATCAAGGCCATCCGCAGCTTGTCGGATCGGCTGCTGGTGCTGCACCACGGCCAGAAGATCGCCGACGGCACGCCCGATGCGGTACTGGCCGACCCGGCAGTGGTGCAGGCCTACCTCGGAAAGAAGCGCGCATGACGAGCGCCGCCACGCCGCTGCTGCAAGTCGAAAAAGTGAGCGCGGGCTACGGCCTGATGCCGGTGCTGCACGCGCTCTCGATCGAGGTGCGCCAAGCGGAAATCGTCGCGCTGGTGGGCAGCAACGGCGCGGGCAAGACCACGCTCTTGCGCGTGCTCTCGCGCCTGCTCTCCTGCGACGGCCGCATCCTGCTGGCGGGCCGCGATATCACGCCCTGCACGCCCGATCAGGTCTTCAGCCAGGGTCTGGTGCAAGTACCTGAGGGTCGGCAGTTGTTCGATCGCATGTCGGTGCAGGACAACCTGCTGATGGGCGCCTATCGCCGTCACGACAAGGCGCAAATCCGGCGCGACCTCGATCGCATGTACGCGCTCTTTCCCCGCTTGGGCGAGCGCCGCGTGCAACTGGCGGGCAGCATGTCGGGCGGCGAGCAGCAGATGTGCGCGATGGCACGCGCGCTGATGGCCGCGCCCGTCCTGATGATGATCGACGAGATGAGCCTGGGCCTGGCGCCCGTCATCGTGC
>CAZGOL010000006.1:0-36328 GCA_964527755.1 uncultured Ottowia sp.
CCAAGTCGATCGAGGAAATCGCCACCACCATCCTGCAGGACGTGCGACCCGACCGTCTGACCGGCTGAAATCTGACTGGCAGGGTGCCGGAGCGCCATCAAATCGATAGCTGCTGCGGAGCTTCTGGCAACCGCTGCAGTCCGATTCGACCGAAAACCTACAGACCCAGCACCGCCACGCCGGCCTTGGCCACCTGCGCGTCTTCGGCGGGCTTGACGCCGCTCACGCCGACGGCGCCGATGCATTGCCCGTCCTTGACGATCGGCACGCCGCCCTCCATCAGGCCATCGATCGTCGGCACCGACAGAAAGGCCGTGCGCCCGCCGTTGATCATGTCTTCGAAACCCTTGCTTTCACGCTGCCCCAGGGCCGATGCGTGCGCCTTGGCCGGCGCCACGTGGGCGCTGATGGGCGCGGCACCGTCCATCCGGTGCAGGTGCAACAGGTGACCGCCCGCATCGACGATGGCGATGGTGACCGCCCATTGATGACGTTGCGCCTCGGCCTCCGCGGCCGCCATGATGGCCCGGACATCCACGGCTTGCAGAACGGCGCTGGGTTTCATGTTCGATTTCTCCATCGTGCGAGCAGTGCGATCATTGAAATGGCCCGAATGGGACCCAAATGATGCCAAGAATACCCGTTCACGCAAACGCTCCTGAGCGGCGACTGCAAAAAAACACGGGCGGCGCCGGCAACGTGCAACCATTCTTGCGCACGCGGACTCTACGTACAATGACCCTTCGGGCGGCCATGGTGGCTGCCAAAGCTTGACCGCAAGGAGATTGCAAGCCATGAATGACCGTTTGTCCAACTACGCCTATGCCGACGTTGCCCAGAGCGGCGCCGCGATGCAGGCGCAGCGCAACAAGGTCCTGCGCAACACCTACTGGCTGCTGGCGCTCAGCCTCCTGCCAACCGTCCTCGGAGCGTGGTTCGGCGTTTCGTTCGGCATCGGTCTGGGCGGCGGCCTGGGGCTGATCGTCTTCCTGGCGGGGGCGTTCGGCTTCATGTTCGCGATCGAGAAGACCAAGAACTCCGCCGCCGGCATCCCGGTGCTGCTGGCCTTCACCTTCTTCATGGGCCTGATGCTCTCGCGTCTGATCGCCATGGTGCTGGGCTTCAAGAACGGCCCCGAACTGGTGATGACGGCGATGGGCGGTACCGCCGGCGTGTTCTTCGTGATGGCCAGCCTGGCCAGCGTCATCAAGCGCGATCTCACTGGCATGGGCAAGTGGCTGTTCGTCGGTGCCATGGTCGTCTTCGTCGGCGCCATCGTGAACGTCTTCGTCGGCTCCAGCGTCGGCATGCTGGTGCTCAGCACGATGATCATCGGCGTGTTCAGCCTGTACATGCTCTACGACCTCAAGCGCATCATCGACGGCGGCGAGACCAACTACATCAGCGCCACGCTGGCGCTGTACCTGGATCTGTTCAACGTGTTCCAGGGCCTGCTGGTTCTGCTGGGCCTGGGCGGCAACAACGACTGACGCCCGCCAGGCTGAATCGGGGCCGCGCCGCGAGCCCCAATCGATCGAAAGGCTCCCCCGGGGAGCCTTTCTCGTTGCGCGTGCGGACGTGCCGGCTCGGGGCGGTGGCGTCCGCGCAACCACGCGAAGCGCGCAACCCAAGTGGTCGCACCCCGGCGATCGCGGCCGTCAACGGACGCGTCGATATAATTCGATCTTTCGACGGTGGCTGTAGCTCAGTTGGTAGAGTCCCGGATTGTGATTCCGGTTGTCGTGGGTTCGAGTCCCATCAGCCACCCCAAAAAACCCCGGCAACGCGCGCCATCGAACCGATGGCGCGCTTTTTTCTGGCTGGCAGCCGTTCGGTCGCGCCCGTGCCGGGCGATGCGCTCGAGCCCAGTCGTGGGCCCCAGCCAACGCGCCCCTCGCGCATTCGCGTGCCCGCGCGGCACCGCTACTTGGGACGATGCAGCGCGCAGAGCTTGTTGCCGTCGGGATCGCACACGTACGCCAGGTACAGCGTGCCCGTGGAACCCTGGCGCAGGCCTGGCGGCTCCTCGATCGAGCGGCCACCGTGCGCCAGCGCCGCGGCGTGAAAGGCGCGCACCCGCTCGGGCGAATCGCACTTGAATCCGATGGTGCCGCCGTTGGCGCGGGTGGCGGGTTCGCCGTTGATCGGCTCCGACACGCAGAAGGTGCCGCCGCCGTGCCGATAGAACAACCGCGCGTGGCCGCTCGGCGCCTGATCGCGCAACGCCGCGGGCGCGCCCAGCACGCCGAGCACGGCGTCGTAGAAGCGCTGGGAGCGCCCGATGTCGTTGGTGCCGACCATGACGTGACTGAACATGATGCCTCTTCCTGTTCGAACGATGGATGGGTGCAATCGTCTACAGCAAGACGATATCGTACTGGTCGGGACCGACCGCGCTCTCGGTCTGCAGCGAAATCGGCTTGCCGATGAAGTCCGACAGGCCGGCCAGGTGCTGGCTCTCCTCGTCCAGCAGCATCTCGACCACCGCGGGCGCGGCCACCACGCGAAATTCGCGGGGATTGAACTGCCGCGCCTCGCGCAGGATCTCGCGCAGGATGTCGTAGGCCACGGTGCGCGCGGTGCGCACGCGCCCGCTGCCGTGGCACTGCGCGCAGGGCTCGCTCAGCACCTGAGCCAGCGATTCGCGCGTGCGCTTGCGCGTCATCTCGACCAGGCCCAGCGGCGAAAAGCCGCCCACCTGCGTCTTCACGCGGTCACGTGCCAGTTGCTTGCGGAACTCGGCCAGCACGGCGTGCTGGTGTTCGGGCTGCGTCATGTCGATGAAGTCGACCAGGATGATGCCACCCAGGTTGCGCAGCCGGAGCTGGCGCGCAATCGCCTGCGCGGCCTCCAGGTTGGTCTTGAAGATGGTGTCGTCGAAATTGCGTGCGCCGGTGAAGCCGCCGGTGTTGACGTCGATGGTCGTCAGCGCCTCGGTCTGGTCGACGATCAGGTAGCCGCCGGATTTCAGGTCGACCCGCCGCCCCAGGGCCTTGCCGATTTCTTCGTCGACGTTGAACAGATCGAAGATCGGTCGCTCGCCGCGGTAGTGCAACAGGCGCTCGGCCGCCGCCGGCATGAACTCGCGCCCGAAGACCATGAGCGCGTCGAACTGCTCTTTCGAGTCGATCCGGATCGACTGCGTGGCCTCGCCCACCAGGTCGCGCAGCACGCGCTGCAGCAGATTCAGGTCTTCGTGCAGCAGACCGGGCGGCGCCTGGCGAGTGGCCGCTTCGCGAATGCGAGTCCACGTCTTGCGCAGGTAGGCGATGTCCTCGGCCAGCTCGGGGTCGCTCGCGTCTTCGGCATTGGTGCGCAGGATGAATCCCCCCGTGCGACCATCGATCGCGTCGGCGCTGGCCAGCGAGTGCACGCGCGCGCGCAGCGAGTCGCGCAATTCGGGCGCGATGCGCTGCGATACGCCGATGTGGTCGTCCTGCGGCAAAAACACCAGCATCCGCCCGGCGACGCTGACCTGGGTGGACAGGCGCGCGCCCTTGGTGCCGATCGGATCCTTGATCACCTGCACCATCAGCGTCTGGCCTTCGAACACCTGCTTTTCGATCGGCCGCTGCGACGCGCCATGCCGGTTGGCCGGCACGCCATCGCTCTCCAGCGGGCGCTGCCACAGATCGGCCACGTGCAGGAACGCCGAACGCTCGAGACCGATGTCGATGAACGCCGACTGCATGCCCGGCAGCACGCGCGCCACCTTGCCCAGGTAGACGTTGCCCACCAGGCCGCGCTCGAGCGAGCGCTCGACGTGCAGTTCCTGCACGGCGCCCTGCTCGATGATGGCCACCCGCGTCTCCTGGGGTGCCCAATTGATCAGGATTTCCTGCTGCATTTGAAATGGCATCCTACGTCGGTTTGACGCCCGCCCGTTGGAACAATCGCGCCGCCTCGAACAATGGCAGACCCATGATGCCGCTGTAGCTGCCGGTGATGTGCGCGATGAACACCGCCGCGCGTCCCTGAATCGCGTAGGCACCGGCTTTTCCGTGCCATTCGTCGCTGGCGATGTAGGCGTCGAGTCGGGCATCGTCCAGCGTCGCAAAGCGCACGCGCGAATCGCTGATCGCTTCGTGCCGCTCGCTGCCCGCCTGCAGCGCCAGCGCGGTGATGACGCGGTGGGTGCGCCCACTGAGCGCACGCAGCATGCCGGCGGCCTCGTCGCCATCGCGCGGCTTGCCGAGGATGCGCCGCCCCAGTGCGACGGTGGTATCGGCGCACAGCACCGGTGCGATGGGCAGACCACGCCCGGCCAGGCGTTGCACGGCGGCATCGAGCTTGAGCAGCGTCACGCGGCGCACGTAGGCGCGCGGCGACTCGCGCGCGCGCACGGCCTCCAGCGCCTCGGCCGCGGCCGCGTCGTCGGGCAGCAGCAACCGGTGGCGAACGCCGATCTGCTCGAGCAACTGTCGACGGCGCGGACTCTGGGACGCGAGGTAGATGAAATCGGGCATCCGCTGTCGTCCCCGGGCGCTCATTCGCGGTGGTAGGGGTGGCCGGCGCGGATCGACCACGCGCGGTAGAGCTGCTCGATCAGCAGCACGCGCGCCAGCGCGTGCGGCAGCGTCAGGTCGGACAGGCGAATGCGCTCGCGCGCCGCCGCCCGCAACGCCGGATCGAGCCCGTCCGGGCCCCCGATGAGCAGTGCGACGTCGCTGCCCAGCCGTTGCCACTCGCCGAGCCGCGTGGCGAGCGCGGCGGTGGACAGCGCCGCACCCCGTTCGTCGAGCGCCACCACATGCGCACCAGCGGGCAGCGCCGCCTCGATGCGCTGGCGCTCGCCGGCCATGGCCTGCGCGGCGGTGCGAGCGCCGACGCGCGGTTCGGTCTTGATGGTCTTGAGCCCGACCTTGAGTTCGGGCGGAAAGCGCTTGGCGTAATCGTCCCACGCCGCCGCCGCCCAAGCCGGCACGCGCTGGCCGACGGCGACCACCAGCAGCCTCATCGCGGCGCGCGGGTGGCCGATTTGCGCGGGGTCGCCTTGGCTTGGGTCGATGCCGACTTGCGGCCGGAACCGGGCTTGTTGACCACCACCACCCTGGGCGCGGTGCGGGTCCGCCCGCCGGACCTGGCCGCGGGCCGAGTGCCGCTCGCGCTCGACGGCGCGCGGGTCCCGCCCGGTTTGCCGGCCGGCCGCGAACCGCGCGCGCTCGTGGCACCGCCAGGACCACGGGCCGGCGGACTGGCCGCAGCGCGCCGGGCGCCCGGTTTGGTCGGAGTCTTGCCGGCAGCGGCCTTTCGGGCTGCCGGCGCCTTGGCGGCCACCTTCGCGGGCGAGGCCTCGCGACGGTCGGGCGCCGAATCAGCCGGGCCGGGCTGCGATGCCCGCTTGCGCGCCGTGCCGGCCGCGCGCGCCGCGGGCCCCGCCAGGCGCACGCGCACCGGTTTGTCACCCCAGATCTCTTCCAGGTTGTAGTACTGCCGGATCACCGGTTGCATGACGTGGGCCACCGCCGCACCGCAGTCCACGATGATCCATTCGCCGTTTTCCTCGCCTTCCAGGCGCGGCTTGGCAAAGCCGGCTTCGCGCACCTTGTCGCGCACGCTGGCGGCCAGCGCCTGGGTCTGGCGGTTGGAGGTGCCGCTGGCGACGATGACACGCTCGAACAGGGGAGACAGGTGCTCGGTGTTGAACACGCGGATGTCCTGGGCCTTGACGTCTTCCAGGCCATCGACGATGGCGCGCTGAAGTTTCTGGATGTCTCTCTTGGCGGCGGCTTCGCTCATCTAGTCGGATCGGTAGAGTTGGTGTTCGGCAATATACCGCGCCACGGCGGCGGGTACCAGATGATCGATGGGCCGGCCCGCGGCCACGCGCAGGCGCACCTCGGTGGCGCTGTGCGTCAGCGCGGGCAAGTGCAGCAGGCGCACCGAGCGGCCCGCCGGCAGCACGACGCCGGGCAACGGATCTTGAGGATCAAACAGGGCTTTGCGGCCCCCTGGTACCGCCCGATCAGCTATCGAAATGGAAGCAATATCGAGAATTTGTGTGGCCTGCCGCCAGCGCGCGAAAGCCTGCGCCTGGTCAGCGCCGATCTGCAACCACAACTCGGCGCCCGGGTACTGCACCTGCAACTCGCGCAGGGTATCGATGGTGTAGGTGGGGCCGGCGCGGTGCAGTTCGCGGTCATCGACCAGCACGCCCTCCATGTTCGCGAATGCCAGTCGGCACATCGCCAGGCGGTCGACCGCGGGACTCAGTGGCCTGGACTTGTGCCAGGCATCGCCGGTGGGCACCACATGCAGGCGATTGAGCGCCAGCTCGTCGATGGCCGCGCGCGCCAGCGCCAGATGCGCCTCGTGCGGTGGATCGAAAGCGCCACCGAACAGGCCGATGCGGCACGGCGCGGCGACCGCGGGCGCTACACCCACGCTCGCGGCACCAGGAAGTGGTCGGTGAGCCGCGCCTCGGGCGAACCCGGCTCCGGCTGGCGCTGGTACGACCAGGCGGCCAGCGGCGGCATCGACAGCAGGATCGACTCGGTGCGCCCGCCCGATTGCAGGCCGAAGTGGGTGCCGCGGTCCCACACCAGGTTGAACTCGACGTAGCGCCCGCGCCGGTGCAGCTGGTGCTGACGCTCGCGCTCGCCCCAGGGCATGGCGCGGCGGCGCTCCACGATGGGAAGGTAGGCCGAAAGGAAGGCGTCACCCACCGCGCGCATCAGCGCAAAGCCGTGTTCGGGCCCGCCTTCGGCGAAGTCGTCGTAGAAGATGCCCCCGATCCCGCGGGCCTCGCCCCGGTGCCTGTTGAAGAAGTAGTCGTCGCACCAGGGCTTGAAGCGCTCGTACAGCTGGCCTGGGAGCGGTGCCAGCGCATCGCGGCAGGTGGCGTGAAAGTGCACGCAGTCCTCGTCGAAACCGTAGTAGGGTGTCAGGTCCATACCGCCGCCGAACCAGCGCACCGGCTCGCTGCCGGGCCGCCCGGCCGAGATCATGCGGACGTTGGCGTGCACGGTGGGCACGTAGGGGTTGAGCGGATGGAACACCAGCGACACGCCCATGGCCTCGAATGGCGCGCCGGCCAGATCAGGTCGGTGCTGGGTGGCCGATGGCGGCAGAGCGGGTCCGCGCACGTCCGAAAAGCCGCAGCCGGCGCGCTCGAACACCGCTCCCCCTTCCAGGATGCGGGTGATGCCCTCGCCCTGCAACTTCTGGCCGGCGGGCTTGTGCCACTCGTCACGCACGGCCGTGGCCTGGCCGTCCAGTTCCTCGATGGCCCCCACGATGCGCGCCTGCAACCCGACGAGATAGGCACGGACGGTGGCATTGAAATCAGTCATGTCGCTCGCTTGACGGCGCGGTGGCCGATGTCGTGCCGGTATTGGACGCCGTCGAAATGGATGCCGCGCGCCAAGTCATAGGCGCGCGCCTGCGCCTGCCGGATGGTGTCGGCCAGCGCGGTGACGCACAGCACGCGCCCACCCGATGTGACCAGCGCGTCCCCGTCGACGGCCGTGCCGGCATGGAACACGCGCGCATCATCGCTCGCCGCGGGCAACCCCGTCACCGCGTCGCCCTTTCGGGGCGATTGCGGGTAGCCGGCGGCCGCCAGCACCACGCCCAGTGCCACGCGCCGGTCCCACTGCAACTGCACCCGGTCGAGCGTGCCGGAGGTGGCCGCCAGCAGCACGTCCACCAGATCGGTTTTCAGGCGCATCAGGATCGGCTGGGTCTCGGGGTCGCCCATGCGGGTGTTGAACTCCAGCGTCCGGGGGTGGCCTTCGCCGTCGATCATCAGGCCCGCATACAGGAAGCCGGTGAACGGCACGCCATCGTGGTCCATCCCGCGTACCGTCGGCAGGATGATCTCGCGCATCACGCGCGCGTGCACGTCGGCCGTGACCACCGGCGCGGGCGAATAGGCACCCATGCCGCCGGTGTTGGGCCCCTGGTCACCGTCCAGCAGGCGCTTGTGGTCCTGGCTGCTGGCCAGCGGCACCACGTTGCGGCCGTCGCACAGGACGATGAAACTGGCTTCCTCGCCATGAAGGAACTCCTCGATGACGACGCGCGCAACGGCCACCCCGTCTGACCCTTGGTTGTGTGCCACGCCGATCTGGTTGTCGCCCAGCATGTCGTCGATGGCGGCCTGCGCCTCGGCCACGCTGGTGGCCACCACCACGCCCTTGCCGGCCGCCAGGCCGTCGGCCTTGACGACGATGGGCGCGCCCAAGCGCTCGACGCAGGCGCGTGCGGCGGTGGCGTCGCTGAAGGTTTCGTAGGCCGCGGTGGGGATGCCGTGGCGCCGCATGAAGTCCTTGCTGAACGCCTTGGAACTCTCCAGTTGCGCGGCCGACCGGGTGGGCCCGAAGATGCGCAGGCCATGGGCGCGAAAGTCGTCCACCACGCCAGCCGCCAGCGGCTGCTCCGGGCCGACGACGGTCAGGGCAATCTTCTCGGCCAGCGCCCACTCGCGCAGCGCCACCAGATCGAGCAGAGGCACGTTCCTGAGCAGCGGATCGCGGGCCGTGCCACCGTTGCCGGGCGCCACGTAGACCTGTTGCACCCGTGGCGACTGCGCCAGCTTCCAGGCCAGCGCGTGCTCGCGACCGCCACCGCCGATGACCAGGATTTTCATGCCAACATGCCTCGATAAGATGAGCGCCCCTGGCAATCAGGGCAATCCGTAGCGGCCCATTTGGCGTGCAGCGACCGGCGGTGCGGCGTTGTCGTCACGGCAAGTCCAGTGCTGCGTTGTGGTAAACGTTCTGCACGTCGTCCAGGTCTTCCAGCACGTCGAGCAGCTTCTGCATCCGGGCGGCGTCCTCGCCGGTCAGCTCGATCGTGCTGTCGGCGCGCAGGGTCACCTCGGCCAGCTCGGGCGCCAGGCCCGCTGCCTCCAGCGCCTGCCTGACGGCCTCGAAGGCGCCGGGGTCGGTCAGCACCTCGATGGCGCCCTCCTCGTCGGTGATCACGTCGTCGGCACCGCCCTCCAGAGCCACGTCCATCACGCGCTCCTCGCTGGTGCCGGGCGCGAAGACGATCTGCCCACAGTGACGAAACTGGAACGCCACCGACCCCTCGCCGCCCAGGTTGCCACCGTGCTTGCTGAACGCGTGGCGCACCTCGGCCACGGTGCGCACGCGGTTGTCGGTCATGGTGTCCACGATGATCGCGGCACCGCCGATGCCGTAGCCCTCGTAGCGAATTTCCTCGTAGCTCACGCCTTCGAGGTTGCCCGTGGCCTTGTCGATGTTGCGCTTGATGGTGTCGGCCGGCATGTTGGCTGCCTTGGCCTTGTCGATAGCCAGGCGCAGGCGCGGGTTGGCGGTGGGGTCACCGCCGCCGCTGCGCGCGGCCACCATGATCTCGCGCACCACCCGCGTCCAGACGCGCTGGCGCTTTTCGTCCTGCCGCCCCTTGCGGTGCTGGATGTTGGCCCATTTGCTGTGACCCGCCATGGCGCAACTGCCCTCTCGAAAAGTCGTTTGATAATGACGCGATTTTACTTTTGAGGGGGACTGCACCCATGGCCGACCCGATCCTGATCGCCAAGCGCGATGACATCGAATGCTCGATCCTGCCGGGGCTGGCCAACCGCCATGGCCTGATCACCGGCGCCACCGGCACCGGCAAGACCGTGACACTGCAAAAGCTGGCCGAAGAGTTCTCGCGCCTCGGCGTCCCGGTGTTCATGGCCGACGTCAAGGGCGATCTGACCGGAATCAGCCAGATGGGCAGCATTCAGGGCAAGATGGCCGACATCCTGAAGGATCGCGGCCTGCCGCTGCCCGAGCCGACGCAGTGCCCGGTCACGTTGTGGGACGTGTTCGGCCAGCAGGGCCACCCGGTGCGCGCCACCATCAGCGACATGGGCCCGCTGCTGCTGGCCCGCATGCTGGACCTGAACGAGACGCAGGCCGGCGTACTGAACCTGGTCTTCAAGATCGCCGACGACAATGGCCTGCTGCTGCTGGATCTGAAGGATCTGCGCGCCATGCTGCAGCACGTGGGTGACAACGCCAAGCAATTCACCACGCAGTACGGCAACATCAGCGCGGCCAGCGTGGGCGCCATCCAGCGCGGACTGATGCAGATCGAAACGCAGGGTGGCAACCAGTTCTTCGGCGAGCCAATGCTGGATCTGGCCGACATGATGCAGACCGTCTCCGGCAAGGGGGTCATCAACATCCTGACCGCCGACAGGCTGCTGACCGCGCCGCGCCTGTACGCCAGCTTCCTGCTGTGGCTGCTGTCGGACCTGTTCGAGCGGCTGCCCGAGGTGGGCGACCCCGAAAAACCCAAGTTCGTGTTCTTCTTCGACGAAGCGCACCTGCTGTTCACCGACGCGCCCAAGGTGCTGCTCGAGCGCATCGAGCTGGTGGTGCGGCTGGTGCGCAGCAAGGGCGTGGGCGTGTATTTCGTGACGCAAAACCCCATCGACGTGCCCGACACCGTGCTGGCACAGCTGGGCAACCGCGTGCAGCACGCGCTGCGGGCGTTCACCCCACGCGACCAGAAGGCCGTGAAGGCAACGGCGCAGACCATGCGCGGCAATCCCAAGCTCGACATCGAGACGGCCATCACCGAGCTGGGCACCGGCGAGGCCCTGGTGAGTTTCCTGGACGCCAAGGGTCGCCCGAGCATGACCGAGCGCGTGTACGTCATCCCGCCGGGCAGCCAGATCGGTCCCATCACCGACGCCCAGCGCGCCGAGCTGATCCAGGGCTCGCTGGTCGCCGGCACCTACGAACAGATGGTCGATCGCGAATCGGCTTACGAGATGCTGACCCGGCGCAATGCGACCGGGGCGCCGGTCGGCACGGCGGGGACGGCTGCGACCCCAGGCCCCGCCAGCGCTGGGGGGACGACCGGCGCCGGGGCCGGCGGCGCACCGGCCGACGGCGGTGGCCTGCTGGGTGACGTACTCAACTGGGGCAAGGAAGTGCTGGTCGGGCGCACCGGCCCGCGCGGCGGCCAGTATGACGGACTGGTGCAGAACGTCATCAAGGGCGAGGCGCGCCGCATGGGCCGCGAGCTGCTGCGCGGCGCACTCGGCAGCCTGTTGGGCGGCAAGAAGCGCTGAGCACACTTTTGGCCGAAATCGCTTGTCCAATCTGCCACAAAAGCTATGGTTTGATTAGCAAATACATGACTGCCGCACTCCACCACATCACCCACCCTCTGGTGCAGCACAAGCTCACGCTGATGCGCAACAAGGAAGCCAGCAGCACCACCTTTCGCACCCTGCTGAGCGAGTTGGCCATGCTGATGGTCTACGAAGTCACGCGCGACGTGCCCACCCAGATGATCGAGATCGAGACACCGCTGGAGAAGATGCGCAGCCCGGTGATCGACGGCAAGAAGCTGGTGTTCGCATCGATCCTGCGCGCCGGCAACGGCATGCTCGACGGCCTGCTGCGCGTGGTGCCCAACGCTCGCGTCGGTCACATCGGGCTGTATCGCGACCCGACCACGCTCAAGGCGGTGGAGTACTACTTCAAGATGCCCACCGGCATGGGCGAGCGCGACGTGATCGTGGTCGACCCGATGCTGGCCACCGGCCATTCCGCGGTCGCGGCGATCGACCGGCTGAAGACCCTCAAGCCGCGCTCCATCAAGTTTCTGTGCCTGCTGGCCGCGCCCGAGGGCATCGCCACGCTGCACGGTGCGCACCCCGACGTGCCGATCTACACCGCCGCCATCGACCGCGGCCTGAACGACCACGCCTACATCCTGCCCGGCCTGGGCGATGCGGGCGACCGCATCTTTGGCACCAAGTAGGCGCGTCGGCCCGGCTATCCGGCGCTGCCGGGGCCGCCACTCACGCGCCGCGCGTGATCTCGATGCTGTACAGCCCCCAGGGGCATGCGGCAAAACGATCCTTCAACGGCTTGTTCTTGAAGGGGGCGAGCGTGTCGGCGTCGTAGACGGCCCACTGCGGACCCAGGCCCCCGAGCGCCATCGACGCACCATCGAGCGTGAGGGCGACGATCATGCGCCACGCGCGAACGTCAGCCAGCCCCACCGGAGCGGCGTAACCGTCGACCGCACGCAGCGCCAGATGAACGTCGCGGGCATCGGCCACGCCCGCTGCCAGCAGCACGTCGGTCAGTAGCGGGCCGGCCAGGGTGTGCGGACGGCCGTCGTACTCGAGAGTGGGCCGGATCGATACCAGCGGCAAGCGCCGCAGGGCAGCGGAATCAAACACGAACGCGCGCTCGAAGCGCACGCCTTGCTTGAACATCAACTGGTCGAGCGCCGGGTCGAGCGGACCCCGGTTGACGTCGCCGACGGCGCCGCTCAGCGTGAGCAGGCCCGGGCCCGTCGCGACTGGCTTGGTCGTGCCCGCCGCCCGCGCCGGGCCAGCCAGAGAACCCACCCCAGCCAGCGTCGCCGCACCGAGGAATCGACGTTTATCCATCTTTCCACTTCACTTTCTGTCCCACCGATCCGCGGCCACCCCGATCACCGGCACCTCGTGCCGACACGCCGGCCGCAGTGCGTGGGGCTCGCGCCGCATCCGGTTTCATTGCGCGCCCGATCATGCCGTGCGATCCGGGCGCGCCCACTCGCGAAAGGTTTTGCGGAACTTGGCCACTTTGGGCGCGGCCACGGCCACGCAATAACCCTGCTCGGGGTTGCGTTCGAAGAAATCCTGATGGTGCTCCTCAGCCGGCCAGTAGTTCGACAGCGGCAGCACCTCGGTGACGATGGGCGCCGGGTAGTACCGTTGCTGCGTCATCTCGGCAATCATGTCCAGAGCCAGTGCCTGTTGCCCGGGCTGCAGGTAGTAGATGCCGCTGCGGTATTGCTCGCCCACATCGTTGCCCTGGCGGTTGAGCTGCGTGGGGTCATGCACCAGAAAAAAGATCTCCAGCACCTGCCGCAACCCGATCTGGGCCGGATCGAACGTCAACTTGATGACCTCGGCGCAGTGCGTGCGTCCCGTGCAGACTTCTTCATAGGTCGGGCGCGCCGCCTGGCCGTTGCTGTAACCCGACTCAATGTCGAGCACGCCGCGCACTTCCTTGAACACGGCCTCGGTGCACCAGAAGCACCCGCCGGCGAGCACGATGGTTTCGGTGGGGTTCATCGCCTGCATCCTTCAGAGTTCGCTGTGGGCGGGCGATCGGGTACCCGCCTTGGGCGACCATTGTGTGCGATCCACTCGCCACGCGCTGGCCGCGAGGGGTCGTTCAGCCCTTGCGCAGCAAGGCCTTCAGGACGTTCTGCAGCCGCCGCGCGCGCACCTCGTCGTGGTCCGCAGCCAGCACCGTGGCGACGTCCTGCCCCCAGGTTTGGGCCGGCGCCGGATCGTTGCGCCGGGTGAGCAATTGCAGTTGCAGGGCGCGCCGCGCGTTCAACTGATCGGCCGGAGTCGGAAGCTCGGCAGCCATTTCCAGTCGCAGCATGGCCGTGTCGGCCTGCGCCGCGTCGCCACCGGCGTGGCCGACGGCCTGCACCCAGGCGCCACGCGTGGCCGGCGTGACACCACGGCCCAGTTCTGATCCTGCGGGCACCTGCCCGGGCTGGCGATCGTGCCAGGCCTGGAGCAACTGCACCAACGTCTCGCCATGCGCCTGGGCGGCCAGCTTGCGCAACGCCGCCTGGGCATTTTCCACCGCGTCGCGCTGCGCACGGAACGCCGCGTCACCCAGGCGCGGGCCACGTTCTTCGCGCGATGGGCCCCACCCGCCGGCTCGCGACGCACCGGGGCGAGGAGCGCCCCGGAAATCCCGCTCGCCAGCAGCGCGCGGCGCATTCACGCGACCGTCGCGTCGATCGGGGCCGCGACCCGGACCACGCGCGGACGCGGCATCCTGTCGTTTCGCGCCTGGGCGATCGTCACCGCGCACGGCAACGACGGCTCGCGCCGGTTTGGCCGTGGCGGCCGGCACCGACTCGGCCTGCGGCGCCGCTCCTTCCCCTGGCTCCGTGGCTTCAACGCCTTCCGGCATCGCCGCCACGACACCCGCTTGCGTAGCCGCTGGCGCGGGACCGGCAACCACCGGGGCCTGCTTGCTTTCCGCGCCGGAGTCGCTCGCCTGAGCCTGGGAGCGGGTAGCTGCCTCCAGTGCCGCCATTGCAAGGCGAATGCGTTGGGCGTCACCACTGGAATTGGCCGCTTCCAGGGCTTTGGCGGCTTCGAGCACCGCGCGATCGTGTGCACCCAGCTCGGCCTGCTGGCGCTCCCGTTCGGCGCCCTTGCGCTGGAACGCCTCGTCCAGCGGCTTGCGGAAGGCATCCCACAACTTCTGCTCGTGCTTGCGTTCGAGCGGCACGCTTTGGGCCTCGGCTTGCCAGCGCTGCTGCAGCGCCCGCACGGCGTCGATGCGCAAAGGCACGGCCGCGCCCAGTTGCTCGGCCTCGGCAATCAGTGCCTGGCGACGCGCAGTGCTGGCTTTCTGCTCGGCCTCCAGCGGCGCGGCGGCGGTGTGGATGGCTGCCTTCCACTGCGCCTGCAGTTCCGCGTAGGCCTTCTCGGCCAGGTGGCCGGCGTTGCGCCAACGCTCGGAAAACCGGTGAATCTGGCGGTTGAAAGCCTTCCAGTCACCCGCCGGCTCCGCCGGCGAGGCGGAAAAAGCCTTGACTTCCTCGATCAGCGCCAAGCGCTGCGCCCGATGTTCGCTCGCCTCGGCGCGCACGCCATCGATCCACGCCTCGACAAAGCGGTGTGCCGCGTTGCAGGCGCGATCGAAGCGCTTCCAGAGTGCATGGTTTGGCGGACCGCCCTGGTCGGCCGTCTTCCATTCCTCGCGCAGCTTGCGCAACGCCTCCTGGAGCTTGCGACCACCCATGGCCGGTATCAGCTCGAACCCCGACTCGATGGGCGGGGCCGATTCGGCGGCTCCGGCTGCCGCCGCAGCGTCGCCATCTTGCGCCGCCGCCTCGGGCGCAGCATCCGGTTCGGCGTTCGCGATGTCCGCTGTCGCGGACCCCTCGATCGAATCGTCGCGTTCGACCGCCACGGGATGATCCGTGGTGACGGGTACGGGAGGGGGTTCGGACACCACCGGCTCGCCTTGCTCCTCCCGCAGCGCGCCCGAGGCGCCCTGGATGCGGCGCTTGACCAGCAGCGCCTCGGCGCGCGCGACCAGCTGCTCGCGCGATTTGTCGGCGCTCCAGCGCTGCCAGCCTTCCAGTTCGCCAGCCGACACGAGCGCTGCGTGCACGCGCGCCTCCAGCGCGTCGTCGATCAGGCGGCCGTGGGTCTTGAGCGACTGGCGCAACGCCTGGGTGGCACTGTTCATGCTCCGGATATTGCCGGCGGCCACGGCCTGCTCCAGCAGCATGGCGCCTGCCTCCACCGCCTTGCTGGCGGCGGCCCGCTGCTCGGGGTCGACGCGCGGCCGGGGCGTGGGCGCGGTGACCGCAGCCAACGCGTGGCCGCGTGCGGCCAGCAGTTCGTCGGACCAAACGGGCACCGTCGGCAAAGGCGCCGTTGCATCTTGCGCCGCAGCGATGGCCTGCGCGAGCGCCGGCACGAACGCGCTCCACACCGCCTCCAGCTGGCCTTGCGCACCCTCCAGCTGGGGGGGATAGCGCAGATCGACGCTGGGCCACTGCGCATCGGCGCGCAGTTGGGCAGTCTGTTCGAGCCAGTGAGCGAGATCGGCCTCCAGCTGCGACTGCTGATCGCGCGCCTCGGTCCACGTCTTGGTGGAGAGCAATTCGATGCGCTGAGCCAGCAGCGCGGCCGCCTCACGCTGCACCATCACCCGCTGCTGCAGGTCTTCGACCGCCTTGATGCGCTCCACCAGTCGCGCGCGCAGGCCGGCCAGCGGTTCGCGCGAGAGCGGCGCGCCGGCCTTGGCGGCATCGCGTTGCCAGGCAAGCGCGTCGGCGATGTTCAGGCGCGCGCCATCCAACAGCGCGTGCGCGCGGCCCTCCCACTGGACGCTAACCGCATCCTGCTCCTTCGCGCGGCGCAACTCGTCGAGCCGCGTGCGCAGCGCCCGCGCCGCCCCCTTGTCCTTGGCCGAGAGCTCCTTGAACACCTCGTGCATCTGCTCCTGGGCGGGGCCGGACGCCAGCCAGTCACGCACCCGTTGAGCGCGCTCGCCCGATGTCGCGGCAGAAAAAACACCACCAGTCAGCGCGTCCAGCGGGTGTGCCTCGGCTGCCTTGGGCACGGGCGTCGCATCGGTGGGCTGCTGGTCTTTGGGATCACTGGAAAAGGGAAACATGCGAATTCGCGTGGAACGACAAAACGTGGACGCACCCGGGCGGCACATCCTGCAACGGCGCGTATTGTCGCCGGGAACGGGGGCCATCCCGCCGGTCCCGGGAGTTGCGCACCCACCGGTTCGATCGCCCCAATGAGAAAGCCCGGCGTTGGGCCCTGAAGCCTGCCCGCCGGGCTTTCAGGCAGCGCGACAAAAGCGTCATCGTCTGCCCGGTTCCGCAATGGAAAGCTTGCTGTTTCCAGTTGCGGGGAAGGCAAGAGATTGCCTTCTTCAAAATGGCTGGAGGCGAGCCCATTCGTTGTATCAGCTACGTCGACGGGTGCCTGCCGGCCGGGTGCCCGAAGGATTCGGACGACTTCACTGTAGGGTGGGCCGAGCCATCCGGCCAGTCATGAAATTCAATCCGGCCCTTGGTCGGAATTGGGCTTCTCAATCACACACACGCGCATCGTGCCAAGGCGCAAGCGCACTCGATTGCCCGCTCACATGATGCAAGCGGTGGCTCCAGTTCGCCAATTTTTATATCAAAAATAGAATTTGCACTCAAATTTTCAGGATTGACGACGAATTTGAACCACACCTAGAATCGGGCGATTGATCAGGATTCATGGAAAACCCTGATCTGCTGCCATCTTCTCGGCATGCAACGTTGCCCGCCAACCAGGCGTGCGCCCACAACGATGTACGGGCGTCGCCAGGCGGGTCGCAGACTGACACCTCACGCCGCCGGTCACCGCCACCACCCTGTCGACTCGCCCGATGGCGAGCGGATCAACGGGGCCCGGAAACCGGCTGCGCAGACAAGGAGTGCCATGACCGCCTCAACCCGATTCGCTGCCCTGGGGAGCGGCCTCAGGACCTTCGCCGGCGACGTCGCCGAAGGATTTTTCGAGATCACGCACAACGGCTTGGCCGTGGTCGGCGTCGTCGTCGTGTTGGCCGCGCTGGTGCTCGGCGCCCGGCCCGACCTGCGCCAGATGGGCGAAGAACGCCTGGGCCAGTGGCTGACCGAGCGAAAGGTGGCCACGCTCGGGATCACGCCCGATCTGGGTGCCGTCGAGCGCGCCACCGCCGCCAATCCAGCTGACCTGCCCAGCGAACAGGCCAGGCTCGCGCTGTGGCTGGCGCGCAAGTACCGCGTGGCCCCCGAGCCGATGGCGGCTCTGGTGGCCGAAGCCTATGAAGTCGGTGGAGCCAGCAAGCTCGATCCCACGTTGATCCTTGCGGTGATGGCGATCGAATCGAACTTCAACCCGTTCGCACAAAGCGCGGTGGGCGCCCAGGGTCTGATGCAGGTCATGACCGACGTGCACTCCGACAAGTACGAGCTCTTCGGCGGTCAACTGGCTGCGTTCGACCCCCGCACCAATCTGCGCGTGGGTGTGCGCATCCTGCAGGAATACATCGCACGGGCCGGTTCGATCGAAGGCGGCCTGAAGTGGTATGTGGGCGCCGCCAACCTGCCCAGCGACGGTGGTTACGCGAGCAAGGTGATGGCCGAGCACGCGCGCCTGTATCAGGTGGCCAAGAGCAAGCCGCTGGCAGCACCGGGCGCGCGCGAGTTGCGCGCTACGCGCGAGGCCGACCCGACGCCCACTGGAAAGGCCGCGTCCGGCCAGCCGGGCACCGGCGTTCGCGTCGCGGCGTTGGCGTCCTGAAACCCGTCCATACGGGCAAGGGCCAGGACACCGCCGTCGGCTAAACTCCCCCGCGTGCGCGACTGGCGATAGGCACCGGCATGGCCCGGGGCCGACGTGGATGACGGCAGCATCGCTGTTGCACACCACGGCGAAGCGCACCGCCCCCGCATTCAGGCTTCGCGAGGCGCATCCAGCCGTTCGCCCGGGCAACCCCTGCCCGTCGGGGGAAACCCTTTTTTTAAGAGAGCCCTCATGTACCATCGTTCCAGCACCATCGCCCAGCAAGACCCGGCCGTCTGGGCTGCCATCCAGGCTGAACACCAGCGCCAGGAAGACCACATCGAGCTGATCGCGAGCGAAAACTACGCCTCGCCCGCCGTGCTGCAGGCCGCCGGCACCCAACTGACCAACAAGTACGCCGAAGGCTATCCCGGCAAGCGCTACTACGGCGGCTGCGAATACGTGGACGTGGTCGAGCAACTGGCCATCGATCGCGTCAAGCAGGTGTTCGGCGCCGAGGCGGCCAACGTGCAGCCGCACTGCGGCGCCAGCGCCAACGTGGCCGTGCTGATGGCCTTTTGCAAGCCTGGCGACACGATCATGGGCATGAGCCTGGCCGAAGGGGGGCACCTGACGCACGGCATGCCGCTCAACCTGTCAGGCAAGTGGTTCAACGTCGTCAGTTACGGCCTGAACGACCGGGAAGCCATCGACTACGACGCGATGGAGCGCAAGGCGCACGAGCACAAGCCCAAGCTCATCATCGCCGGCGCCAGCGCCTACAGCTTGGAGATCGACTGGGCGCGTTTTGCGAAGGTGGCCCGAGACGTGGGTGCCATCTTCATGGTCGACATGGCGCACTACGCGGGCCTGATCGCCGGCGGCTGCTACCCCAACCCGGTGCCGCACGCCGACGTGGTGACCAGCACCACCCACAAGAGCTTGCGCGGGCCGCGCTCGGGCTTCATCCTGATGAAGGCCGAACACGAAAAGGCGATCAACAGCGCCGTGTTCCCGGGACTGCAGGGAGGACCGCTGATGCACATCATCGCGGCCAAGGCCGTGGCGTTCCAGGAGGCGTTGCAACCCGAATTCAGGCAGTACGCCGCGCAAGTGAAGAAGAACGCCCAGGTGGTGGCCGAAGCGCTCACCCAGCGTGGACTGCGCATCGTCAGCGGCGGCACGCAAAGCCACGTGATGTCGGTCGACCTGCGCGCCAAGGGAATCACCGGCAAGGAAGCCGAGGCGGTGCTGGGCCAGGCGCACATCACGGTCAACAAGAACACCATCCCCAACGACCCGCAAAAGCCGATGGTCACCAGCGGCGTTCGCATCGGCACGCCGGCGCTCACTACCCGCGGTTTCAAGGAGGCCGAGGCGCGGCTGACCGCGAATCTGGTGGCCGACGTGCTGGACAAGCCGCACGACGAGTCCAACCTGGCTGACGTGCGCGCCCGGGTGGCGCAACTGACCCGGGCGTTTCCGGTCTACGGTTGAACCGATCGGTACAAGACACCAGATTACTACTGATTTAATAGCTGCTCTGGATTGACCAGCAAGCGATCCAGCCCAATCTCGATCATCAATGCGCTGCCCGTTCTGCACCCATGGCGAGACCCAGGTGGTCGACAGCCGGGTGTCCGACGAGGGCGACTTCATCCGCCGTCGGCGCCGCTGCGCGCACTGCGGCAAGCGCTTCACCACCTACGAGCGGCCGGACATCAGCTTTCCGGCCATCGTCAAGAAGGACGGCCGGCGCGTGCCTTACCTGCGTGCCAAGCTGCAGGCCTCGCTCGCGCTGGCGCTGCGCAAGCGCCCGGTGAGTACCGAGCAGGTGGATGCCACCATCGAGCGCATCGAGGAGAAGCTGCTGGCCACCGGCGCGCGCGAGGTGGCCTCGGCACGCTTGGGCGAGTGGGTGATGCGCGAGCTGAAAAAGCTCGACAAGGTGGCCTACGTGCGCTTTGCCAGCGTCTACCGCAGCTTCGAGGACATCGACGAGTTTCGGGCGCTGGTGGACGAGGTCAAGCGCTGACGCGAGCGCACGGCGCAATCAACCGGATCCGTGTGGCAGGTGCCCCCTGACCCACTGAACGATCTGCGTCGGATGGGTGAGTGCACCCGCCTGGCGCGCCACCTCGCGCCCGCCGACGAACAGCGCCAGCGTCGGGATGCTGCGGATGTTGTGGCGCGCCCCGAGCGCCTGCGCGATTTCGGTGTTGACCTTGGCCACGCGCACCTGCGGCTCCAGCAGCACGGCGGCCTGCTCGTAGGCGGGCGCCATCATGCGGCAGGGACCGCACCAGGGCGCCCAGAAATCGACCAGCAGCGGCAACTGGCTGCGGGCCACGTGCCGATCGAACGCCAAATCGTCGTCGAGCGCGACCGGCTGACCGGTGAACAACGGCTCCTTGCACTGTCCACAGTCGGGTTGACTGCCCAATTGATCGCGGCGCACCCGGTTGGTGGTATGGCAGTGCGGGCAGACAACGTGCAGTGAATCGGCCATCGGAAAGACTCCTCAGGCGGCCGGCGGGCGCCGGGCCGCGGTGATCAACTGCCGTGCGGCCAGCTCGGCCGCTGTCGACTGCCCGAGCGGCGCACGACACAGGCCAGCGTCGGCATAACGCAGATTTTCATAAACGACGGTGGCTGCCGGACTTTGATCGAGCAGCGGCCGCCAATCGACGCCGGGTTCCTGCAACAGGATACTCAGCCGCTCGGCCACGGTGCGGTATTGATGGGCATCGACCGGCCCACGGCTGGCGTCCAGCCGATCCAGCAGTCGGGCCACCACGAGCGCAGTGGGCAGTGATGCATGGCGAATGGTCATGCGGTTCAGGTGAGGACGGCGCCGACGATTGCAAGCCTGGCCGAATCGGCAGACAGCTGCCGGCAAAACCCCAAGTCACCACGGGCGTCAACGGCGTGACGACGCGGTTTCAGCGCGCTGCTCGCTCGTCCGGGGCCGGCTCCCAGCGCGGCTGCCGCCAACTCGTCACGGTGCGTCCCGCGAGCGGCGACACCCCGACGCGCCAGGCCCAGCCAGGCCCCGCCCACTGCGCCCGCGGCGGCAGCACATCCGCTGGGAAGACCTCCACCACGCGCGCGCCACCGGCCAGTTCCGACGCGTCAATCCAGGGGCTGATGTCGAGCCGGCCCAGTATCAAGACCCGCGGCTTTTCCGGCAACGCGGTCGCCAGCGCCCCGGCGACGGCCTGATCACCGGCGATGACATCGATCGGCCCGTCCAAGAGAGCGCGCCCGGCCGGCGCCACGCGCTCGGCCAGCAGCGCCGAAGGGAAATGTCCCCAATGATGCTGCCGATGCGTGAGTGGCCCACGTGGCGAGCCAGACCAGCGATTGACCAGCAACAGCGCCTGCAACAAAACCAACACGATCCACGCCATCCGGATGGCGTTGCAATGGCTCAATCGCTCGCGCGTGCGCGGCATCCATTCGAGCACCGCCGGCACGGTCCACAACGCAAACGCGGTTCCCCAGTGCTCCTGCAAGCTGACGGCGCCCAGCAGCGACATCAGCGCCATCGCGACCAACGGCGCGAGGCCGAACAGGGTCAGGAATTCGCGTCGCCGCCGATCATCGGGTGTCGCCGTGGTTTTCACGTCGCTCGATGTCGGAAGCCCGTCGCTTCGCCGGACCAGCCATGCCGTCGCTGCCAGCAGCAACCAGGTCGGCCCCATCCGGTTGAGCAACCAGTCGGCCACCCAATTGAGCGCGTGCAGTGGCCGCTCGGCCAGACGCAGGTCGACGCCGAGCGCCGAGCTCTCGGCGTAGCGCAGCGGTGCCAGATCGTGCGCGAGCAACCAAGAGACATGGGGCGCCAGCAGCAATCCGGCGAGCCCGGTTGCGAGCAGCACACCGCGCCGGTGTCGCGGATCCCGCCACAACCCGGCTCGCCACCACCAGAGCGCCACGCCGGCGCCCACCAGCAGGGTCTGGTACTTGGCCAGCATGCCCAGACCAAGCGCCAGGCCGATGCCTGCCCAGGCAAGCCCCGACGGACGATGGGTCACGCGCCACAGCAACGCAATGGCGGCACTGCCCGCCAGCATCATGACGACGTTGTGATTGAAGTACTGAAGGCGCAGTGCGTAAAACGTGACGCACAACGCGGCCAGCAGCACGATGGTGGCGTGGCGTGGGCCACGCATCGCACGCACCGTAGCCCACATCACGGCCAGTGACGCCGTGGTGCACGTCGCGCCCAGCACGTACGTGGTCCACGCCTGCGGCCCGAACAACCAAACCAGCGGCGCCAACAGCCAGGTCGGCAGCGGCGGGTGCTTGTAATAGCCCCATTCGAGCGAACGCACCCAGACGAGCTGCTCCAGGTTGTCGGCCGGCGCCGTGTTGGTGCTCCACCCCAGCAACCCCAGCCAGATCAGAGAGTACAACGCCAGCAGCAGCGCCACACCACGACCGCCGAGCGCGCCATCGCGCGCGGGGTCTGCGGGCGCCAACCGCGCCGGCGCCGCCAGCGAGTCCGACATCCGGGTTCCGATTCGAAGTGGAAGTTTCAAATTGTAGCGGCGCATTGCGGCTCACCGCTCGCCCGACATCCACGCGACACGCCGCAGGCCCCTGTTTTTGATATAAGAACCACAACAACTTCAACGCAGGAGCGCCACCATGTCAGCCTTCATCCTCACCAGCCCCGATATTCCCAGCGGGGGCACCGTGCCCCAACATTTCGAGTTCGACGGCTTCGGCTGCAATGGCCTGAACCAGTCTCCCGTGTTGCGCTGGAGCGGGGAGCCGGCCGCAACCAAAAGCTTCGCACTGAACGTGTACGACCCGGACGCGCCGACTGGTTCGGGATTTTGGCACTGGGTCGTCATCGACTTGCCGGCCAGCGTGCACGAACTGGGCGCCAACACCGGCGCCAAGGGTGGTGCCAACCTTCCCGCGGGAGCGCGCCAGATCCGCAACGACTACGGCATCTACGCCTGGGGCGGCATGTGTCCGCCGCCGGGCGACAAGCCGCACCGTTACATCTTCACCGTCCACGCCCTCGGGGTGGAGCGCATCGACGTGCCGGACGACGCGCCAGCCGCGCTGGCCGGCTTCATGGTCAACGCCAACACGCTCGCCAAGGCGAGCTTCACCGCCACTTACGGGCGCTGACCAACCGGCACGCCCGGCACCAGGCGCAAGACACAAGCATCCGCGCGCCGGCACCGGTCATCTCGCGCAGTCCGCAGGCACATAGGCTCGCCAGCGCATGCGCAGGGGATTCTGGGCACCACCGCGCGACCACGCGATGGCCCACGCTCCCTGTGCGACTCGCCAGCCGTCAAGCGGCTGCGCGGTCAGCAGATCGACCATCGGCGGCGGCGCATCGGGCTGCTGTTCGCGCCACACGAGCAGAGCCCCCTGCCGGCGCAGGCGCTCGGAGGTGATCCACGGGGAATAGCGAACATCCCCGGCGATCAGGATCGACGCCATCGGTGTCAGGCCTTCAGCCACCTGTCCGGCTTCCCAATAGTCGCCCGCGACGATCCTCAGCGGACACGTGGAAACCGCCTGCCAGGTCGATCGCGCCTGTCCAGCCATGGCTCGCGAGGGCCAGTCCATCCTCGTCGGTCGGTCGCGCCATTGCGCGCCGAACGCGAGGTACAGCGCCATGGCCAGCGTGATCAACACCATCCAGACCGCCACGCCCAGACCGACGGCGTGAGGGTCGCGACGCCACGCGCTGGCCGGGAGGCCCGCGACGATCAACAACCCGGAGAAGCTCCACATCGGAGTGCCCCATGCATCATGCAGGCCTGCGCCCGCCACCAGCCCGACCAGTGCGGTGACCATGGCAGGCGCCAGGGCGATGGTGGCAAGCCAGACGCGCTGGCCCGCCGGCAAGTACCGAGGTCGCCAGCGCCACAACCGCACGCCACCGAACAACAGGGCCAACAGCAGCGGCAGGTGAGCGACGGCCTGCGCGCCCAGGAACGACAGTGCCGCCCAGAACGCGGCCGAAGTGTCCACATGACCGCTGCGCGCCACCAGATAGGCCAGCGGCAACAGGTCGTGCCGCACCAGCCAGAACAAGTGTCCGCCGGCCACGGCGCTCGCGATGGCGATGGCCAACCACGGGCCGAACGTGCGCCACACCGTTCGCTGCGGGATGAGCAACATCCAGCCCAGCAAGCAAAGCAGCAAAATGCCGATCGAATACTTGGTCAACACCCCGATGCCGGCCCACACGCCCAGCCAGATCCAGTCGCGCAGTCGCCCACCACGCACCGCGCTGTGGCAATACCAGGCCAAAGCCGACCAGACCGGAATCTGGGCGATGTTGTGGTTGAATTCGAGGGTCGGCCACGTGTAGTAGTACACCGCATAAGGCAGCGCGGCGGCCAGCCAGGCACGGCGCTCGTCAAGCATCCGGGACGCCAGCCGGAAAACGAAATACAGCGCCAGCAGCACGCTGAGTTGCCCGAGCAGATAGGGCCCGTAACGCCCCAGCAGCCGGAACGCTGGGTACAGCAGCCAGGCTGGCAGCGGGGGGTGCTTGTAGTAGCCCCATTGCGCTTCGTGGCCCCAGGCAATGCCTTCGACCACATCGAGCGGAAAACTCGGCGCCAGCAGCACGGGCAGCACCGTCCAGGCCAGTACGTAGGCCAGGAGAAACCACGCCCAGCCGGGTAAGAATCGGCCGGAACCGGCCGCCGAAAAAGGCAAGGTTGTCATCTCGTTGGAAGGATCGAAGGAACCGACCCACTGGAGGCAGCCGAGCCGCGGTCGTCAACGCGGCGGTCTCGATGGCATACTGCCAGCGGCATTATCGAGGGCAATACATCACCGATACCATTCGGGTCCGCCAACGGGGCACTGGCCATCGGCGTGCATGCAACATACGGTGGCGCCGGCTCGGTCGATCGCCGCACTGGCGCTGGCAGATCGTGAGTGACTCAACCAACCCCATGTCCGATCTCATTCCCCGGCATTCCCGCCCGGTCTCGTGCGTCGTCCCGGCCTACAACGAGGCGGCCAACCTGTCCCAGCTGCTGGCGGCACTTGAGCGGGTGTTGCGCGAACAAGGACATCCGTACGAAATCGTGATCGTCAACGACGGGAGCACCGACGACACCGTGGGTGTGCTGAACGGCGAGTGCGCGCGCGAACCGCGGCTGCGCGCGCTGCACCTGTCGCGCAACTTCGGCAAGGAAGCGGCGCTCACGGCCGGACTGGACGCGGCACGCGGCGACGCCGTGATCCTGCTGGACGCCGATCTGCAGCACAACCCCGAGCTGATCGGCCAGATGCTGGAGCATTGGCGCGAAGGTGCGCAGATGGTCTACGCGGTGCGTCAGGATCGCGAAGGCGAGAGCGCCTTCAAGCGCATCGGTACGCGCTGGTTCTATCGCCTCGTCAATCGCGGCGCGCGCTTCGAGATTCCACCGGATGCCGGCGACTTCCGGCTGCTGGACCGCAAGGTGGTGGATGCCCTGCGCCAGTTGCACGAGAGCAGCCGCTTCATGAAAGGGCTGTACGCCTGGGCCGGCTTTCGCACGGTCGCCCTGCCCTACACGCCGCGCGAGCGCCATCGTGGCCACAGCCATTTCAGCCGGACACGGCTGATGAACTTTGCGATCGACGGACTCACGACGTTTTCCACCTGGCCACTGCGGGTGGTCACCGGCATCGGGTTGCTGTCGGCGCTGGTCGCGTTCCTGTACGGCGCCTGGGTGGTGCTGGAGTATTTCACCTGGGGCAACCGGGTGTCGGGCTGGAGCACACTGATTGTCTGCATCCTGTTGTTCTCGGGCATGCAGATGATCTTCCTCGGAGTGCTGGGTGAGTACATCGGGCGGATCTTCGAGGAGGTCAAGCGGCGGCCCATCTACATCGTCGACCACGAGCAGGGCGGTGGCACGGCGATCGCACCCGCTGAAACAGGCGCCCAACCCGCAGAGGCGCCCTGACCACCGGCGCGTACCGATCGGCCGGGCGACACGCCGCGTCAAATCAGTTGCCCTGACCGCCAAAAGCCCACAGCTTGCCCAGCACATAGGTCGCCACGGCCACCAGCACCAGCACGCCGGCCAGCAGCACGTCGTAGCGCCATGGCAGGCTGCGCAGCGCCAGGGCGTAGGTACCTTGGTTGATCGCGAAGCCCAGCGCCGACAGCGTGAGGAACCGGGGCAGCGCTCGGTGCCACCGCGCGCCCAGGTGCGCGAACGTCCAGCGATGGTGTCCGACGAAGGACACGCCAAACGCCGTGAGCCACCCCAGCACGTTGGCGATCAGCGGCGCCAGTCGCAGTTCGGAGACCAGCAGCACCACCACGCCCAGATGCACGGCGGCCGCGGCACAGCCGACGGCGATGAAACGCAACGGGGGAGGCAGGGGCCAGAGGACCGGCATGGACGAACCGGGCAGCGAGACCCGAACGGTGGGTGAGCGCCGGATTCTACGAGGCCACTCGCGCACTGACGACCTTGCGGCCCACTGCCCACCATGGCGGCGATGCCACAATCGTTCATGCCCGATTCCCACGCCGTACCGGCGGCTGCCGATCCCGCGCGGCCCGCCACGCCGATCTGCATCTGCGTGGATGATTTCGGCCTGCATCCGGCGATCAACCAGGCGGTTCTGGATCTGGCCCTGCATCAACGCATCAGCGCGACCAGCGCCATGACCCACGGAGCGGCCTGGAGCGAAGGGGCCGCACTCCTGCGCGAACTGGGCCCGCCGGCGCTGGAGGTCGGACTGCATCTCGACTTCACCGAACCGCAGATCTCCACGGGGCAGGTTCGTGCTTCCCTGAGCCGGATGATCGTGGCCAGCCACCTGCACCGCCTGGACCTTGCACGGTTGCGCGGCGACATCGAAGCCCAGCTGGACGCGTTCGAAGCCCGGCTGAAGCGCCCGCCGTCTTTTGTCGATGGCCATCAGCATGTCCACCAGTTGCCCCAGGTGCGTGACGTGCTGCTGCAGACGCTGGCAGTGCGCTACCCGGAGCCAGGACACCGCCCGTGGTTGCGTTGCACGTGGCCGCGTGACGGGTTGCTCGGCAGTGTGCGTCGAACACCCAAGGCCGCGGTGATCGGCCTGTTGGGCGCGCGCGCCCTGGCCCGGCAGGCATACCGGCGCGGCTTCATGCTCAACGACGCCTTGTTGGGCGTGTACGACTTTTCCGGCGATGCGGGGCACTACCGGACGCTGCTGCGCCACTGGCTGGACAGTGCGGGCACGGGAGATGTCTTGATGTGCCACCCCGCGGCAGGCGACGTGCCGGGCGATGCAATCGCCAGGGCGCGTCGCGTCGAATTCGAAGTGCTCGACTCACCCTGGTTCGGCGATCTGCTCGGGCAAGCCGGGCGCAGACCTGGGCCTTTGCGCGAATCGGGAACGCCGAACCACGGCCGGACCGCGCAACCGCGCTGAAACACTCAGTCCAGCGCGCGGGCCAGGCGGCCGATCCCTTCGCGAATCCTGTCCTCGTCCGCCGTGGCGAACGACAGACGCAAGGTGCTGATGTCCGGATTGGCGCAGAAAAACGGTGCGCCGGGCACGAAGGCCACCCCGTTCTCGATGCCGCGCCGAGCGAAGGCGTTGCCATCGCGGCTGCGCCCGCCGGCACCCGTCAGACGTGCCCAGATGAACAGGCCGCCCTGCGGTTGCACGAATTCGATCGCGTCGCCCAGGTCCTGGTGCAGCGCATCACCCATCGTCTTCGCTCGGCGGCCATACACGGTGCGTGCATGCGCCAGCGTCGCAGGCATCCGTCCGGCGGCCAGATACTGCGCAGCGGTGGTTTGCGCAAAGGTGCTGGTGTGGGCATCGGAAAATTGTTTGCACATGATGGCCTTGGCGTGCAGCGGATCGGGCGCGATCATCCAGCCCACGCGCAGGCCGGGCGACAGCACCTTGCTGAGGGAGCCACAGTGCACCAGCCAGTCGCGGCTGCCCGGCACCTCATGGCTGAGCGCCAGCAGGCTGGGTGGCGGCGGCGCGTCGAAATACAGATCCCCATACGGGTCGTCCTCGACGATCAGCGTCTCGTACTTCACCGCCAGTTCCAGCACGCGCCGGCGCCGGGCCAGGCTGAGCAGTGCGCCGCTGGGATTGCCGAAGGTCGGAATCAGGTACACGAAGCGCGGCCGGTGCGTCTGGATCAACTGCTCGAGCTCATCCACCTTGACACCCTCGCCATCGATCGGCGCACTCACCAGGTCGGCGCCATACAGGCGAAAGCACTGGATGGTGGCCAGAAACGTCGGTCCTTCGACGATCACCTTGCTCCCGGGATCGACCAGGGTCTTGCCCAGCAGGTCCAGCGCCTGCTGGCTGCCGGTGGTGACCACCAGTTGATCCGGTTTGAGAGCCTGCACGCCCTTGGAATGCATGAACGCCGCCAGTTGCTCGCGCAGCGGCTCGTAGCCTTCGGTGGCACCGTACTGCAGCGCGCTACCGGGCTCCACCTGCAGGGCCTTGTCGACGGCTTCGGTGATGCCGGCCACGTCGAACATGGCGCTGTCCGGAAAGCCGCCGGCAAAACTGATGATGCCGGGCTTTCCCAGCAGCTTGAACAGTTCACGGATGGCGGAGGTCTCGACGTTTTCCAGACGTTTGGCTAGGGCAAGATTCATGATGCGACTCGTTGAAATAGTGCGCCATTGTCGCCAATCGGAGACGCTGGCCAGCGCGCGGGTTGTGCGGCGCAATAATCATCCACATGACGCCCGACCAGATCGACCGCTTCTTCGCCACCCTGCAAGCCGCCAACCCGCATCCTGCGAGCGAGCTGCAATACACCAGCGTGTTCGAACTGCTGACCGCCGTCCTGCTGTCTGCGCAGGCCACCGACGCCGGGGTGAACAAGGCCACGCGCCGGCTGTTTGCGGTGGCCAACACGCCACAGGCGATCCTGGATCTGGGTCTGGCGGGGCTTGAGAACCACATCCGGACGATCGGCCTGTACCGCGCCAAGGCCAGCCACCTGATGCAGGCCTGCCGGATGCTGATTGAACAACACGGCGGCGAGGTGCCTCGAACGCGCGAAGCGCTCGAGCGGCTTCCCGGCGTGGGCCGCAAGACCGCCAACGTGGTCTTGAACGTGGCCTTCGGCGAACCGACCATGCCGGTGGATACGCACGTCTTCCGCGTGGCCAACCGGACGGGCCTGGCCCCTGGCAAGACGCCGCTGGAAGTCGAGCAAAAACTCCTGCTGCGTGTCCCGGCCCCCTACCGGCTCAACGCGCATCACTGGCTGATCCTGCACGGCCGCTACGTGTGCGTGGCCCGCACGCCGCGCTGCTGGGAGTGCGCGGTGGCGCCCTGGTGCGACTTCACGCCCAAGACACCGTCACCACGTTGAACCACGCGCAGGCGTGCAGTCAATGCAACAACTGCGGCAGGAAGGTGGAAATGATCGGCACGTAGGTGATGATCACCAGGAACGCCAGCAAGATCATGGTCCAGGGCAGCGCCGCGCGCACCACATGGCCGATGCTCATGCCGGTGATGCCGGAGGTGACGAACAGGTTCAGTCCAACGGGTGGCGTGATCATGCCGATCTCGAGGTTGACCACCATGATGATGCCCAGGTGCACCGGATCGATCCCCATCTTCTGCGAGATCGGAAACAGGATGGGCGCCAGGATCAGGATGATGCCGGTGGGCTCCATGAACATGCCCGCCACGAGCAGCAGCAGGTTGACCACGATCAGGAACTGCCAGGGCGCCATGCCCATGGCAATGATCCCCTCGGCGATGTGTTGCGGAATGCGCTCGGTGGTCAGCACGTGGGCGAAGAGCAACGCGTTGGCGATGATGAACATCAACATCACCGTCACCTTCGCGGCCTCCAGCAGGACGTGTGGCACGTCCTTGAAATGCAAATCCCGATACACGAAGACGGCGACAAAAAACGCATAAACCGCAGCCACTGCAGCCGCTTCGGTTGGCGTGAAAACGCCCCCATATATGCCGCCCAGGATGATGATCACGAGCAACAGACCCCACAGCGACTGCCGTCCGGCACTCAGCACTTCGCCCACGCTGGCGCGCGGCAGGCGCGGCAGCTTGAGCACGCGGGCGCGCCAGTAGATCGCAACCATCAGCATCAATCCGAGCAGGATGCCCGGGATGATGCCGGCCATGAACAGTGCCCCCACCGACGTCTCGGTCACGGCGCCATAAACCACCATCACGATCGAGGGCGGAATCAGGATGCCCAGCGTGCCGGCGTTGCAGATCACGCCCGCGGCGAATTCCTTGGAGTAACCCGCCCTGACCATCCCGGCAATCACGATCGAGCCGACGGCCACCACGGTGGCGGGTGAAGAGCCGGACACCGCCGCAAACAACATGCAGGCCAGCATCGAAGCCATGGCCAACCCGCCGGGGAAATGCCCGACGCAGGCGTTCGCAAAGCGGATCATGCGGCGCGCAACACCCCCCGTGGTCATGAACACCCCACCCACGATGAAAAACGGGATCGCCAGCAACGTGTAGTGCTCGGACGTCTCGTAGATTTTCAGGGTCAGCGAAGCCAGGGAGTCGGGCGTGAAGCCCAGGATGACCACCAGCGACGACAGGCCGAGCGCCACCGCCACGGGCATGCCCATGAACATGAAGATGAACAGCAGCGCGAACAAGACAACGGTGTTCATTCGTGATCCTCCCCAAGTTCCTCGCGCATCTTCAGCGCGTCTTCGGCCTCATCGCCCAGCAGATGGCCTTCATGACCAGTCACGAGTTTCCAGAACACGAAGAAAAAGCGCAATGCCAGCAATGCGAAACCAAATGGCAAGACGATCTTGGGCACCCACTGCGGCACCGGCAGATCCTGCATGTACACGCCGACGCTGTAGAGCTTGTAGAGGTATTGCCAGCCACCAAATGCGAGGATGCACGCGTAGATGACACACAAGGCGCTGGCCACGATTCCCATCCAGCGCGCAACGTTCTTGCCGACCGAGCGCACCAGAATGTCGATCCCGATGTGCGCACTGACGCGCACGCCGTAGGACGCGCCGATGAAGATCATCCACGCGAACATGACGCCGGTCAGTTCCATTGCCCAGGTGAAGCTGTAGTTGAAAACGTAGCGGGCGACCACCTGCATGAACGTCACCAGCGTCATGCCCGCCAGCATCAAGGCCAGGAAGTGCTCTTCGAATCGATCGATCCAGCGCATCATCTTGCTGTCTCCCAAAAAAAGCGGCCCAGCAAGCGGGCCGCCTTTTCAGTTTCCATATTTCGAACCGGACAGTGCGAACACGATCACTTGTTCGACTTCAGCGATGCGTCGATCAGGTCGCGGCCGATGTCGCCCTCGAACTTCTTCCACACCGGCTCCATGGCCTTGCGCCAGGCGGCGATGTCGTCCTTGGTGAGTTGCTGGATGCGCGCCTTGCCGGCCTTGGCGATCAGGTCCTTGTCGCGGGCGTTGAAGTCGGCGGCGACCTTGTTGCCGTATTCGGTGGCTTCGGCCATCGCCTCCGACAGGCCCTTGCGGATGTCGGGCGGCAGACCTTCCCACCACTTGGCATTGGTCACGACCATGTAGTCGATGACGCCGTGGTTGGTCTCGGCGATGGTCTTCTGCACCTCGTGGAACTTCTGCGAGTAGATGTTCGACCAGGTGTTCTCCTGGCCGTCGACCACGCCGGTCTGCAGCGCCTGGTAGACCTCGGCGAACGCCATCTTCTGCGGGTTGGCGCCGAGCGCGCGGAACTGCGCCTCGAGCACGTCCGAAGCCTGGATGCGGAACTTCAGGCCCTTGACGTCTTCCGGACGCTCGAGCTTGTCCTTGTTGGTCGACAGCTGCTTGAGACCGTTGTGCCAGAAAGCCAGGCCTTGCAGGCCGCGTGGCTTGATGGAGTCAAGCAGCGACTGGCCGGCGGCGCTGTGCTGGAAGCGGTCGACCGCCGCCATGTCATCGAACAGGAAAGGCAGGTCGAAAAGCTGGATCTTCTTGGTGTAGCGATCGAACTTGGACAGCGACGGCGCGATGAACTGGACGTCGCCCAGCAGCAGCGCCTCGAGTTCCTTGGCGTCGCCAAAGAGCTGCGAGTTGGGAAACACCTGAACATCGACCTTGCCGGCGAGCTTCTTCTCGGCGAGCTCCTTGAACTTGAGCGAGGCCTGGCCCTTGGGTGTCTTGTCGGCCACCACGTGGCTGAACTTGAGCACCATGGGCGACTGCGCGCGCGCAACAAAGGGCACGGCCGTCAGGCCAACCGCCGACAGCCCGGCCAGCACCTGGCGACGACCCACTTGGACAGACTTGTTCATCGATGCACTCCTTGAATCAATTCACTGTTGAAAACCCGACAGCCTGTGAACACGACCACCATGCACCAGACGGCGACGCTCGATTCTGGTGGGTGGGGCCGTCCCCCCGTCATCGGACAAACCCTGCAAACATGCCCTGGAAAGTTTAACTGCCACCAGACACCTCCCGGCGCCCCGCCAGTCGCGCATGCAGCAGCGTCCGTTCGGCAAGTTTGAGCACCGGCAGATCGACCATCCGACCGTCGAGCTCGAACACGCTCCCGCCTGCCGCCTCGAACCCCGCCACCACCCGCCGCGCCCAGTCGATTTTTTCGGGTGGCGGCGTGAACGCGGCGTGCACCGCAGCCACTTGCGCCGGATGAATGCACAACTTGCCACCAAAGCCACCACGAACGGCGCGCGCCGCATGGGCGTGCACCAGCGCCATGTCCTTCGTGTCGGGCGTGACGCCATCCACCGGCGCCGGCAACCCGGCGGCGCGCGTGGCCAGCACGATCTGCAGGCGCACGGACACCAGTTCTTCTTCATCCGGTCCGCAAGCGAGCCCCGCGTCGGCCTGGAAGTCCAGGTGGCCGAACACCAGGCGCAGCACCTGCGGGGCGTGGGCGATCTCGCGCACGGCATCCAGCCCCGCGACCGATTCCACCAGCGGCAGGACGCGGCCTTCGGCGCCCAGCGCCCGCGCGACCTCGGCTACCCCGCTGGCGGCCTCGGCCTTGGGAAGCATCGCCACGCACAGACCATCGCGCGCCAGCGTCGCGAGACTGGCGAGGTCTGCGACGTGCCAGGGCGTGCCCGCGGCGTTGATCCGTACCGCCAGACGCGCGCGCTCGGCGGGTGCGAGTTGCCCCAGCGCGACCTGCAAGGCGGTGCGTGCCACCGCCTTGTCGGCCGGTGCGACCGCGTCTTCCCAGTCGACGATGACGCCACCCGCGCCACTGGCCAGTGCCTTGGACAGTCGCTCGGGCCGGCTGCCGGGCACGAACAGCAGCGTGCACGCCGACGCCAGCGGGTGGTTCGCGATCGTCATGCGCGCTCCCCCAGCAGCCAAGGCGTGCGCGGCCATTCGGCGGCCTGCCACAGGGTGTCGATGGCGAGCCGCATCTCGGCCTCGCTCGCGCCACGACTGAACGCGGCCAGGCGCAAGGCCTTGGCCGTGATTTCGTCGCGCGTGAGGGTGTTGCCCGGGTCGCCCTTGGGTTCATCCACCCTGGCCAGCAAGTGGCGCCCATCCGTGGTGGTGACCGTCACCTTGCCGATCCAGCGCATGGGGTAGGCGGCGTCGACCTCGTCGTCGAGCACCATGCGAACCCTCTCTCGCAGCGCGACGGTGGCGCTCGACCGGAACTCGCGCTCGAACTCGATCAGGCCGGCATGGCCGTGCTGCGCCACCAGCGCCAGCACCGTGCCCATGCTGAACTTGCTCTGATGCACCGTGGTGGGGTTCACCACCGGGCCCAGCACGTCGAGCGCTCCCTGGTGCACGTGCGCCACCACCTCGCCAAGATCGGCAGCCTTGAGCCGATGGGTCTGCATCAGCGCCAGCAGCGCATCGGCTGCCGGGTGCGTATGGCGGCAACTGGCGTGCCACTTGAATGAAGTCTCGGCCGTGGCCCAGCGCGTGCCCAGCCCATCGGTCAGCCGCGCCGGGTCGGCATCCTGGCTCATGCCCGTGGCCATGCCCCGCGCGCCGGTGAAAATGTCGGCCGCGCCGGTGAAGCCATCGTGCGCCAGGTACGCCGCCATCAAGCCCGCGCCGGCCGCATGCGCGGTATGCAACTGCTTGCTGTCGGCGGCGGTGCGCAAGAACTCCCACAATCCGGCCGACTGGGTGCCGGCGGAGCCGAGCGCATGCCGCATCGGCAGGGCATCGAGCCCGAGCAAATGGCCGGTGGCTGCGGCGGCCGCCAGCGTGCCCGCCGTGCCGGTGGTGTGGAACACCTTGTAGTGCGACCGTCCAAGGAACTCGCCGACCCGAATGCCCACCTCGTAGCCCGCCACGCAGGCGGTGAGGAAAGCCGAACCGCTCGCACCGATGGCCTGGGCCACCGCCAGCGCGGGCGAGAACACCACGGTGGCCGGATGGAACACCGCGCCGTTGTGCACGTCGTCCTGCTCGGCCACGTGCGAGGCCGCGGCATTGGCCATCGCCGCGAGATACGGGCTGTTGCCCACGCGCTCGACGATCACTTCGCTGGCGCCCTGGCCACCGGCCGCGCCCATGGCCCGCGCAAAGCGCGCGATGCTCGCCACCGGGCGAGCGCCGTGACCCGCCACGGCCGAACCAAACCAGTCGACCAGCAAGTCCTCGATTCGCCGCAGCACCGGCTCGGGGATGTCCTCGAAGCGCAGTTCGGCGGCAAACCGCGCCAGGGTGTCAGCAGGCGTCTGGTTCATGTCGAAGATGGTTCTCAGGGCTCGTCGGGCTGGCTCGGTCCGCGGTGCGGCGGGCGATGCCTTTCATATGGCTTTGGCCGACCGCAACTGGGCGATCTGCGCGTCGGTACGACCCAGCTCGTGCAGGATCGCATCGGAGTGTTCGCCCAGAGCGGGCACCGCATCCATGCGGGGGGCGTAGGCGTTGCTGCGGCCCGGCGGCAGCAGCGCGGGAATCGGGCCAGCGGGCGAGCCCACGGTCTGCCAGCGGTTGCGAGCCGCCAGTTGCGGGTGCTTCCACAAGCCCGCCATGTCGTTCATGCGCGCGCTGGCGATCTGCGCGTCGTCCAGCCGATCCTCGACCTGGGCAGTGGTCATCGACGCGAAGGTCTGCACGATGAGCGCCCGGAGTTCCTCGCGGTGCGTGGTGCGCTTGGCGTTGGCGTCGAACCGGGGATCAGTGGCCAGGGCGGGATTGGCCAGCACCTGCTCGCAAAAAACCTTCCACTCGCGCTCGTTTTGCAGGCCCAGCATGACGGTGCCGCCGTCGCCCACGGCAAATGGACCGTAGGGGTAGATGCTGGCGTGGCTGGCGCCGGTGCGCGCCGGTGGCGGCGCACCTTCGAAGGCGTAGTACATCGGGTAGCCCATCCATTCGGCCAGCGACTCGAGCATCGAGACGTCGATGTGGCTGCCCTGCCCCGTTCGCTCGCGCAGCAGCAACGCCGACAAGATGCTGGTGTAGGCGTACATGCCGGCCGCAATGTCGGCGATCGAGCAGCCGGCCTTGCTGGGCACATCCGGCGTGCCGGTGATCGAGAGAAACCCCGCTTCGCTCTGAATCAGCAGGTCATAGGCCTTCTTGTCGCGATAGGGCCCATCCTCGCCATAGCCCGAGATGTCGCACACGATGAGCCTGGGGTGCCCGGCATGCAGCGCCTCGAAGGACAGGCCCATGCGCGCCGCGGCGCCCGGGGCCAGGTTCTGCAGCAACACGTCGGCACCGGCCAGCAGGTCCACCAGGGCAGCGCGCGCGCCCTCGTGCTTGAGATCCAGCGTGAGGCTCTCCTTGCTGCGGTTGATCCACACGAAATGCGAGGCCTCGCCGTGCACGCGGTGGTCGTAGGCGCGCGCGAAGTCGCCCGTGCCGGGGCGCTCGACCTTGATGACGCGCGCACCCAGGTCGGCCAGCTGACGCGAGGCAAACGGCGCGGCAACCGCGTGCTCCAGCGAGACGACGGTGATGCCTTCGAGCGGGCGGGGTGGTTGTGTACTCATTTTTCAATAGCTGGTTGGGCGCTCCAATCAATGGCAGGAACGCGATTTACCATCAGAACGAGCGTGGCAGACCAAGCAGGTGTTGCGCCACGTAGGCGAAGATCATGTTGGTGGAAATCGGCGCCACCTGGTACAGGCGGGTCTCGCGGAACTTGCGCTCGATGTCGTATTCGCACGCAAATCCGAAGCCGCCGTGGAACTGCAGGCAGACGTTGGCCGCTTCCCAACTGGCCTTGGCGGCCAGGTACTTGGCCATGTTGGCCTCGGCGCCGGCGTTCTCGTGGGCGTCAATCCTGGCGCAGGCCTTCCAGCGCATCAGGTTGGCGGCCTCCAGTTCGATGAAGGCCTCGGCGATCGGGAACTGCACGCCCTGGTTCTGCCCGATCTTGCGGCCAAACACCTCGCGTTCGTTGGCATATTTGGTCACCCGGTCGATGAACCAGTAGCCGTCGCCGATGCACTCGGCGGCGATCAGCGTGCGCTCGGCGTTCAGGCCGTCGAGGATGTACTTGAAGCCCTTGCCTTCCTCGCCGATCAGGTTCTCGGCCGGGATCTCGAGGTTGTCGAAGAACAGCTCGTTGGTCTCGTGGTTGACCATGTTGGGGATCGGCCGCACGGTCAGTC
>CAZGOL010000007.1:0-30293 GCA_964527755.1 uncultured Ottowia sp.
TGCTGATGAATGCGGTCTCGACCAGCACGCTGGGCACGTCGGGGTTGCGCAGCACCGCGAAGTTGGCGCGCTCGACGCTGCCCTTGTGCAGGCGGCCCACATTGCCGATGTGGCCGAGCATGGCTTCGCCCAGGCGCAGGCTGTTGCGGATCTGTGCGGTGGTGCTCATGTCGAGCAGTGCCCGCTGTACCAGCGCCTCGCGGTCTCCCACGTTGACGCCGCCAATCAGGTCGGCCTCGTTTTCCTTGTTGGCCAGCCAGCGCGCCGCCGTGCTGGTGGCGCCGCGCTCGGACAGCGCGAACACGCTGGCGCCACTGGCGTCGGGCCGCAGGAAGGCGTCGGCGTGGATGCTGATGAACAGGTCGGCGCCCACGCGGCGCGCCTTTTGCACGCGCACCGCCAACGGCACGAAGAAGTCGGCGTCGCGCGTCAGGAAGGCGCGCATCGGGTTGCCCGCCACGGTGGTGTTGTTGATGCGCTCGCGCAGCTTGTGCGCGATCTGCAGCACCACGTCCTTCTCGCGCGTGCCGCCGGGCCCGATCGCGCCCGGGTCCTCGCCCCCGTGGCCAGGGTCGAGCGCGATGATGATCAGGCGCTCGGTGCGCCCCCCTGGCGGTGCTGCCGCTTCGGCGGGAGCCTGGTCGCGCGCCAGTGGGCCCTGGCCGGACCGCGTCAGGGCGTTGGCGCGCTCGATCTGGCGTGCGATCAGGTCACCCAGCGAGTCGGGCTTTGGCGCGGCCGATGTCGCAGGCGGCGTCGGCGCGGGGCTGGACGCTGGCTGGCCCAGATCCTTCATGCGTTCGGCGATCAGTTCGGCCAGCGGGTCGGGCGGGTGCGCGGGATAGAGGTCGAACACCAGTCGGTAACGATAGGCCGCCACCGGCGCCAGCGTGAACACCTGGGGCTTGATCTCGCGCTTGAGGTCGAACACCAGGCGCACGACGCTGGGCGTGTTCTGGCCGGCCCGGATGCCGGCGATGTTGGGATCGTCCGCCCGCACCTTGGCCACCAGTTCGCGCAGCGCCGGATCGAGCTGCAGGCCGTCGATGTCGATCGCCAGGCGGGGCGGGGCGCCGACCATGCGGTGCGTGGCCTGCAGCGCGGTGTCGGATTCGATGGTCACGCGCGAATAATCCTCGGCCGGCCAGATGCGCACCGCGACGATGCCGGCGCCGCGCGCGATCTGCTGGCGACCCAGCAGCAGCACCAGGCTGCCGCCCTGCAGCAGCAGGCGTCGTTGCGCCGATGCGGGGATGGTCGGGGTGGGGCAGGGCGTCGTCATGCTTGCAACTCGCGCAGCATCCGCGCGCCGCGCTCGGTCGGCGCCACCACCCGAACCGCGCGCGTTCCGCCGGCCAGCATCGACCAGTGCAAGCGCAGGTCGGGTGTAGGCAAGGACGGCGTGGCTCGCTCGGGCCATTCGGCGAGCTTGAGACCGGGGGCGGCGAACAGGTCGCGAAAACCCGCTTCTTCCCATTCACGTGGATCGGTGAAGCGATAGAAGTCGAAGTGCGAAATGGCCAGTCCGTCCGGTGCCGTGTGCGGCTCCACCACGGTGTAGGTCGGGCTCTTGATGCGACCCGAAATGCCCAGTGCGCGCAGCAGGTGGCGCGCGAAGGTCGTCTTGCCGACGCCCAGCTCGCCTTGCAGTTCGATGAAGGCGTCGCGCACGGTGGGCAGGGCCGCCAGCCGCGCCGCCCATGTCGCCGTGTCGTCTTCGTTGCGCCAGAGCAGCTCGACGATGGGGGTGCTTTCTAGAATGGGCGAATGGCGGAGCATGGCGAACGGCAGGGCGTGCAATGGGAAGCGCAGGTTTTGCTGGACCGGATGCGTGACTGGGCGCGTGAACTCGGGTTTGCCCATCTGGGCGTGTCTGGGGTCGATCTGGCGAGCGCCGAACCCGGTCTGATCGCCTGGCTGGCGGCCGGGTTCCACGGGAGCATGGACTATATGGCGGCGCACGGCCTCAAGCGCGCGCGCCCGGGCGAACTGGTGCCGGGAACCGTGAGCGTGGTCACGGTGCGCATGAACTATTTGCCACGCGGCACCCCGGCCGACTGGCAGGACACCGAACGGGCGCGACTGGCCCGGCCGGGCGAGGGCGTCGTCTCGGTCTATGCGCGTGGCCGTGACTACCACAAGGTGGTGCGCGCGCGGTTGCAGAAACTGCAGGAACGCCTGGCGGCGCACATCGGCCCGTTCGGATACCGGGTGTTCAGCGACTCGGCGCCGGTGCTGGAGGGCGAGCTGGCCGCACGCAGTGGCCTGGGCTGGCGCGGCAAGCACACGCTGGCGCTCACGCGCGAGGCCGGTTCGATGTTTTTCCTGGGCGAGCTCTTCGTCGATTTCGCCCTGCCCCAGACTCCGGCCGTCAGCGCGCATTGCGGCAGTTGCCGGGCTTGCCTCGATGCCTGCCCGACCGGGGCCATCATCGCGCCGGGGCGGGTCGATGCTCGCCGGTGCATCTCGTACCTGACGATCGAGCACCACGGCTCCATCGACGAGGCGCTGCGTCCGCTGATGGGCAACCACGTCTACGGCTGCGACGATTGCCAGACGGTCTGCCCCTGGAACAAGTACGCCGTCGCGAGCGAGCTGCCCGACTTCGATGCGCGGGAGGGTTTGAGTGGCTCGCAACTGGTGCGCCTGTTCGCGTGGAACGAGGAGGAATTCCTGCACCGTACCGAAGGCACGCCGATCCGGCGCATCGGCCACGATCGTTGGCTGCGCAACGTGGCGATCGCCCTGGGCAATGCGATCGCGGCGCAGCCGGCGAGCAGCGCCGAGCGCGTTGCGCTTCGTGCGGCGCTTGCCTCGCGCATCGATCACCCCAATGCCATCGTGCGTGAGCACGTGTTGTGGGCGCTGAACCGCGAATGAGTGCTCTGGTTGGCCGTTGTCCTGCATGACACCCGCACCGGGGTTGCCCGAGATGCTTTTGTTTTTATAGCGATCCGGAGGTCGTGTCAAGCCGCGCTCAGCCTCCGCCAAGCACCCCCAGCGCCCACGGCAGACTGAGCACGCCCAGTGCCGTCGACACCGTCACCAGCGCGGCCACGCGCGCGCCGTCGTAACCCATGCGAACGGCGAGCACGTAGCAGTTGGACGAGGTCGGCAGCGCCGAAAAGACCAGCAGTGCGGTGGTCTCCGGCGCCCCGAGACGCAGCGCGCGCGCCAACGCCCACGCCACCACGGGCAGCAACAGGTGCTTGATGGTCAGCAAACCGGTGCCCAGTGTGCGATGCGAGACCAGGCTGCGCACCTGCAGGCCGGCGCCGGCTGCCATGAGGCCGAGCGCGATCGAGCTGGAGCCGGCGCGCGAGAGCGTGGGCGCCAGCCACGCCGGCAGCGTGAGGCCCGACAGGTTGACGATGAGCCCCAGCACCGTGGCGATGATCAGCGGATTGCGCACCAGCTCCCGGCCGAATGCCCGCTCGCCGTGACGCGCCATCGGCCAGACCGCTGCCACGTTGGAAAACGGCACGCACACCCCGATCAGCACCGCCATCAGCTGCAGACCCTGGGCGCCAGCCAGACGCTCGGCCACCGCCAGGCCGATGAACGAGTTGAAGCGAAAAGCGATCTGTGCGCCGGCGGCGTGTTCGCGCGCATCGATGTGCCGCGCGAGCAGCGGGATGTGCGGCAGCGCGTAGGCCATCAGCATGCCGCTGAAATGCAGGCCCAGGCCGGCGGTGATCAGCGTGGAAGCGGTGTGCAGATCGAGCGGTGTGCGCACGATCGACTGGAACAGCAACACCGGGAAGAGAAAGAAATACACCAGCCGCTCGACCGCGTCCCACACGAGTCGGTTGAGGGCGGTGTATCGGCACAGCAGATAGCCGATCAGGATCAGCGAGAAGTCCGGAAACAGCAGTTCGGCGTAGTGCACCGGTGCGAGCATAGCGGCGCCGCGAGCACTTTTCACGGCACCCGCGTTCGCGCCTGGCCGCGCGCATCCGCTAGCATGTGCACTTTGGCTCGTGTCCCCCAACCTCTGCCGCAGTCCTGAATCCATGCAACGCCGCCACTTGATCGTGTTCACCGCCGTGTCCGCCGCCGCCGGCCGGGCATGGGGCCAGGCTTGGCCGAGCAAGCCGATCCGCCTGATCGTGCCGTTTGCCCCCGGGGGCACCACCGACATCATTGCGCGCGTGGTGGCCGAGCCTCTGGGCAAGGCATTGGGCCGACCGGTGGTGATTGACAACAAGGCGGGTGCAGGTGGCGCCGTGGGCGCGCTGGAGCTGGCGCGCGCCGCACCCGACGGTTACACGCTGGGCATGGGCACCGCCTCCACCACGGCCGCCAATCCGGCCATCAACAAGAAGGTCGGCTACGACCCGGTGACCGACTTCGCCCCCGTCATCAACATCGCCGCCACCCCCAACGTGCTGGCCGTCAACCCCGAGGTTCCGGCGCGCGACTACGCCAGCTTCGTTGCACTGATGAAGCGCGAGCCGGGTCGGTACTCGTATGCGTCGCCCGGCAATGGCAGCATCGGCCACTTGCAGATGGAGCTCTTCAAGAGCCTGGCGGGCCTGTTCATCACGCACATCCCGTATCGCGGCGCCGGCCCGGCGCTCAATGACGTGGTGGGTGGCCAGGTGCCGATGATTTTCGACAACGTGCCTTCGGCGCTGCCGTTCATCAAGAGCGGCAAGCTGGTGCCGATCGCGGTGGCCGCACCGGTACGGCTGAAGGAGTTGCCGGACACGCCGACGTTTGCCGAGGTCGGGCTGGAGCCCGTCAACCGCATGGCCTACTACGGCATCCTGGCGCCCAAGGGCACGCCAGCCGACCTGGTCGACAGGCTGAACGCCGCCACGCTCAAGGTGTTGAGCGAGCCGGCGGTGAAAAAGCGCATCGAGGAGACCGGCTCGGTCATCATTGGCAGCACGCCGGCGCAGTTCGGCCGGCAGATCCTGGACGAACTGGCGGTGTACCAGCGCGTGGTTGCGCGGCAGAAGCTCGGCATCTAGGCGATCCGGGCACCCGGAGTCGATCGCTCCGAAGTGGTGGTCCGACCTTGTTTGCTATCGATATAGTAGCTTGCTTGGCATGACTGACAAGCGCCGAGAGCAGATCAAGCCAAAGGAAACGGCTTCGGCATCGATCGGTGACTCGATCGATGCCTTCGTCGATGCTCTGTGGCTGGAAGACGGCCTCGCACCCAACACGCTGGTGGCCTACCGGCGCGATCTGACGCTGTATCTGCGCTGGCTGCACCTGCACCATCCGGGGCTGGCACTGGAGCAGTCGCAGGAGCATCACCTGCAGGCCTACTTCGCCACTCGCGCGGCGACCCGGGCGACTTCCGCCAACCGACGGCTCACTGTCTTCAAGCGGTATTTCCGCTGGGCACTGCGCGAGCGACTGGTGCAGGCTGACCCCACGTTGCGACTGCTGGCGGCGCGCCAGCCACTGCGTGTGCCCAAGATCCTGAGCGAAGCGCAGGTCGAGGCGCTGCTGGCGGCCCCCGATGTCGGCGCGCCGCTGGGATTGCGCGATCGGACGATGCTGGAGTTGATGTACGCCAGCGGCCTGCGGGTGAGCGAACTGGTCGGCCTCAAGACGTTTCATGTCGGCCTCAATGAGGGCGTGCTGCGGGTGCTGGGCAAGGGGAGCAAGGAGCGCCTGGTGCCCTTCGGCGAGCCGGCACGCGACTGGCTGGAGCGCTATCTGAAAGACGGGCGTCCCGCGATCCTGGGCGCACGGCAGAGCGAAGCGCTGTTCGTCACGAGCGCCGGACGCAAACCAGGCACCGCCATGTCGCGCGTGATGTTCTGGCAGATCGTCAAGAGCCATGCGGCGCGCGCGGGCGTGCACGCACCGCTGTCGCCGCACACGCTGCGCCATGCGTTCGCCACCCATTTACTCAACCACGGCGCGGATCTGCGCGCGGTGCAGATGCTGCTTGGACACGCCGACATCTCCACCACGACCATCTACACGCACGTGGCGCGCGAGCGGCTCAAGGATCTGGTGGCGCGGCACCACCCCAGGGGTTGAGTGGCGTCCACGCGGGAGACCGCGGTGAGCGGTCCACGCATCGGCGATGAACCGGGGCGCAGTTTGTGGTTTCTTGTCTTATTGTTTTTAACACTTTAATATGCAGTGGCTGCCCGGCCAGAGCAGCGCTTCCCATCGAAGAACATTGGAGCAACCGACAAACATGACCCAGACGATTCTTTCTCATGGCGCTTCGCGTCGCAGCGTGCTGGCGGGCTCGGCATCCGTGGGGGCTGTTGCCCTGCTCAACCCCCTGACCGCATGGTCGCAGGCGGAAGCGGCGCGCGCGCTGCCGGCCTATGCCAGCTTCAAGGACGCGGGGGCGATGATCGTGCACAGCGCCAACACGATCGAGTTGCGGCGCTCGGCCATTGGAGGCACACCGATTACCCCGATCAGGCATTTGTATGTACGCAACAACCTGAACGCGCCGGACGCCAGCATCGTCGCGCAGCCCGACGACTGGCAGATCCAGATCGAGGGCGTGCGCCGCCCGCGCACGCTGACGGTGCGTGAGCTCAAGGCCTTGGGCGAGCATTCGGTCGTGATGGTTTTGCAGTGCAGCGGCAACGGGCGCGGCTATTTCCCGAGCAAACCGAGCGGCACCAAGTGGCAGGTTGGCGCTTCAGGCTGCGTGATGTGGACCGGCGTGCCGCTTCGTGCGGTGATTCAGGCGCTGGGTGGCATGAGCCCGGGCGCCCGGTTCATGACCAGCACCGGTGGCGAAGTGCTGCCGGCCGGCGTGTCCGCGAGCACCCGGGTCGAGCGCAGCGTCCCCCTGGTGGCGATGCACGACTCCCTGCTGGCGTGGGACATCAACGGCCAGCCGATTCCGCTGGCCCACGGGGGGCCTCTCAGGGTCATCGTGCCGGGCTACACCGGTGTCAACAGCGTCAAGTACGTCAAGCGGCTGGCGTTCACGCGCGAAGAAAGCGATGCCGCGATCCAGAAGACGCGCTACCGGATGACGCCAGCCAGCGAGAAGGCCTCGCGCCCCGGCGACCCGTCGGTCTGGGGCATGGGGCCGAAATCGTTCGTCACGTCACCATTGCCTGAACAGGGGAGTCTGCGCTCCGGCCAGACGCGCATTGAAGGACTGGCTTTCGGCGGCCTGCACGCGGTCGGAAAAGTCGAAGTCTCGACCGATGGCGGGGCCACCTGGACGCTGGCGCGGCTGGTCGGGCCCGACCTGGGCCGTTATGCGTGGCGTCAGTTCGAGCTGGACGCCAACCTGCGCGCGGGCGAGCACACCATCACGAGTCGGGTCACCGACAGCCGGGGCAATGTCCAACCCGAGTCGCGCGACGAGAATCGCAGCGGTTACCAGAATGCCAGCTGGCGCGACCACGCGGTGACCGTGAAACTGACCTGAGTAGAGTTCCGATGTGGGGCGTCTGGTGCCGCGGCGCGGTGGTTTCCGCGCTGAGTCTGCTGCTGGCGGGATCGGGGTTTGCCCAGGAGCCCGACTTCGCTGCCGCAGGGCGTGAACTCTTTGTCAAAGGTGTTTCGGGTCAGGTGAATTGCGCGCTGTGCCACACGCTGGCAGATGCGGGCGCCAGCGGTGCGATTGGCCCCAATTTGAACGAACTCAGACCGAAGGCCGACGAGGTCGAAAAGGCCATGCGTGAGGGCTTGGGCCCGATGCCTGCCTTCACCTGGCTGTCCGAACAGCAAATCGGCTTGCTTGCGCGTTACGTGGAGTGGGCCAGTCGACGGCAACCGTGAGCCCGGTAGCGCCGGTGCGCGATCGGGGCGCCGTCGTCCGGTCAAGCCCTCAGCGCGTGCAATTCCTCCACCGTGAAGCCGGCCTGGAGTCGTGCCGCCACGTTGATCGGCCCGCGCAGGCGGGGGGTGCGAAACCGGTCCAGCAGGGTTCGGTAGTGGGCCATCGGCTCCAGCCCTTGTTGCGCGCACAGCCAACCATACCAGCGGTTGCCGATGGCAACGTGGCCGATTTCGTCGTGCAGGATGGTGTCCAGGATGTCGCAGGCGGCACGCGCATCGGCGGTGTTGGCGGTGCGCAGCCGGGCCTGGATCTGTGGCGTCGCGTCCAGTCCGCGGGCTTCGAGCGTGCGCGGCACCAGGGCCATGCGGGCGACGATGTCGTCTCGCGTCGTTTCGCACATCGTCCACAGACCGTCGTGAGCGGGAAAGTCGCCGTAGCGGTGGTGGAGCGTTTGCAGATGCGCATGCAGCAAGGTGAAGTGGCGCACTTCCTCGACGGCAACATGCAGCCAGTCGAGGTAATACGCCTTGGGCATTCCTGCAAAGCGCCAGATGGCATCCAGCGCCAGATTGATGGCGTTGAATTCGATATGGCAAATGGCGTGGATGAGCGCCGTGCGCCCCGGCAAGGTGTTTGGGTTGCGTTGTGGCACTTGGGCGGGGTCGATCAACTCCGGCCTTGCGGGTCGCCCGGGCAGGGGCGAACCCGCGTCGAGACAGGCATCGGGTGCCACCGCAAGCGCATCGCCCAAGCGACACAGATCGCGCACCTGCGCCAGCTTCAAGTCGACGTCGCAGGTACGGAAGGCCTGCAGGGCGAGTGCGCGCAACTCCATCTCTACAATTGTAGATTTCGGCAGCGTGCAGGAGACCCGAGTCATGGCCGTTTACGAGATCGACGGCGTCGCGCCCGAAATCGATTCCACAGCATGGATTGCCGAGTCGGCCGAGGTCATCGGCAACGTGGCGATCGGTGCCGACGCGAGTGTCTGGTTCGGGTGCGTTCTGCGAGGTGACACGGAGATCATCCAGATCGGCGAAGGCAGCAATATCCAGGATCTGAGCGTGCTGCACGCGGATGAGGGCATGCCGCTCACCATCGGTCACCACGTGACGGTGGGACACAAGGTGATGCTGCACGGCTGCACCATCGGCGATGAATCGTTGATCGGCATCGGCGCGGTCGTACTCAACGGCGCCCGGATCGGCAGGAACTGCCTGGTTGGCGCCGGCTCGCTGGTGACGGAAGGCAAGTGCTTCCCCGATGGCAGCATGATCATGGGGTCGCCGGCGCGTGCGGTGCGCCAGCTCACGCCCGAGCAGATCGAGAGGCTGCGCTGGAGCGCCCGGCACTACATCGACAATGCGCGCCGCTTTCGTGCCACCTTGAATCGGCGGGGCTGATACCCCATCTGCAAGGAATGTCCGAACTGCACAGGTTTCTCTTCGACGGCTTGCCGGTGCGCGGTCAGCTGGTGCAACTGACCGAGTCGTGGCGCGAGCTGCTTCAGCGGCGAGCGGCCAACACGCAGACCGGCGCCTATCCAGCTCCGGTGCTGCAGATGCTTGGCGAAATGACGGCCGCCAGCGTGCTGATGCAGGCGGGGATCAAGTTCGACGGCGCGCTGGTGATGCAGATCTTCGGCGATGGCCCGGTCAAGCTCGCGGTGGCCGAAGTCCAGTCCGATCTGCGCCTGCGTGCGACCGCTTCGCTGGCCGGGCCGGTGCGCCCGGGCGCGCGCTTGAGCGAGCTCGTCAACCCGGGTGGCACGGCGCGCTGCGCCATCACGCTCGACCATGGGACGCGTTCGAACATGGGGCGGCAGTCCTATCAGGGGGTGGTCCCGTTGTCCGACCGCGCCGGTGCACCGTTCGATGCACTGGGGCGCGTCATCGAGCACTATATGCGCCAGTCGGAGCAGCTCGACACCACTTTGGTGTTGGCGGCCGATCCGGACGTCGCGGCGGGCCTGCTTCTGCAGCGGATTCCCGTGCAGGGGGAGCGCAACCTGTCGCGAACCCACGTGGCGCGCGAAGACAACCTCACCACGATCGCTGGCGATGAAGACGACTTCGAGCGCCTTTCGATCCTGGCGCGCAGCCTGCGGCCCGAAGAACTGCTGAGCCTGGATGCCCACACCATCCTGCACCGCCTGTTCTGGAACGAGCACCTGCGGCGTTTCGAAGGACTGAAGGGAACGGCGGGCCCCCGGTTCGCCTGCTCGTGCAGCCGCGTGCGCGTGGCGGGCATGTTGCGCAGCCTGGGTCGCGAGGAGGTCGAATCGATCCTGCAAGAACAAGGGCGAGTCGAAGTGGGATGCGAGTTTTGCGGACAGCAGGAGTGCTTCGACGTGGTGGACGTGGCGCGCCTGTTCACCGCGCCCGAGCAACAGTCGCCGCTGCCCGGTGCAGTGCAGTGAGTGACGGAAGGCCTGGGCATGCGATTTGACGTGATCACGCTCTTTCCGGAGTTGTTTGCTCCGTTCATGGAAGCGGGCGTGACGCGCCGTGCCTATGCGGGAGGCCAAATCGACCTCAGATTGTGGAACTTGCGCGAGCACGCCGAGGGGCCGTACCGGCGCGTGGACGATCGCCCGTTCGGTGGCGGACCGGGCATGGTGATGATGGCCGAGCCACTGGCGCGGTGTTTGCGCGCCGTGCGCGCCGATCGGGGCGAGTCACTGCCCGAAAAGGCGCCTGTGGTGCTGTTCACGCCGGTGGGTACTGTGCTGTCCCACGCCGCCGTTACCCGTTGGGCGGCCAGTGAGGGGGCAATCCTGATCTGCGGGCGCTATGAAGGCGTCGATCAGCGCTTCATCGACACCCATGTCGATTGCCAGATCAGCCTGGGTGATTTTGTGTTGTCCGGGGGGGAAATTCCCGCACTGGCGCTGCTGGACGCGGTGGCACGCCTGCTGCCGAGGGTGCTTTCAGACGAGAACAGCCATCGGCAGGAAAGCTTCAATCCGACAGTGGATGGTCTGCTGGACTGCCCCCAATACACCCGTCCCGAGCTTTGGGGTGACCGGCGCGTGCCTGTCGAATTGCTTTCGGGGCACCACGCGCGGATCGAGCACTGGCGACGCGAGCAGCGTTTGGCGTTCACGGCGCGGCTGCGCCCCGATCTTCTGGAGGCGGCACGGGCGGCTGGCAGCCTGGACGCGAGTGACGAGCAACTACTCCAAAGCCTGTCATCGCAGCTATAATCAAAGGCTTTTCGATCCTCTGCCGGCCGCGGCGTTCAACAACCATCAGAAAATCCGGTCCCAAGCGGTACCGGACAAGCCGCCCCTAGCGTAGCGCGCGCACGATCGAAGACAGGAAAAAAGCGATGAATCTGATTCAAACACTCGAGCAAGAGGAAATCCAGCGTCTGGGCAAGGAAGTTCCGCAGTTCGCGCCCGGCGACACCGTCGTCGTCAGCGTCAACGTGGTCGAAGGTGCCCGCAAGCGGGTGCAGGCCTATGAGGGCGTTGTGATCGCCAAACGCAACCGTGGCCTGAACAGCAGCTTCACGGTGCGCAAGATTTCCAGTGGTGAGGGCGTCGAGCGTACGTTCCAGACTTACTCCCCGCTCATTGCCAAGATCGAGGTCAAGCGCCGTGGCGATGTGCGGCGCGCCAAGCTGTACTACCTGCGCGGCTTGAGTGGCAAGAAAGCGCGCATCAAGGAAAAACTCGCCAGCCGTGCCGCTGCACGGGTCGAAAACGCCTGATTGCCAGGTCGGGCCCAGATGCCCGATCGGGCCGGTTTTCACCTGAGACCGCCTGTCGCCGTCCGGCGCAGGCGGTTTTCACTGTTTGCTTGGGTAGCCAACGGCCGGAAAATCCGGTGCGTGCCCTGAATTCATGACCCGCCCGTCCCAGCTCCCCGCGTTCGATCCGCGCAGCGTTCCGATCATCGGCGTGGACACACATCTGCCGGCGATCCCACTCAATCGACTCACCCCGACGGCGTTGCGCCGGCGTTTCGCCGCGCCACCCCAGTGGCAACCGGAGGTTCGGCGCGAGCCCAGCTTTGTCGACCGGGCGCCGGCGCCGGCTGCGGTGCTGTTGCCGTTGGTGGAACGACCATCGGGTGTGGCGGTGCTTTTGACCGAGCGCACCGCCGATCTGCCCACGCATTCCGGCCAAGTCGCTTTTCCTGGTGGCAAGGCAGAAGCACAAGATGCCGGCGTGGTCGAAACCGCCCTGCGCGAAACACAGGAAGAAGTCGGGCTGGAGCGGCGCTTCATCGATGTCCTTGGCGAATTGCCCGTCTACGTGACCGGCTCGCAGTTCATCGTCACGCCGGTGGTGGCGTTGGTGCAAGAAGGTTTTGTCCTGCATCCCAACAGGGCCGAGGTGGCCAAGGCGTTCGAAGTGCCACTCGTGTTTCTGATGAATCCGGCTCACCATCGGCGCCATCGTTTCGAGTGGAATGGGACGGTGCGCGAGTGGTACTCCATGTCTTTTCTCGAACCTGCCCCTGTCGCTGCAGACACTGAGACAGGACAACCTGGTTGTGAGCACTACATCTGGGGAGCGACGGCCGGAATGTTGCGCAACTTCTACAGGTTCCTGCTTGCCTGAAGCCCGCGCCAGACCGCGCTCGAACCACAGGCGAAGCCTGTCTATCATTGGCAGATGATCCTGCTGGCCGTCGTAATCGCCCTGTTGTTGGAGCAGGTGCGGCCGTTGGCGCCGAACAACCCAGCTGCCGAAGAACTGCAGCGCTGGGCGAGTTCGGTAGCGAGCAACGTGGACACCGGAAACCTCCGCCACGCCTGGCTGGCATGGGCGCTTGCCGCCGCCTTGCCCGCGGTCGCCGTCGCAGGGGTGCACTGGCTGCTGGTTTGGGCCATTGGCTGGCCGCTGGCGTTGCTCTGGGCGGTGTTCGTGCTTTATCTGACCCTCGGGTTTCGGCAGTTCAGCCATCACTTCACCGGGATCCGCGAGGCGCTGGAGTTGGGTGACGACGTGGGCGCACGCGAGTTGCTTGCGGCGTGGCAAGGGGTGGATGCGTCCACGTTGTCGCGCACGGAGATCGTGCGATTGGTGCTGGAGTACTCCGTGCTGGCTGCACACCGGCACGTGTTTGGCGTGTTCGCGTGGTTCTGCGTGCTGGCGGTGGTTGGTCTGGGACCTGCGGGCGCGGTGCTTTATCGCGGATCCGACCTGGTGATGCGCCAGTGGTCTGCATCGGTACCGGGCGCCGCACACCCGGTGAGCGCGCCCCTGCAAGCAGTGGCTGGCGAGCTCTGGCACATGATCGACTGGTTGCCCGCACGCCTGACGGCACTGAGCTTGGCCATCGTCGGCAGCTTCGAGGACGCCATCGATTGCTGGCGACAGCACGCCAACCGATTTCCTGATCCGAACGACGGGATCGTCCTCGCCGCGGCTGCCGGGGCAGTCGGCGTTCGGTTTGGCGGTGCTTCGCTGCGGACGATCAATGCGGTGACACGAGAGGGATCGACCGAACCGGGTGGCGTGGATCTGGTAGCCAGCATGCTGCCAGGCGAGGTTCCGCAGGTGGCCCATTTTGCCCGGGTCGTGGGGTTGCTCTGGCGCATGGTGGCGTTGTGGCTGTTGCTTCTGGTGCTGCTGACACTAGCGCATGTGCTGGGTTGACGGTGGCAAGATGCGTGCACGTCCGGAGAACGCTTACCCGGCACGGGTCCCCTGCTGCTCCAACGAGCGTTCCCGCGAGCATGGCCGGTTGCAACGAGGTAATTTAGACTGGTGGCATCTGAGCCGCGCGCGAGTCTCGACCTCCGAGCGAGTTTGACCAGCAGATGAATTCCAGCCCATCAGCGAAGCACGAACCGGACGAAAGACCCCTGTCCGGCCTGAAGGTGGTCGAGTTCACCCATATGGTCATGGGGCCCACGTGCGGCCTGGTGCTGGCCGACCTGGGCGCCGACGTCATCAAGGTCGAACCGATCGATGGCGACCGAACACGCCACCTGTTGGGAGCTGGCGCCGGTTTTTTCCCGATGTTCAATCGCGGCAAGAAAAGCATCGCGATCGACCTGCAGCGACCGCAAGGTGCAGCCGTGGCTCGGCGTCTGGCCGGCGGTGCAGACGTGGTGATCGAGAATTTCAAACCGGGAACGATGCAGAAGTACGGACTCGACCATGTGGCGCTCACACGTGCCAATCCGCGGTTGATTTTCGTGAGTTGCAAGGGTTTCCTTCCCGGTCCCTATGAGCATCGAACAGCGCTCGACGAGGTCGTGCAGATGATGGGTGGCCTTGCCTACATGACCGGTCGCCCTGGCGATCCACTGCGTGCCGGTTCCAGTGTCAATGACATCATGGGTGGCATGTTTGGCGCGATCGGTGCTCTCGGGGCCCTGGTGCAGCGTGGTATCACGGGCCGGGGCCAGCATGTGCAAACCGCGCTGTTTGAAAACAATGTGTTTTTGGTGGGGCAGCACATGCTGCAGTACGCCATTACCGGCTATCCGGCGGCGCCGATGCCCGACCGGATCAGCGCCTGGGGTGTGTACGACGTGTTCACCGTGAAGGATGGCGAGCAGATATTTCTGGCTGCTGTGAGCGATGCGCAGTGGCGCACGTTTTGTGATGTGCTCAATTTCGCGGACATTCGAGATCAGCATGAGTATGCGACCAACAACGATCGCGTGCGCCAGAGGCCGACGTTGATTCCGCTGTTGCGCGAGCGTCTGGCCGGGCGCAGTGCCGTCGAACTGGCAGCCTTGTTTGAACAGGCTGGCTTGCCATTTGCACCGATCCGCAAGCCTGAGGAGCTGTACGACGATCCGCACCTGAAGGCCACCGGCGGCCTGGCCAACATCACGTTGACCGATGGCGCGCGAGCCGGGGAGACTGCGCAGGCCACCTTGTTGCCCATCACGATGGATGGATCGAGGCTGGGGATTGGCGGCCAGCCTCCGGTCATGGGCCAGGACACGGACGAAACGCTTGCGGCGCTCGGCTATTCGGCGGCAGAAATCAATGCATTGCGGGCAGAACGTGCGGTGGCCTGAGCCTGCCTGAATGGCCTGAACGATTTGGGCACGGCGTCACTGCACAAGACCCAAGTCTGAATGTTGACGTGTCAAATAGCTAGGGTAATTCCCAGTCACTCTTGCGACTGCACAGCATCTCGGGCAGATAGAATTATTAACCGACCGGGCGGTCAAGTTATCTGATGGTGACCGTATCGTGGTTTCCTTTCGTTTTTCCACCCATAGTTCTCGTTGGAGTCTTGACCCATGAAGATGAAGCAAATCGCTCTTGCATGTGCGGCCGCTGTCGGCCTGTCGATGTCGGCCTGGGCCGACGTGAACATCGGCGTCACGGTGTCGGCGACCGGTCCGGCGGCATCGCTTGGGATTCCTGAGAAAAACACCATTTCGCTGATGCCCGCCACCATGGGCGGGCAAAAGGTCAACTACATCGTGCTGGACGATGCGTCGGACACCACGCAGACCGTGACCAATGCACGCAAGCTGATTTCCGAACGCAAAGTGGATGCGATCATCGGTTCGTCGACGACCCCGAACTCGCTGGCGATGATCGACGTGGTCTCCGAGGCCAAGACGCCGATGATTTCACTGGGCGCGTCCGCGGCCATCATCGAACCGCAGGATGCCAAGAAGCGCTGGGTCTTCAAGACCCCGCAAAACGACAACATGATGGCGTTCGCCATTGCGAACCACATGGCCAACAACGGCGTCAAGTCGGTAGCTTTCATTGGTTTCTCCGATGCGTACGGCGAAGGCTGGTACAAGGAAACCGTCAAGGCGCTGGAACTGAAAAAAATCGCCCTGGTTGCCAACGAACGTTTCTCGCGCACCGACACCGCCGTGACTGGTCAGGTGCTCAAGATGATGGCCGCCAAGCCAGACGCTGTGCTGATCGCCGGCTCGGGGACGCCCTCCGCCTTGCCCGAGAAGACGCTCAAGGAGCGCGGTTATGCGGGCAAGTACTACCAGACGCATGGAGTCGCCAACAACGACTTCCTGCGGGTTGGCGGCAAAGACGTGAACGGCACGTTCCTTCCGGCGGGCCCGGTGCTGGTAGCAGAGCAGTTGCCGACCAGCAACCAGGTGCGCAAGTCTTCGCTGGAGTACATCCACGCATATGAGGCTGCCAACGGCAAGGGATCGGTGTCCACCTTCGGCGGCCACGCCTGGGATGCTGGCAAATTGCTGGCGCACGCGGTTCCGGCGGCACTCAAGAAAGGCCAACCTGGCAGTGAAGAGTTTCGGGTTGCCCTGCGCGATGCGCTCGAGGGAAGTCGGGAAGTGGCCGGAGCCCACGGGATTTTCAACATGTCGCCCAAGGATCACTTGGGTCTGGATCAACGCGGTGTCGTGATGGTACGGATCGAGGACGGGCACTGGAAATACATCCCTGAATAAGGCGACGTCAAGCCGCATTGCGTTGTGCGCCGAGGCTGCCTGCAACGGGCAGCGCTCGGCGCTGTTGGTTTATGGAGCGCTCGAACACCGTGGGAATGAGCAGACGAATTCCCCCCGAAATGTCCGGCATCAGATTCGTCAATAATCTGCGCCACTCGGCCCGTTGCCTTGACTGCGGCCTGGGATCACGGAGCATCAATGCAAAGTGTCTGTAGGGAGGAACCAGCGTGGCGTCTGCGGTCCGCAGATGATCCGTTGCGGTTTGCCCGCGGTGGTCCAGCTCCGGGTTCCTGATTCATCATTTTTCGGAAGTCGGCTCACGTGGATCTACAAATTGCATTGATGCTGCTGCAGGACGGCATCGTGACGGGCGCCATTTACGCGCTGATGGCGCTCGCGCTGGTGCTGGTGTTTTCGGTCACGCGCGTCATCCTGATTCCACAGGGCGAGTTCGTGACCTACGCTGCGCTGTCGATGGCAGCCATCCAGAGCGGCAAGCTGCCATCTGTGGTGTGGTTGCTGGTGGCACTGGCCACCCTCACGCTGCTGGTGGAAGGCTGGCGCCATGCACGAGGCATCGCCGTTGACTGGAAGACCACCACGGTTTGGGCTGTCGCCTTTCCGGTGCTGGCTGTGGTGCTGGTGTTTGGCGTACGACCGACGGCCGCGTGGGCCCAGACGCTGACCGTACTCGCGCTGATCGCACCGATGGGACCGATGCTCTACCGTCTGGTGTATCGACCGCTTGCGCACGCCACCGTGTTGTTCCTGTTGATCGTTTCGGTGGCATTGCACTGGATCATGGTGGGACTGGGGCTGTACTACTTCGGTGCAGAAGGATCGCGCACCAACTCCATGTGGGACGCTCGGTGGGACGTGGGTGGCATCCCAGTCAGCGGTCAGTCGCTGGTCGTGATTGGCGCGGCCGCGGTGTTGCTGGTGGCGATGTTCCTGTTTTTCGAACGTTCGATCATCGGGAAGGCTTTGCGGGCCACCGCCATCAACCGGGTGGGCGCGCGCCTGATGGGCATTCCCACCGATCTTTCGGGTGATCTGTGCTTCGCGTTGGCCGCGCTGATCGGCGCGGTTTCCGGTTTGCTGATGGCACCGATCACCACCATCTACTACGACACGGGGTTTCTGATCGGACTCAAGGGTTTTGTCGCGTCGATCGTGGGGGGGTTGACCAGCTACCCCATGGCGATGCTCGGCGCATTACTGGTGGGTCAGCTTGAATCCTTTTCTTCGTTCTGGGCCAGCGCATTCAAGGAAGTGCTGGTGTTCACCCTGATCATTCCGGTCCTGTGGTGGCGTTCGCTCAATACGCACCACGTGGAGGATGAGGAATGAGCAATCGCCATGTGACTCTGTTCGTGATTCTGGTGCTCGCCATGGCCTGGCCACTGCTGCCACCATTCACAGTCACACTGTTCAACTACATCGGCTTGTATGCGCTGGTGGCCATCGGGCTGGTCATCCTGACGGGGGTGGGTGGCATCACCTCTTTCGGGCAGGCAGCTTTTGTTGGGCTGGGTGCCTACGCGACCGCCTGGATCTGCACCTCGCCCGTCGTGGCGCAGACGTTGGCCGTGTTGCCGACGGGTACCTTGCCCTGGATCGGGCTGATTCTCGGATTGGTCGTGACTGCGCTGATCGCCTGGATTCTCGGTGCGGTCACGCTGCCGCTATCGGGCCACTTTCTTGCGTTGGGGACGCTGGCTTGGGGTTTGAGCTTGTATTACATCTTCGGCAACCTTGAGATGCTGGGGGGCTTCACGGGCATTTCAGGTGTCATGCCCCTATCGATCGGCAGTTACGAACTCACGTCACCTCGACTGTTCGGGGTGTTGATCTGGGTGGTGTTGCTGCTTGCTGTTTGGTGTCTGCACAACCTGCTCGATTCGCGCGAAGGACGGGCGATTCGAGCGCTGAAGACCGGTCGGGTGATGGCGGAGTCGATGGGTGTCGACACGTCGCGTCAGCGCATGAAGCTGTTTCTGGTTGCGGCCTTGCTGTCGGCAGTGTCCGGATGGCTCTACACGCACCTGCAACGTTTCGTCAATCCGACACCTTTCAATCTGGATATCGGCATCGAATACCTGTTCATGGCGGTGGTCGGCGGTTCGGGCTACCTCTGGGGTGGTGTGCTGGGCGCGGCGCTGATTACCCTGCTCAAGGAACAACTGCAGGATTGGTTGCCGAGATTGCTGGGGCAAAGCGGTAACTTCGAGCTGGTGGTTTTCGGTTTGTTGATGTTGCTGGTGATGCAGCGGGCCTCGGATGGCCTGTGGCCGCTGCTCGTGGCACGGACAAAGTCCTGGCTGAAAACTTCTCCGCGGTCGCGAGCATCCGTCACGCTGGCCGAATTGGCGCATCATCAGTTGCCGCCGCGCGATCAGGTGGTGCTTGAGGCTTTGAACGTGACCAAACGCTTCAGCGGCCTGGTCGCCAACAATGCGGTCAATCTGAATGTCAAGGCGGGTGAAGTGCACGCTTTGATCGGCCCCAATGGGGCAGGCAAGAGCACCTTCTTCAACATGATTTCAGGTGTCGACGGCCTCACCTCTGGCACCGTGACGCTGCTGGGGCATTCCATGGCTGGCAAGCCTTCGCGTGCCTTCGCGGCTTTGGGCATGGGGCGTACCTTTCAGCACGTGCGACTGCTGGGGCAGCGCAGCGTTCTGGAGAACGTTGCGCTGGGAGCTCACCTGCGCGGCCAGCGCGGCTGGCTGTCGGCGATGCTGCGCACCGACCGCCACGAAGAGGCCGCCCTGCTGGCGGAGGCACGTCGGCAGATCGAACGCTGCGGCCTTGCGGAATACACCGATTCGCCCGCCGCTTCGCTTCCGCTGGGTCAACAGCGGATCGTGGAGATTGCACGTGCGCTGGCCGGTCAGCCTTCGATCCTGCTGCTGGACGAACCGGCTGCTGGCTTGCGCCATCGGGAGAAGCAGGCGTTGGCCCAGGTGCTTTCGCAACTGCGTGCCGAAGGCCTTGCCCTGCTGATCGTCGAACACGACATGGAGTTCGTCATGAACCTTGCCGATCGGGTTACTGTTCTTGAATTCGGCAGCGTGATCGCCCTGGGTACTCCCACCGAGGTTCAGGCCAATCCACGCGTGATGGAAGCGTATTTGGGCAGCGACTTTCCGGGGGTGACCACATGAGCGCGCCACTGCTCGAATTGACAGGATTTACGGTGTGCTACGGTCCGGTCGAAGCCGTGCACCACATCGATCTTGCGGTCTGCGAAGGGGAAATTGTAACGGTAATCGGCCCAAACGGAGCCGGCAAGTCGACCCTGCTGAATGCCACGATCGGTTTGCTGCCTTCCAGTGGGACATTGCGGTTCGACGGGGCAATCATCGCACGCCCGACGGTCGAGGCGATGGTGGCGCGGGGCGTCGGGTTGGTGCCCGAAAAGCGCGAACTCTTTGGCGACATGTCGGTTGAAGACAACTTGCTCCTGGGCGGTTTTGTCCGGTGGCGCCGTGGTCAGCGCGACCAGGCCGAACGGATGGCGGAGGTGTTCGATCTGTTCCCGCGCCTGCGCGAGCGGCACGCACAGCTGGCTTCGACGCTTTCCGGGGGCGAGCGCCAGATGCTGGCCATCGGTCGGGCACTGATGGCTCGGCCGCGCCTGCTGATGCTCGACGAACCGTCGCTTGGGTTGGCGCCACTCATCGTGCGTGAGGTTCTGCACATCGTCGCTTCCCTGCGCGAGCTGGGCGTCGCGATTCTGCTGATCGAACAAAACGCGCGGGCGGCGCTGCAAGTGGCTGATCGAGGTTATGTGCTGGAAATGGGCGCGGTGGCGCTGTCGGGTGAGGCGGGCGATTTGATGCGTGACCGCCGCGTGATCGAAACCTACCTTGGCGTGGGTGGACAAAGGGCTGCTTGAGTCCGGCGACGCGTCAACGTCGCTCGATTCGGACCTTTCCGGCTGATTGCCTCAGGACGCAGCTTGGGTCTCGTGTGCCAGCCGGCCGATCGCCGGCCAGCGCTGGTGCAGCCATAGCCAGGCAACCAGCCCGACGGCCAGAAAAATCATCGAGGTGATGGCCAGCCAGAACGCCGAATGCATCACCAGCGGTGCCACGGCGCCAGCCACGATGCCGTTGGCTATCGAGCCAACCACGGCCTGCAACGACGAGGCCATGCCACGGCGGTCCGGATGCAGGTCGAGCACCAGCAATGTCACCACCGGGACCATCAGCGCCCATCCGTACGCGAACAAGGCGATCGGCCACAGCGACCACCATACGTTTGCATTGAACAAGGCATTGGCGGCGGCATTGAGGATCGAGATCGCCACCATGATTCGAAAGCCCTGCATGATCTGATTTTTCGGGGCAACCTTGCCCGCCATGCGCCCCGACATCCACGAACCCGCCATGATGCCGGCGATGCTGAGCGCGAAGAACCAGAAAAACTGGGTCGGTTTCAGGTGCAGGACGTCGCCCAGGTACGCTGGCGCCGCCAGAATGTACAGAAACAAGCCGTTGAATGGGACCCCCGATGCCAGCGCGAGCAAAAGGAAACGCGGATCAGAGAGCAACAAGGCGTAACCGTGCATCAAATGACGGAATTGAAAAGGCTGACGGTCCTTGACGTGCAGGGTTTCAGGCAACAGGCGCAAGTTGGAAGCGATCAGCACGAGACCCACGCCGACCAGGAACCAGAAGATCGAATGCCAGCCCAGGTATTCGGACAGCACGCCTCCCATCATCGGAGCGACAGCAGGCGCAACGCCAAAGAAGATCGTGATCTGGCTCATCACCCGCTGAGCTTCGGAAGGTGGAAACATATCGCGGATGACGGCGCGCGAGACGACGATGCCGGCGCCCGTGGACAAGCCCTGCAGCGCGCGAAAGAAGATCAGGTGCTCGACGGTTTGCGACAACGCGCAGCCGACGGAGGCGAGGGTGAACAGTGCCAAGCCGCCAAGGATCACGGGTCGACGACCGAAACTGTCCGAAAGCGCGCCATGAAACAGGTTCATGAAAGCAAAGCCGAACAGATACGCCGACAGGGTTTGCTGCATCTGCAGCGGACTCGCGTCAAGCGATCGTGAAATCGCCGCGAATGCCGGCAGGTAGGTGTCGATGGAAAATGGCCCCAGCATGCCCAGCATGGCAAGCAGGATCGCCAGTGTCCAGCGCGGGGCCTTCCAGAGTTGGGCCGCTTCCGGATTCATCGTGGGTTCAAAAAATAGCACCAGACGCTTGATGGTCAAGCGTTGGTGCGAGATTTGGCGGTGAGGTCAGGTGTTGTCCGTGAAGGTACGCAGTTTGTCCGAACGGCTCGGATGCTTGAGCTTGCGCAGCGCCTTGGCTTCGATCTGGCGAATGCGCTCCCGTGTGACGTCGAACTGCTTGCCGACTTCCTCCAGCGTGTGGTCGTTGTCCATCTCGATGCCGAAACGCATGCGCAGCACCTTGGCCTCCCGGGGCGTGAGACTGTCGAGGATGTCCTTGACCACGTCGCGCAGACCGGCTTGCAGGGCTGCGTCCACGGGTGCGGTGTTGTTCTGGTCCTCGATGAAGTCGCCCAGATGGCTGTCGTCGTCGTCTCCGATCGGCGTCTCCATCGAGATCGGCTCTTTGGCAATCTTCATGATCTTGCGGATCTTGTCCTCGGGCATCTCCATCTTCTCGGCCAGCACGCTGGCATCGGGCTCGAAACCGAATTCCTGCAGGTGCTGGCGGCTGATGCGGTTCATCTTGTTGATGGTCTCGATCATGTGCACCGGAATGCGGATGGTGCGCGCCTGGTCGGCGATGGAGCGGGTGATGGCCTGGCGAATCCACCAGGTGGCGTAGGTCGAGAACTTGTAGCCGCGGCGATATTCGAACTTGTCCACCGCCTTCATCAGGCCGATGTTGCCTTCCTGGATCAGATCAAGGAACTGAAGGCCCCGATTGGTGTATTTTTTGGCGATGCTGATGACCAGGCGCAAGTTGGCTTCGATCATCTCTTTCTTGGCTTCGCGCGAACTCGCCTCCCCTTCGTTCATGCGCTTGTTGATGTCCTTGAGCTCGTGTAGAGGGACAACCACTTGCGCCTGCAGATCGATCAGTTTTTGTTGCAAATCCTGAATCGGCGGGATGTTGCGCTCCATGATCGCGCTCCAGGGCTTGCCAGCCGTCGATTGGCGCTCCGACCACTTGAGATTGAGCAACTGCGAGGTTGCACGCTGCCCAGAGCGGTCGCGCCCCGAGAAGTCGGCAATGAACTGTTCTTGCGGAAACCCGCAGCGGTCGACGATGATGCGGCGCAACTCGCGCTCATACTTGCGCACGTCGTCGACTTGGCTACGCAGCATGTCGCATAGCTTCTCGATGGTTTTGGCGGTGAAGCGAATCGTCATGAGGCGCGCCGACAGCGCATGTTGCGCCTTGCCGTAGGCTGGTGATCCCCAGCCCTCCCTGTCATATGCCTTGTGCACCTTGTCGAACAGCGCGCCGATCTCGTCAAAGCGCTCGAGCGCTTCGGACTTGAGTTTTTCCAACAGGCGCGTCATGGCCTTGGATCCACCCTTGCCGTCGTCGTCGTCCTCTTCGTCGTACTCGTCGTAATCTTCTTCCGCGACGTAGTCGTCGTTCTCGTTGGCGTCGACAAAGCCATCGACGATGGTGTTGATGACGACCTTGCCTTCACGAATCTCGCGCGCCATCTTCAGGATTTCGGCGATCGTCGTCGGACTGGCGCTGATGGCCTCCATCATCTCCATCAGGCCGCCCTCGATGCGCTTGGCGATCTCGATTTCGCCTTCGCGCGTGAGCAATTCGACCGTGCCCATTTCACGCATGTACATGCGCACCGGATCGGTCGTTCGACCGAACTCACTGTCCACGGTGGACAGGGCGGCCTCGGCCTCTTCCTCGGCTTCTTCCTCGGTGGCGGTACTGGTGCCGGTGTTGGTCAACAACAGGGTCTCGGCGTCGGGGGTTTGTTCGTATACAGCCACGCCCAGATCGTTGAGCATGGAAACCACCGCTTCCAGGGTTTCGGTATCGACCAGTTTGTCGGGGAGGTGATCGTTGATCTCACCGTGTGTCAGATAGCCGCGCGTCTTGCCGAGCTTGAGCAGCGTTTTCAGGTTGGCCCGTCGGGTGTTCATCTCTTCCTCGGAGAGCACACCTTCGTCCAGGCCGAACTCCTTCATCAAGGCCCGCTCCTTGGCCTTGCTGATCTTCATGCGCAACGGCTTGGCTTTTTCGACCACTTCGACTGCGGTGCCGACCTCGGGTTCTCCCTCCAGGTCCGATTCGATATCGGACAAGTCGGTGTCATCGATGTCCTTGGATGCTGGCTTGCCCGGCTGCCCGCGCCGGGGTGGGGGTGATTTCTCGGCTGCTGCCGCGCCTTTGCTCTTGGCAGGACGCGTGACCTGCTTGGCTGCGGGCTTGGGCGCGACCGCCTTCGGTGCCGGGTTCTTGGCGACGGTTTTGCTGGTGCCTGACTTGAGTTGCCTATCTTCGGTACTCTTCGCGCTCTTGGTGCCCATGGGTTCGGCTTTCCTGGTTGCCGGTTTGGCAGCAGATTTCACCGCGACCTTGGCGGCGGGTTTGGCGGACTTCGTGCGAGTGGACATGGTTCGACCTTATGGGGGTTTCGAATCATCGGCCAGCAGGCAACCACGCGCCGGCGGCTCGGTGACTTGAATCCGAATCAGGACAAAAGAAAATGCTCCGGCCTGCGCTTTGCGTCTCGAAAAAGCAGGCGCGATTCCGGCAAGCCGTCAGGGACAAGATGGTCGGGCGAACATTTGGTGTGCAGTCCTTGCGGCTGTATGGCCATCCCACTGGGAGGGAAGGGCGTCTGCTGATGACGCCTGTGCCGTTCCGGAGGTGCTGCTGTCGCTCTTGCCGATGACAAGCCGGGCATTATAACACGAAATCCCGATTTCAAGAGAGATTGCCGTGACGGCGGGTTGTTGTGCCCTCGCGAATTTTGCCATCCGAGACTTCAGCGCGGTCGCACGATTGGCATGTCGCGCAGTCGTGCGTAGGCGTTACGGTCCCCTTCGCTGGCGGCGGTGGCGATCCGTTGGCGCTCAGCGGCGTAGCGTGCGTCGTGCTCCAGCGCCAGAATGCGCGCCAGCTCGTCCGCGTCACTTTCTATTTCGGGCGGCAGGCGTTCCACCAGATCGACTGCGAACGCTTCGTGCTCGTGTCCGCGCAGCGCTTCGCGCAATGCCGCCCAGGGCCGCGCCCCATGGTCCATGTCTTGTCCGGCCAACCAGGTGAACAACGGGCCGTGGGGTGGTCGCAAATCGCACAACATCGCTTGGTCGCCTTGTCCGAGCCTGCCCCAGGCGCGCGGGTCAGTCAGCACGATCTGCAAACAGCGAGTGATCCGCCCCGCAGTCGCTCGGTTGGTTGCCATGCGGATGGAGGCACTTGACGACGGGTCATTTTTCCGTTCCGTCGACCTCCGGCCGCTCATGACGTCGTTGCTGTGGATGCGTCCTGGCGAGTCATCGACTGGGCGCCAAAGTTGCTGCAGTTCGCGGACGCCAAGCTGAATCCGGGTTGCGGCCTCGGCGAGCAATTGTTGCGCCAGCGCGCCACTGGGCAGGAGTTGCCACAGAGGCTTGGCGTTGGCGGCCATGTGCGAACGACCTTCGGCGGTGTCGAGGTCGCAGCCTTCGGCTGCGCACTCCAGCAGGAACCGGGACAGGGGCACGGCATGTGCCACGGCCTGGCCAAAAGCGCCAGCCCCCTCCATGCGGATGAAACTGTCCGGATCGTGTTCGGACGGCAAGAAAAGGAACTTGACGCTGCGCACATCGGTGGCCAGCGGGAGCGCCGACTCCAATGCCTTGCGTGCCGCGCGTCGACCGGCGGCGTCGCCATCGAAACTGAACACCACCTGATCCGTGAAGCGAAACAGCTTTTGCACGTGATCTGGTGTGCAGGCGGTGCCGAGGGTGGCGACGGCGTTGGCAAAACCCAACTGCGCAAGTGCCACCACATCCATGTAACCTTCGACCACCAGTGCAAACCCGTGCTCGCGCAGTGCGCCGCGGGCTTCGAACAAGCCGTACAACTCACGACCCTTGTGGAACACCGGGGTTTCCGGGGAGTTGAGGTATTTGGGTTTTTCATCGCCCAGTACGCGCCCCCCGAAACCGATGACTTCTCCCTTGACCGAACGAATCGGGAACATGATGCGGTCGCGAAAGCGGTCATAGCGCTTCTCCTGGTCGTCTTCGCCCACGATGACCAACCCGCTCTCCACCAGCAACGGATCGGCGTAATCGGGGAAGACGCTGGCCAGCGTGCGCCAACCATCGGGCGCGTACCCAAGACCGAAGTCACGCGCCGTCTGGCCGGAGACGCCACGGCCCTTCAGATAGTCGATCGCACGTCGAGAAGTCTTCAGCTGCTGGCACCAGACCTCGCCGGCCCGCGCCAGCACATCGGTGAGGGTGGTGCGTCTTGCCGCTTCCTGCGCTGCTCGCAAGCGCTGCGCCGGGTTGCGTTCGTCCTCGGGCACTTGCATGCCGTACTGCTGAGCCAGATCGTGGACCACTTCGATGAAGCCGGCGCCGGTGTGCTCCATCAGGAAACCGATGGCGTTGCCGTTTTTGCCGCAGCCGAAGCAGTGGTAGAACTGCTTGGACGGGCTGACCGTGAAGGAGGGCGATTTTTCGCTATGGAACGGGCACAGACCGGAGAAATTTGCGCCGGTTTTTTTCAACTGCACGTAGCGGCCGACAATTTCTACGACATCGGCGCGTGCAAGTAGATCCTGGATGAATTGCTGAGGAATGGCCACTTGGGTATTGTGCCCGCGCCCCCATCCGGCTGGGATGTGTCGGGTGGTGAGGATGACGTGGCGTGTCCCGTCGCATGCCTTGGCGGCAATGCTTGCCTTCATGCGGTCGAGGCGGCACACTGACTCTGTGTCGTTGGATGGATTCACATGCAGGCCAACGTGTTCGTTGACCTGAGCGGAGTCGACTACCGATGAAACCCCTGGTGTATCCCGCTGACTGGATGTTCCGCCCAGATCCGCCGCCATTGGCCGACTTTGGCCGCCGCCTGCTGGCCGAAGGGGATTCGTGGTTCACCATCAGCACGTTGAACCTGCTGCAGGCCTCCAACGTGCTGTTCAAGCTCGAAGTCAGCCAGAGCACGGCGATTGTGAACTGCGCCTACCCTGGCGACACCTTGCAGCACATGGTGCAGTGGTATGAGGATCCGTATTTCGACCGGTTGCTGCGCGGGCGTGGTGACGCGCGCTGCTGGGAAGCGCTGCTGGTGTCGGCCGGTGGCAATGATCTGATCGATGCCGCGCGGGTTCCGCCGCTGCAACCGGATGGGACACCGACCCCGCCCGAGCTCCGTTTGCTGCTCTCGTCCCATGAGGTGGCAGCATCCGCGCGGGTGGGCCCAGAACGCTTCGTGAGCGATGCCGGCTGGGGGCGCCTGGCCTCGTATCTGCTGGCCAACTTCGCGGAACTGCTGCGCCGGCACGGCCAGGGGCCGAGCCGGGGGCGCCCCATTTTTCTGCACACCTATGCCTTGCCAACGGTGCGCCCGGCCGGCACCGTGGGCGCGCCGCGAGGTTGGCTGTATCCGGCATTGCAGCGCTACGGACTGACGGGGGTCGATGCGCAGGCGGTCAGCGACGTATTGTTCGGCCGCTTGCGCGCCCTTTTGCTGTCGTTGGACCAAGACAGCGGCAAGCCGCAGGCACGACCGCACGTGCACGTGTTCGATTCGGCGGGTCTGTCAGAAATCGAGGCGGCGCAACCCGAAACCGAGGGGTCGTCCGGTGACTGGGTCAACGAGATCCACCTGACTCCCGCCGGCTATGGAAAGCTCGGGCGGGTGTTCGGTCCGTGGATCGAGGACAAGTTGGCGCTGTATCCATAGCTCCCTGTGGTGATGGCCATTCGTGCGGGCTTGGGCTGCCTTTGGGTCCTGCTGAACCGCGTCGGCGTGGCGAGGCTGGGTATGATGATTCGCGCGCTGCCGACCCGTTGCCCGAGGAGCTTTTCATGCCCACGATCTTCGACACCGACCTGCCTCGAAACGAGGCCAACTTCGCGCCGCTGACGCCGCTGGCCTTCATCCAGCGCGCCGCCGAGGTGTATCCGGATCGCCTTGCGGTGGTGCACGGCCCGCTGCGCCGCACCTGGGGCGAAACCTACTCGCGGTGTCGGCAACTGGCCAGCGCGCTGCAGCAGGTCGGCATCGGCAAGAACGACACCGTGGCGGTGATGTTGCCCAATACACCTCCAATGGTTGAGGTGCATTTTGGCGTGCCGATGGCAGGCGCGGTGCTCAACACGCTGAATACGCGCCTGGATCCGGAGGCCGTGGCCTTCATGCTCGACCACGGTGAAGCCAGAGTGGTGATCGTCGACGTCGAGTTCGCGCCGATCATGAAGCAGGCTCTGGCGCTGCGCCAGGGGACAGCACCCATTCTGGTGATCGACGTGGAAGACGCGTTGTACGGCGCGGGCGAGAAGATCGGCAGCACCACCTACGACGCCTTCGTCGCGCGCGGCGATGGGCAGTTCGCGTGGCAATATCCGACCGACGAATGGGACGCCATCGCGCTCAACTACACCTCGGGCACGACGGGCAACCCGAAGGGCGTGGTCTACCACCACCGCGGCGCGACCACCAACGCCATCAGCAACATCCTCGAATGGGATCTGCCCAAGCATGCGGTCTACCTGTGGACGCTGCCGATGTTTCACTGCAACGGCTGGTGCTTTCCGTGGACGGTGGCGGCGCGCGCGGGCGTGAACGTGTGCCTGCGCCGAGTCGAGGCCAAGGCGGTTTTCGACGCCATTCGCGAACACGGCGTCACGCATTACTGCGGCGCGCCGATCGTGCAGAGCCTGCTGGTGAATGCACCAGACGAGATGAAGGCGGGGGTGCCGCGCGGCATCAAGTGCATGGTGGCGGGTGCCGCGCCACCGGCTTCGATGATCGAGGGCATGGAAAAGCTCGGGTTCGATCTGACCCACGTCTACGGTCTGACCGAGGTCTACGGGCCAGCCACGGTCTGTGCCAAGCACGCCGCCTGGGATCAGTTGCAGATCGGCGAGCGCGCGCAACTCAACGCGCGTCAAGGCGTTCGATACCACTTGCAGCGCGACGCGCGCGTGCTTGATGCGCAAACGATGCAACCGGTGCCGATGGATGGCGAAACCATGGGCGAGATCATGTTCCGCGGCAACATCACGATGAAAGGTTATCTGAAGAACCCGCAAGCCACGCAGGAAGCCTTTGCTGGCGGCTGGTTCCACTCGGGTGACCTGGCCGTTCAGTATCCCGACGGCTACATCAAGATCAAGGACCGCAGCAAGGACATCATCATTTCCGGCGGAGAAAACATCTCCTCGATCGAAGTCGAGGATGTACTCTACCGTCACCCCGCAGTGCTGGCGGCCGCGGTGGTGGCCAAACCGGATCCCAAATGGGGTGAAACCCCGTGCGCATTCGTCGAGTTGAAGGCAGGGGCGCAGGTGAGTGCGGCCGACATCGTGTCGCATTGCAGGCAGCATCTGGCCAGCTTCAAAGTGCCACGCGCGATTGTGTTCGGCGAGTTGCCCAAGACCAGCACCGGCAAGATCCAGAAATTCGAGTTGCGCCAGCGTGCGGGTTCTGCCACCGCAATCGACGTCTGATGGGTCAGAAGACCAGCGTGCGCCACTGCAGATCGATGGCGCGTGCCATGAACTGCACCGCGCCGCCGCGCTGGCAGCCTGGCATCAGGGAAGCCAGGTCGATGCCCTGGGCGTGCAGCGCGTCGGAGCAAACCAGCAACCGGGCGCCGAACTCGACCGCTTCGCGCAGGTTGTCGGCTATGGTCTTGTCGGTCCGATCGCTGGCGCGCAGTCGCTCCGCAACGCCTGGCACCAGCAGGTGCACGCTGCGAGCGGCGAAATAGATCTCCACCGTCACGTCCATGGCAGCCGCCGCACTGGCGTGGAAAAAGGGCGTGGCGAGTCGCTCGGGGACGGTGGGGTCCGCCGACCACAGCAGGATGGCGACACCGGCGACGCCGTGCTCGGCAAAACTCATGGCGTGGGCGGTGTGCTGGTGGCGGGAGTGAACTCGGCGGCGTGCTCGCGTGCGAAATCCGCGAGGGCAAACTGCGCGGCCACCCCGTGCAACAGCGCCCTCCGGTCGGCACGGAAATCGGTTGGCACCAGTCGGGCGATCCAGCCGGCGTCGTACGGGTCGCGGTGCACCAGCCAGGGTCGATCTTCGAGCGCCTCGTTGACCTCGACCACCGTGCCGGTCACCGGTGACTTGACGGGCACGATCGACTTGGCCAGTTCCACCACCGCCACCGTTGCCCCCTGGGCAACTGGCGTACCGACCCGCTTGGCACGGCACATGTAGATCTCGCCAGACAGCTGGATGCCCAGGCGCGTGATGCCGACTGTCGCCCTCCCATCGCCCTCCAGCCGCGCCCAGACTTGGTGTTCCATCAGGTAGTACAGCTCGGGCGGGTGGTCGGAGGGGGGATCGCTCATGAACGAATTCTCGCTGGTGGCGGAAGGGCATGGGAGTCGAACCCACCCGGCGACGCTTGGCGCCACCCACCGGGTTTGAAGCCCGGCCCACCCACCAGGATGGTTGCCCTTCCGATTGATCGTGCCGCTAGCCGTCAAACAGTGTGCAGTCGTTTCTGAGCCTGTGCGTGTCGCCGATCCGGCGCGTGAAACCGATGCGATCGAAGTATTCCAGAATTTGAATGGCCCGCTTGCGACCCAGGCCGGTCGAATCGCGAAAGTCGGCTGCCAGCACGATGCCATCGTGTGCGTCGCCGACCGTGCGTGCCAGCCGGGCCAGTGCAGCCAGGCAGGCGGGCGCGTAGTAGAGGTCCTTCACGATCTGGTGCAGCTCACCACGGCGTGCCAGGCGCGCCAGCGTGGTGCGCACCAGCGGTTCCGCCTCCTGTGCATCGCGCGCCAGATCGCGCGCCCAAGCGCCGCTGAAGCCTGCTTGCGCCAGCACTGGCGCCACTTTTTGCGCGATGCGCGCCTCGGTGGCCGAGAGTTCCGCACCGTGTGTCGGCAGGTGCACCACCGCGCCGTGCAGGGTGACCTGCCCGGCCTGGGCCATCCGTGCCAGCAAGCCTTGCCACAGCGCGGGTGCAAGGCGCGGTGCGGTCAGGCGCCGCAGACGGGCGCTGTCGGGCCCGAGCT